>NZ_BJXJ01000036.1 GCF_007990935.1 Vibrio sagamiensis NBRC 104589
GAAATGTGCCGAAGGGGCATAAAACACGAAAATGCCCCAAAAAATACTCTACAAACTATAGCAATATACGATTTTCCTACTCAAATTAATCCGATTTCAGAGATAGGAGGCCATGCAATAGCTTCTTTACAAATATTTAACATTAAATCCAGTAATGAATCACGCGTCACCAAACTAGCTACCGCTATCGTGTTACATTACGTTCCGCTATTTTCTTTGATTCTAATATTGTGGCGTTTAGGAAATTATCCTTATTGGCTCAGAATTGTTCCCTTCTAAACAATTATTATTACAAAGTGAAATGGCTCTAATGTTGACGTCAGTTGTGAGATCTTAGTTTCAAAAAAGATAGCTAATAGTAAGGCAAGCTATTGTTCGCAATGTTTGCTCATTCTGATGTTTATCACAAAGATGGTTAACGGAGTGTATCTCTCTACATTAACTCTGAGATATGTACCTTTAATAAAGTACTCCTCTTACTCTGTGTAGAAGATACTGTTAAGAGTTTTAAGGACAAAATTATGCATCTCAAAGCAATGACTTTTCTAAGAATAATAATCAGGCTATTGATTTTTATGGCTTTTTCTATAGGTGCAGAAGAGCATAAAAAGTCTTCTTTAATGAAAGGGCAAGGATTGATTAGAGGCAGTGGTGTAGAGGTTACTTCACTTGATCCTCACAAGGCTCAAGGGATTTCGGATTTCTTAGTTATAAAAGATATTTTTGAAGGTCTCCTTAGTGTTGACCCCAATGGCAATGTTGTTCCTGGAGTAGCCAAGTCTTGGAAAAATCACGCAAATAAAAAATTTATTTTCTATTTGCGTGATGATTTGTATTGGTCCGACGGTCAATCTATTACAGCTCAGGATTTTGTATACAGTTTTCAAAGAGCGGTTGATCCTCAAACAGCAGCGCCTTATAGCTTCTTGTTTGAAACAGCTAAAATATTAAATGCAGCAGAAATTATTCAAGGGGAAAAGAGTAAAAAAGAGCTTGGTGTAAAAGCACTTGATAACCGAACTTTAGAAATTATATTGGAATATCCAGTACCCCACTTTACTAATATACTTTCTAATGTGATATTTTTCCCTGTTAAAGAAAGTTTGGTGAGACAACATGGCGATCGCTGGAGTAAACCTGAAAACTTCGTTGGTAACGGCCCGTTTGTTTTAGTAAATCGTGTATTTAACGAGCGTTTAGAATTATTGAAAAACCCTTATTACTGGGATTCTGAAAACTCATTACTCACTAAAGTAACTTATTTACCTATCGATGATCAAAATGCAGAACTCAACCGTTTTTTATCAGGAGAAATTCATGTTACAAGCAAGGTTCCATTAGAGGACTTTCAGCGTATGAAAACGCGATATCCTCACCTTATGAATATTACAGATAGATTATGTACTTATTATTATGGTTTTAATACAACTATCCCTCCTTTTGATGATAAACGGGTACGTAAAGCATTAGCTTATGCCATCGACCGAGACATTATTGTCAATAATATTTTAGGGCAAGGACAAAAAGAAGCTTATTCTTTTACTCCTACTTCCACCCAAGGTTTTGTTAACTCAACTCCAGAATACGCTTTAATTTCCAGAGAAAAGAGGTTAGTGCTTGCTCGTGATCTATTGGCTTCTGCGGGTTATAACCAGAGTTCTAGTCCACTGAGATTAAAGCTACTCTACAATACATCAGAAAATCACAAGAAAATCGCGATTGCTATACAGTCGATGTGGAAACAAAACCTAGGGGTTGATGTAAGTCTTGAAAATCAAGAGTGGAAAGTATACTTGGATTCCAGAAGGCAAGGGGACTTTGAAATAATGCGAGGGGGATGGTGTGCATTATACAATGAACCTTCGGCTTTTTTATCTATTTTAAATTCAAGTAATTCACTCAATCATGCAAGATATTCAAGTAAGAAATTTGACTCTTTGCTTAACCAAGCTCTCTTTACTACATCATCAAGTGTAAGAACTGATATCTACACTAAGGCAGAAAAACAGCTTTCAGAAGATATGCCGATTATACCAATCTTTCAAAGTGTTTCTTCTAGACTTATTTCTTCTAAGGTTATTGGATACCCCAATAACAGTGCTGGAGATGATGTCCCTTCAAAATTTTTATCTTTAAAATAATTTCAAAGTGGATTAACTTTTAGTGGTCAGAATAACTGACCACAATTTTGTGACTTTCACTAATATTGCCTTTCCGACTAATTAGGTGTGAGCCCATCATTATATATATGTGGCTTTATTAGGCTGTAATGTCTGTTCTGTAGCAAATAAGCCAGAGGTGTGACAGACCAAGCTTTTAGTTAGTGCAATATTCATAATATCGCTTGTTTAACCCATATGATTTGCAATACATCTATTTATGCATCGTTTGCTAATATTCCTGCTTTCTTAAATAGATTTTGTCCAAAAATTAGCTAGTTCATGTGATGGCTAACTCAGATGTGCATTATTAACCCTTAGGTATTTTACGAATATATAATTTCGTTAATTCTAACTATATGAAGTAGATACCACTTCTTTGACCTTTTTAATGATACTTTTAAGGTATATAAATGAAGGTTTAACGAGTTTTCTTTTATTTCTTATTGATGATGCGATAAAAAAGGCTAAAGGTATTATGTATAAAGTTGGCATTGTTTTATTTGATGATTTTACTGATGTAGATTTCTTTCTTATGTATGACTTGCTCGGTCGAACAACTGATAGCTGGGATGTGAGAATATTAGGCACAAAGGCAGAGCATAACTCGCAACTTGGAATTACAGTAAAGACTAATGGCCATATATCTGAGGTTAAAGATCAAGATGTTGTTTTGATTACTAGTGGTTATCGCGGAATTCCAGCTGTACTGCAAGACGAAAACTTCATGTCAGCTTTAAAGCTTAACCCCAAAAAACAATTGATAGGTTCTATATGTGCAGGGTCCTTTATCTTACACGAGCTTGGTTTACTGAATGATAAAAAATTAACAACGAATCCACACGCGAAAGCTACGCTGGAAAGTATGGGAGGAGATGTTCAAGATCTACCTCTCGTTATTGAAGGCAATATAGCTACAGCTGGAGGCTGTCTTTCATTAATGTACCTAGTCGGGTGGTTAGCAGAAAGGTTGTTTGATTCAAATAAACGTAAAAGCATACAAGATCAGTTAATTCCAGCTGGGCAATCTGAGCTATTTGAAGAACTTGTTTCCTCAACTATTCAGTCTGCTCAATCCACTAGTACATATAAATAGAACTACTATTAAATGACCGCCCACCGTGGCGGTCTTTTTGTACCCTAAAAGGCGTTTTATAAGGGAGGTATTCATACTTTTTCTAATATCAACCAATCCAATTAGAGCGACCTTTCTAAGAAGCTTTTGTCCATAAGTGTCCTGACGGGGTATAAAGAACGAAAATGCCCCAGTCGATGTAAACGAACAAAACTCACAGGCTGTAGGTTTCTACGAGCATATGGGCTTCAAAGTCGTTTCGCGCTAGCCACTTGATGATATGGGAAAACCTTTTCCAATTCTGCATATGACACTTTAAAGCTTGGTTTGTCGTAACCAAGTTTTTTAGAAGAAACGCCCAAAGCTAATAACTTTGAGCGTTTCCGTATACGCGAATGTTGTTCTGACTTGACTAACTTTTGTGACAAAACCCCATAATGGTAACCCACTATATTTGAACGAGAATTTTCGAGTGACTCGTTCTATAATGAGAACGACTTTGATAATTGATTGATGAATATTGAGGCTATGAACTCCCTAGCCAGACAAAACAGACTCACGTTACAATGAACTCAGTTCCACATTCTTCTCCAGCTTGATACGAATACAAGCACATCATCTCAGAGGAAACGTCGCATGATGAAGCGAATTATTCTGGGCACCTTAGCCCTTACTCTTTTAACAGCCTGTTCCAAAGACGATGCTAAACAAGCCCTCGGTACATTAGAGCGTGACCGCGTAACCTTTACTGCTACGTCGAGTGAGATAATACGAGCCCTTCCTATCAAAGAGGGTAGCCAAGTAAACGAAGGGGAAGTGCTTGTTCAGCTTGATACTAAAAACCAGGAAGCAGTTTTAGCTCATGCCATCGCCGAGCAAGCCAAAGCAGACGCGTATCTTTTGAAGTTGACCAATGGGGAGCGGCCAGAAGACATTGCAGCAGCCCAAGCTCGCGTTGCCAGATCACAGGCACAGTTAATTGAAGCGCAAAAAAGCTACCAACGTAAGGTCGAGCTTGTTCGTAAGAAGCTCGTTAGCCAATCTGAAAAAGACGCAGCTTTAGCTGCAAGAGACTCTGCACGAGCTGAGCTTGACTCATCACAAGAAGAGTTCAGTAAACTGACGGCGGGCTCCCGCCCTGAAGATATTGAACAAGCCAAAGCGGCACTCATGGCTGCAAAAGCCGATGTGGCTCTACAAGAACAAAAACTGGCAGAGTTAACCATCACCGCCACACGGGATGGTTTGCTCGACACTCTACCGTTTAATCTTGGTGAACGTGTGCCTGTAAATGGTATCGTTGCTGTAATTCAAGCGAGTCGTGTTCCTTACGCACGTGTTTATGTGCCAGCAAACTATCGAGTAGGTTTTGTGCCTGGTAGAACCGTTCAAGTCCATGTAGATGGTGTCGATAAAGCTTACTCCGGAACCGTTCGCTGGGTCGCTAGCGAGCCCTCATTTACGCCTTATTTTGCGCTTACCGAAGAAGAGCGTTCACGTCTGATGTATCTTGCAAAAGTCGACTTGCAAGACTCTGCGCAACACCTGCCTTCTGGTATTCCGGCACAAGTAGATTTGGTGGAGTAAGCCAATGATTGAATACGCAATTCAGGCTAAGAACGTAGTAAAAAAATTTGGTGACTTCACCGCTATCAACAACATCACACTTAATGTACCTAAAGGCAGTATTTATGGCTTTCTTGGCCCTAATGGCTGTGGTAAATCGACAACTATTCGGGTGCTAACCGGCTTGCTTAGTCCAAGTGAAGGTAATGTCGATGTGCTCGGATTAGCGATCCCAAAACAATCTGAGCTATTGCGTCTTAAGATTGGCTACATGACACAAAAGTTCTCACTTTATGACGACTTGACGGTTCAAGAGAATCTTGAGTTTATTGGACAAATCTTTGGGATGGAAACCAAAGCTCTCAAAGCTCGCATCGAAGCGCAACTATCAACTTATGGTCTCGACCAACTGCGTAAACAACGGGTCGGCGGCATGAGTGGCGGTCAGAAACAACGTTTGTCACTTGCCGCAGCCACCATGCACAAACCGGAACTGTTGTTCTTGGATGAACCAACTTCTGCAGTTGACCCAGAGAACCGGCGTGAATTCTGGGAACAACTGTTTGATCTTTCCGATCAAGGCACAACGATTTTGCTCACCACACACTACATGGACGAAGCAGAACGCTGTCATCGGCTAGCGATTATGGAAGCAGGAGAAATTCGTGCTGATGGTGAGCCCGAAGAACTCATGGCACAAATGGGCGTCAATATCGTCGAAGTTAAAGCGGATAACTTACGAAAACTAAAAGAGAAAGTTATTCAATACAAAGAGGTACGCTCCGCTACGCAGTTGGGCATTCGCCTGCGCATTTTAATCCACCAGCATATCGAACAACCGATTGAATGGCTAACCGGCCACTTTCCTGAGCTAACCGGCTGCGAGATGAACATTGCTCGTCCTAGCTTGGAAGATGTGTTCGTCAGCGTGACGGGGGAAGGTCGCCAATGATGAAATCGATTGCTCGGATGAAAGCGGTGATGATCAAAGAAATCCGCCAGCTTTCGCGTGACCGTATTACCTTTGGTATGGTCGTGATGATCCCTCTGATCCAGCTTCTGCTGTTCGGCTTTGCTATTAATACTGATATTCGCAATATTCCTGTAGGCATTGTCGATCAAAGTGGTAGTACCGCTGGACGCGTGATTACCGAATCAGTCAAAGTAACCCAAGTAGTCGAGGTGACAGAAACCTTCGCTACCGCAGAGCAAGCGCAACAAGCTATTCAAGATGGTATTGTGCGTGCCGCTCTGATTCTACCTAGCGACTTGACTCAACGTATGGTGCAAGGCCGAGAGCTTGGTCAGTGGATAGTGGATGGATCAGATACGATGATCAGTTCCGCGATTCTCTCACTGCAAACCATGCCGTTAACGGACTTTGATTTCGAGATACGCCCAGCCCCCGCCAAGACCTTTGAACTGGCACTGTATTACAATCCAAGTCGACGCTCGGCTGTGAACATTGTTCCCGGCTTATTAGGCGTAATTTTGACCATGACAATGATATTGTTCACCAGTGCGGCCATTGTTCGAGAGCGAGAGCGCGGCAATTTAGAGTTACTGATTACCACGCCAATTCACTCCATCGAACTTATGGTGGCAAAAATCATTCCCTACATTTTCGTCGGCTTGATCCAGGTCCTTATTATTCTTGGCTTGGGTCACTGGATATTTGGCGTGCCAATAAATGGTGCCATTAGCCAGATCCTGTTTGGTACTTTGCTGTTTATCGCTGCGAGTCTAACCCTAGGCTTGGTGATATCCACCATTGCGTCTACGCAATTGCAAGCAATGCAAATGACAGTGTTTATTCTTTTGCCATCGATCTTGTTGTCAGGATTTATGTTCCCTTATGAGGGAATGCCCGTTGCCGCACAATGGATATCGGAGGCGTTGCCCGCAACCCACTTTATGCGCATTATTCGCGGTGTGGTGCTACGTGGCGCAGATTTGATGGAACTGTGGCGAGACACGCTTTGGTTGCTCGGGTTCACCGTTATCGGTCTTTTTATCGCCTCACTTCGGTTCAAGAAGTCACTCGATTAACCAACCCATCAGAGCCCAGAATTAAAAACGCCTCCAAATTTGGAGGCGTTCTTGTTTAATCATTCAATGGTATCAGTGGGGTCAATAATACTCACCATAAGAGCAATCATGCAGATCTGAGATGAGTGGGTTAATTTTGAAATTAAAAGCCACCTGTTTATATACGTATCGGCTGGTTTTTGTTGACGCGCTCATTAAATCATCAATTTTTATTTGAGCGTGTCTTACTTTATCATAGCCGTCTAGCTTCGTTTCCAGTTCAAAAAACATGCCTTACAGACACAACGAATCCAGACGGGTTTTGTCGCAAACTTTTGGATACGTTTTTCGAAGTTTCGTCCAGAAAAGTTTATATAAAGATAACACTTAGGGTTTATTTATGAATATGCAGCAGTTTTCTAAAGAAGTAGGTTTGTCTTCTCATACTCTACGATATTATGAAAAGATAGGTTTACTAAAAAACATCCACAGAAACTCTAGTGGACATAGGCATTACAATGTTCAAGATGTTGCTTGGGTAATTTTTGTGAAACGCCTTAAAGAAACAGGAATGCGCCTAAATAAAATTCTAGAATACGCCAAGCTTTCTGATGGTGGTTCAGAAACTCTCCACGCTAGAGAAAGCATGCTATCAATGCATAGAGAGAGCCTTGTTGAACAAATAAGCTTACTAGAAAGTCATCTTAAGGCCTTAGATTATAAAATTAATTTATACAAAAACGGTAAAGTATGTTGACTTAGAGCTTACTCTAACTGTTACCGTTGTTTCTCATTATTGAGGAGAAACAATGTTGAATATAAAATCATCATATAGTGCAAAAGGTAATTTTTCATATATTTCCAGTCTCTATGATTTTAATAATAAACTTTATTTGATCACTGGTGGGACTAGTGGCATTGGTTTAGCTACTGCTGAAGAGATGATACAACTCGGTGCTCGCGTCATTATCACTGGGCGTAATAGTAAAAAGCTGAGTGAGCTATCAAATAAACATGGCTCCCGTATTATTCCTGTAAATATTGACTCTTCAAGCCCTGAATCTGGTAATGAGCTTGCAGAGGTTGTTCGGAAAAACGGTATGCTTGATGGCTTATGGCTGAATGCGGCCATTGCACAGTTAGATAGCTTGAAAGACGTTACTGCGCAAAAATACAGCCAAATCATGGATGTCAATACAAGAGGTCCAATACTCCAGCTAGCCGCATTAAGCGAATACCTCAAGGAAAAATCATCTGTCATCGTTACCAGTTCAAGCTCTGTTTATGAGGGAGCAAAGCTGACTTCGTTATATGCTGCTTCAAAAGGTGCTCTTAGTGCTGCAGTTCGAGTGTGGAGTAACGAGCTAGCATGCAAGGGGATTAGAGTGAATAGTTTGGTTCTTGGCCCTGTTTCGACTAATTTCAGACGATTCTTATCCAGTGAGAAACAGACTGAATTTGAGAATAGTGTTGTTGGTAAATTACCCCTTGGTAGAGCAGCTTCTGCTCCTGAAATAGCTAACGTAGCCATTTTTCTTTTTTCACCTGCATCTTCATATATAACAGGTAGCGAAATTCCAGTTGATGGGGGATTAATCAAGAGATAAGCGATTATCAAGCTTAACTAAAATGGTCTACGAAATTCGTATTACCTTATTTGTTGTTATTGTGGCTTTGTTAAACTAGCAAAGTCAATAACTTAGTTTTGTCCAAAACCTGCGTATTATCATTTACACATGTTTGAGATCAGAGCAAAAATATAATGGCTTGTTTAATCTACAATGAGCTCGCATCAGACAATGTAGGAGGCAGAGACTGACTACCTCCTAACTTAAACGTTTTAATTGCTAAATATAGGCCAGTTGTTAGGGTCAAATGTGTTGTTATAGCCGGCAAAGCTATCGTGATTAGTCACCTTGCTTGAGAAGCTTGTTGAATGTTCTTTCTTCCTACATAACGCTAGGATCTGTGACAACTTCTTTTACTTTTTAGGGAACCCGTTACTTACAAGCAGATTTTTATACTGCGTAATTTCTTTTATCGAATAAGTATTGAGCTTCTGATTTCTAATAATCTCATTAATATTTTTATCAAGTTCTTCACATGCCAATTTAATTATTTCTGCTCTTTCTTCAAAGGTGCCGTATCCTTTTCCATTGCAGAAATTAGGTAAGTATAAAGTGGCCCTGAATCAATTAATGAGATTAAATCTGCCAATTTGAAAGGGGTTAAGGCTAATATTCAAATTGACAGGTAATGCCGCTTGGGGATATGGAATTAAAATAGGTTTTTATCGCGAACCAATTCGCGAGGTAGGCCGTTCTTAATTCGATTACTTACCCATTTACCTAAGCCGATAATAGCGCCGTCATATTTAACCAAGACTTCGCCTTTTGTGACCTGCTTTTCTGCCAAATGGCTTGGCCTAATATCTCGACCCATAAACCATTCGCGTGCTTCCACTGTATTTAATTCCACAATGTATTGTTCTGTACCATTGGCCAGAGCCGTTGCTACTTGATGTTGCCAGCGATAACCGTTCTTATGCGTTTCTGCAATTTTGATCCCCATTCTAGAAAAGCGCAGCTCACCAAGCATAGGCTCTAGTGCTTGTGGAAACAGCCACACATCTTTATCGCGAAGCCATAATGTTGCGTCATTTGGAAGGCCAATGCCCAATGTGTCTTTGAGCTGATTGGCAATGTCAGAAGATACTTTTTTTGAAGCCTTTTCAAATGGGAATTTACCCATACGTTTTTTGACAATTGGTGTTTCTACGGGAGCGATTTTACGAATTCGAGCAACAAAGAAGCCTTCACAATCGTAGACTTGAGGGAAAATATGTAAAAAACCGTCTTCGGTTAGGGCTTGTTCAGCCTTAGGGAATAAACCAGCAAGGCTTTCAAATTTCACTGCGTCACCAAACGTCTCTTTTAAGTGGTGGCACACTTGTTGGTTTTCTTCGGTGCTTAAAGTACAGGTAGAGTAGACCATTACACCACTGGTTTTGAGAGAGCAGAACGCACTTTCAATCAACTCTTTTTGCGTATTGGCGATATCAAGGACAGATTGTTGAGACCAGTTTTTCATGGCATCAGCATCTTTACGTAATGTTCCTTCACCAGAGCATGGAGCATCCAATAACACGGCGTCAAATTGCTCGGGAAGCCATCCACCAAAGACACGACCATCGAAATTACTCAGGGCTGTATTGCGAACGCCACATCGCTCAATATTGGCGTGCAAAACTTTAACTCGACTAGCGGCATACTCGTTGGCCACCAAGATGCCTTGATTGTCCATGAGTGCAGCGATTTGTGTTGTTTTTGAGCCTGGTGCGGCAGCAGTATCTAATACGCTATGATATTGCTCTTCGTGCATGAAAAGAGCTGAGACAGGCATCATGGAGCTGGCTTCTTGGATGTAAAATAACCCTGACATATGCTCGGCAGTATTGCCAAGTGGGACGTTTGATTCATCCGCATCAATCCAGAAACCAGTATCACACCATGGGACAGGTGTAAGCTTCCAACCTTTTAACTCTGCACGTTCGAGAAATGATTCCACGCTGATCTTCAAGGTGTTCACTCGGATACTTTTACGCAGTGGTTTTTGACAAGATGTGATAAATTCTTCCATGTTGAGATGTTTGGGAAGAATCGTCTGAATTTTTTCTAGAAAAGCTTCAGGGATAAATACGTTAGAATGCAAAGTCAGTTCTCGATTACAGAATTTAAAGCAAATAATATACGAAATCACCAAAGAAACGAATACTGATAGCTGGAAACGAACTAAAAAGAGCAGCATAAGCTACTCTTTTGATGATTTTTGACGTTAGTTTGGGCGACTAAGGCTTAGGTATCGGTGTTTGCCAATTTGTCCAATCTTCCTCAGCTTGAGGGTTGAGATAAAATGTTTTCCCAGCTTCTGCAATCGGTTTAAGGTTTGATTGCTCAGGGGTAGCGAACGCGATGCCACCTCTAACTAAACTTTCAACCGTTCCAGAACGGATACTTGCGCCTGAGAGACCAAAAGAAACATCAACGCCAGAAACATTCCAAAAGACACTGTTTTGACGCACTAAATAGGCGTATTGAGGCAAAACTTCAATTTGAATCATAACTCGGTCAGCAAACTCACCGAGCTGAATATTTGTGACTGTCCCAACATCCATTTGTCGGTAGAGTATTGGTGTACCTACTTGAACAGAACCGCGTTGTTCGCTCTGTAAAATAAAGCCTATGCCTTGTTGTGATTGGTCAGTGTTTGCTAAGTCAAATTGGAACTTGCTGTTACCATTTCCTGGCTTAACGCTGATCGATTTAGAGACAAGCGCATCGAGGTTTTTGACTCCGCTAAGTCCAATTTGTGGTGAAGTGAGCCAAAAATGTGACCCTGTCACGGCAATATCGTCAACATATTGAGGGTAGAGGTGTGCTTGTACTTCCATCGACTCTTGTTTGAAGTCTGGTGATACAGAGGTGACTTCTCCAACTTTAATTCCTTGATATTGAATAGGGGTCCCTTCGCTCACTTCTTGGGTGCCATTTGTCAATAATGTAATGGTTTTACCAAATTGTCTGGCTTCACTTTGGTTGTTATAAAGTTTCCAGCGATGAGCGATTTTGTTTTCAACACCTTCTATAGTATCAAACGCAATACCACCCTGAATAAGAGTCCTTATTGGATCGGCTTTTACGCGAATGCCTGCCATTGATGCGTCGATTTCAACGCCTGAACGATTCCAAAAAACGGTTTGCTTGTCAACTAAGTAGGCATAACGGTTCTCTATTGTCACTTTTACAATTACCCCATCGTTAACCAAGCTAAAATCAGACACACTGCCTACAGGCAAGTTGCGGTAGAGGAGCGGGCTGCCCTTGGAAATCGAGGGGAGCTCTTTAGTGAATAATGTCAGAGTCTTAGAGCCAGTCTGATTATATTGGGCAAGCTCTGCTAATGAGGCACTTTGAAATAGTTGATATTCATTTTTTATAGTATTTTTGCCTTGACTGACAAAACTAATTGAACCTGTTAATAGCTGTTTGGCTGGAGGTACCGTAATACTTAACCCTGACTCAGTGAGCTCAGCAGAAGCACTACCAGTCACATAAAATCGGTTATTTGATTTAAGTAGATGTTTGTATTCATGATCAACTAATACATCCATGAAAACTTCATTGCTGCTTTGCGTTTGCTTAGTGGTACCTTGCAGTCCAACTTTAATAACAGAGCCAACCACAACTCCTTTATAAAGCAGGTTTGCTCCGCTATCCAAACCAAATGAGTTATTAGAAACTAAACGAATTGGAATAGACTTTTCTTGCTGTTGGTTAAAGACACTTTTGCGAATAGCAGTGAATTGACGAGCTCTTTCTCCTTTATTGGGGACAATAGTTAAAAAGTTACCACGTACTAAGTTGCTAATGTTTTCAACGCCAGATAATGATAATTTTGCCTCTTCAAGTACGAAACGGGTATTGGTAGTTAACATATCACTAAAGGCCGGTTGGACGGCTGCTGAAGCTAAGATGACTTTATTACCTTCTGAAAGCTTTAAATCTGTGATTTGACCAACTTCGATGCCCCGATACATTATTGGGGCACCCTTACTGCTTATATTATTGTCATCTGGGAGTGCGATTTTGATTGCAATACCACGGCCAGCCGTTTTTAAATCTTTGTATAAATGAAATTCACTATTTTCCTTGACAGGTTCTCCATCATCAGGTGAATCTACAGCGATCGCTCCGCTTAATAGGGCGTTCATACTTTCTAACTTGACATCAATCCCGTTAAATCCAATATTCGCTCCTAAACCGCTGACGTTCCAAAATCGGCTACGGTCGTTAATAATATGGCGATATTGTTCTTCAATATTGGCTTGGATTGTTACTGACTTGGCATCTTTGTCTAATCGGTAATTGTAGATCTCGCCGATAGGTATCTTTTTATAAACAATCTGAGAGCCAATTGATATTCCTCCCAGGTCTTGGCTTTTAAGCTGAATATTTAACCCTTGATTTACTTTTAAGTCTCTTGGAGCAGAATCAAGTGCGTGAAACGTAGTTTTAAACTCTTTGCTATCACCGGGTTGTATCGCAATGTAGTTACCGGAGACTAAGGCATCTAAACCAGAAACACCACTCAAACTAGCGGTAGGTTTGACAAGCCAAAATCGAGTTTTATCGTTGAGTAATTTGGTTGCATCTGGATAAATATCTGCATCAACATAGATGTTACTATGGTCCTGAGACAAGCTAATATTACGCACCATACCTACTTCCAAGCCTTGGTAACGAATCGTCGTACGTCCCGGGATTAACCCTGCAGCTTCAGAAAAGTAAATTTGTACGCTTTGGCCTGCATCGTGTACGGATTTGAACACTAACCAACCTGCAAGAATCATGGTTAATACAGGTAAAAGCCATAGCGGAGAAATGCCTTTGCTTTTTTTTATCTCAGGCGGATATGATGCTTGAGAACCATTTTTATTACTCATTAATTTGCTCTTTGATAGATGTGTGTTTTTGTGTTTTCCAGATATACCTTGGGTCAAGGCTGTCCGCAGCAAGCATAGTAAATACAATTACTGCACCAAAAGCGACTGCACCATACCCTGGGGTAAAGTCGAGAATTTGTCCTCGATCAATTAAGGTCATCATGATTGAAATAACAAATAAATCCATAACTGACCATTTTCCGATCCACTTAACTACGAAATATACCATCATCTGCTGTTTTCTGTGTTTGATTTGTTTAAATTGAATACACAACAAGATGTAAGACAGCCCTATAAGCTTTACTACTGGAACAACAATACTTGCAATGAAGATGATAACGGCAATGCCATACATGCCGTTTTGTACCAATTCCATAACGCCAGAATAGATAGTATCCTCAATGCGCTGACCGTTTGTGGTTAAAATTGAAATCGGAATGAAGTTAGCGGGGAAGATGACGATGGTAGCAGCGACTAAATAAGCCCATGTCCTCTGAATGGAGTCAAGTTTGAGATGGTATAATTGGTGGTGGCAGCGTTGACAGTGGTTCTGTTTAGGCTGGGAAAGGTGACATTCATGACAATCAATGTCTATATGCTCAAACTTGTAGCTCACTTCAGGTTGCCAAGCTTCCCAATAACGACGCACACAGATGCGTGATAATAGCATAACCGTGAAAACCTGTAGCAGTATCAAACCGATAAGGCCTGGGCCAACATAAATATCAGACAGCTCTTGTAATTTAAAACACGAAATGGCAATGCTGACTAAGAAAACATCTAACATTACCCAGTGTTTTAAATTTTGGATTAACCAAAGTGACGTTTGTAGAGTTTTAAACCAACGCTGTTGTATAGACCAGTGGGCAAGCAAAACAGAACTACAAACAATGAGGGGGGCTAGGGTACTACAAAAAAAGATCAACAATGGCAGTAATATAAATCCATCTTGAAAAAGATCAAGAATACCGGAAGGCAAACTAGCAGAAATCATCACCCCAAAAAGACGGATACTGATGAAATTATAAAAATAAGACGGAATAAATAACAATAGGCAAGTCAGGGCAATTGCTGTATTCCCTGACAGGGTAGGGTTTCCTCCTCGGTACAGCTGGGTACCGCACCGAGGACAATGAGCTCTTTTTCCATTGTTTAGTGGAATCACATCGACAGGCAATTCACAACCTTGACAAAGCCTAGAACGTTGAACTTGACTAACATTGTTTTTCAGCTGTGTCACGTTAACCTCTTAGGACAACGCTTAAGTTAACCAGTAAGAACTGCTGATGTGTAAGAGCTCTACGCATGGGATTGTAATCCACCATATAATGTTTGATATAAACCTTCTTGTTTGACCAGTTCAACATGAGTTCCGGTTTGTGTAACTTTACCATCTTTTAGTACATAAATAAGGTCCGCTTGTTTAACCGCTGACAGGCGGTGTGCTACGATAAGTGTGGTTTTACCTCGTAAAAATTCATTAAGTGCTTTATGCAAGGCAGCTTCCGTTGCAGTATCTAAAGCAGATGTTGCTTCATCAAGAATGACAAACTGTGGGTTGCTTAGAATCATACGTGCAATAGCCAGACGTTGACGCTGTCCACCAGATAGTCTGATGCCATTACGGCCAATTTCAGTATCTAGACCATGGTTCAATTGAGAAATAACATCTTGAAGTTGCGCGACTTCAAGAGCTTGCCACAATGCGCTTTCATCAAAATGTCCACCAAGCGTGAGATTATGCCTCAATGTATCGTTAAATAATATAGGTTGTTGTAATACAACGGCAATTTTATCACGTATTAATTCGAAGCTGATGTCCTGAGTTCGTTCGTTATTATATAAAATATCGCCAGAATCTTGTTGATACACTCCGATTAATAACTGTATTAATGTGGATTTACCGCCTCCACTTGCACCAACAAGGGCGACTTTTTTTCCTGCAGGGATATGTAACGACAGGTTGTTAAGGATATTTTTTTCCCCATCATACGAGAAGTTAACGTTCTCAATTTTGACATCGACTTCTTGACCAGCGACAAATGGATCAACTTTAGATTCAGGTCTGTGTTCTTCTTCTAGTGTCAATAATTGATTTATACGGTGAAGCGCTGCTTTGGCGCTGTACCAGGAAAATTGAATTCCCAACAGCTCTTGGACAGGGGATAGCATAAACCAAAGATAGCCGAATACAGCAAAAATTTGCCCAATAGTAAGGTCACTAAAGAGCACCATTAACATGGCAACGGCTCGAAAAAGTTCAAAACCGATTAAAAAGAGCAAGAAGGAGACACGCCCTGCAGCTTCTGATTGCCAAGCGTATTTGTCAGCATCAAGCCGGACTTGATTAGCACTATCTTTTAGCTGTTGTAAAAAGATTCTTTCTTTATTTGCAGCCCGAAGTTGATAGATACCATCAAGAGTCTCGATTAAGCGGTTTTGAAAAACTTCAAAAGCATGATTTTCTTTACGTTTAAGGTGCTTAACCGTACCTCCTAATTTACGAGAAAAGTAAACCACAATTGGATTAACAAGCAATATAAATAGCCCGAGGCGCCAGTCAAGCCAAAGCAATACGATAGCCGTGCCTAATACCGTTAATAGACTGATAATGAATTTTGCGAGTGTAGAGCCGATAAATTGATCGATAGTTTCAATGTCAGTTATCAAGTGGGCATTGATACCACCACTGCCTTTCGTTTCGTATTGACGGATACTGATTCTGCCGAGCTTATCGATCATCTTGCTACGCATTTCAAATGTTATGGTCTTTGAAATTTGAGTAAATTGGCGACTTTGCAAAATACTAAACGCTTGACTCATCGCTCTCATAAGGATAACGAGGAATAGTGTAAACGAAATATATCCAGTTGGTGTTTGCCATGCTTGCGGCAAAACTGCATCCATTATGGCCAAGCCTGAAGCTGGGGTATCAAGAAGTACTTCATCAACCATCAATGGCATCATCAAAGGAATAGGAACGCTGATTAAAGTAGCGATAACAGCGATCAAATTAGCAATGATGAGCTTCGATTTGTATTTTTTTGCTTGTGCTAGAAGCCAAGAACGGCTTATCGTGTTGTATTGATTATTCATTTAATTACGAATGGTTCCTATTAAGCTTTTTCGTATTTTAACGAGATAATCTAAGAATAGATAGACAATCCCAAAAAATCGGAAATGTTGTCTTACACAAGGCAATAAAAAATGGAAATTACTATGAATATAGAACAGTATCAGAGGCTCACTAAGCAAGCACTACTCTTAATAGAATCAGAGTCTGATTTTATCGCTAACTTAGCCAATCTAAGCTCTCTGTTGTTTCTTGAATTGGAATCGTTGAACTGGGTGGGATTTTATTTAAAAAAGGATAATGAACTCGTTCTTGGGCCTTTTCAAGGTAAACCTGCATGCGTTCGTATACCTATCGGTAAAGGTGTGTGTGGTGTAGCCGCAGAAACAGAAGCCATTCAAAGAGTGCATAATGTTCATCAATTTGAAGGTCATATCGCTTGTGATGTTGCAAGCCAATCGGAAATCGTTATTCCGTTTTACATTGGCGGAAAATTAGCCGGAGTGCTCGATATTGACAGCCCAGATATTGGTCGATTTAATGAAATCGATGAGCAAGGCCTGGCATTTTTTATTACTGAAGTAGAAAAGCTGCTTAATTCGCACGCTAATGAAGCATAAATTCGCCATCGAGTGTGGTTTTTCTTTATCATGTCACTATAATACGAGAATATTTTTTCTTAATGCTTCGCGGATACCCGCTCAAATCAGGAACCCACATGACTGAAAAGTTAAAAAACAGCAAAGAAGTGATTGCATATATTGCTGAATGTTTCCCTAACTGCTTTACTTTAGAAGGTGAAGCAAAACCACTGAAAATTGGAATCTTTCAAGATCTTGCTGAACGTCTAAATGAAGATGAAAAAGTGAGTAAGACTCAACTTCGTGCAGCGTTAAGACAGTACACCTCCTCATGGCGTTATTTACACGGCGTTAAAGCCGGTGCTACTCGTATTGACCTTGATGGTAATTCTTGTGGTGAACTAGAAGAAGAGCATGTTGAGCATGCCAAAACGACTCTAGCTGAAAGCAAAGCTAAAGTTCAAGCACGTCGCAAAGAACAAGCTCAAAAAGCTCGTGAAGAGAACAAGACGAAAGCGAAACCTGCTGCTAAAAAAACGCAGCAAGCTCGTCGTCCTAACAAACCAAAGACCCAAAGACAACAAGCTAAACCTGTTGAAACACGTGCGTTAAATACTGATGAAATTACGATTGGTAACGCAATCAATGTGAATATGGGTCAAGGAAACATGGCAGCGACCATTGTTGAAGTCAATAAGGAAGATGTACGTGTTCAACTTGCTAACGGCCTTCAAATGGTTGTGAAAGCGGAGCACCTACGCGCATAAGGGAGATACTCCTACGCATGAATTGCCGTTCGAAAATGACGCTGATTGCTGCTAGCCTATGGCTGGCAGCATCGGCACAGGCTCTAGAAGCCAAACTAAATAAAGATGACTTACCCACTCTTGCCCCTGAAACCCAGCATGAAACAGCAAGTAAACGAGTAACATCCCGTTTGACACGCTCTCATTATAAGCATTTCAATCTTAATGATGATTTTTCTAAAGCTGTCTTCGACCGCTATGTTGAACTACTTGATTATAATAAGAATATTTTTACTCAATCGGACATAGATTCTTTTAAAGATGCCTCAGTGAGTCTAGATGATCAGCTCAAAGCGGGTAACAATAAAGCGGCCTTTGATATTTATAATCTATCAATGCAAAAACGCTTCGAGCGCTATGCTTATGCACTGACATTATTGGATAATGAAATTAAATTCAATACCGATGATGTGATTGAACTTGATCGCTCAGAAGCTACGTGGCCTAAAGACCAAGCTGAACTGAATGAACTTTGGCGAAAGCGAGTAAAGTACGATGCGCTCAACCTCAAGTTAGCGGGTAAGAAGTGGCCTGAGATAAAAGAGGTTTTAGAGAAGCGTTACAATAATGCAATGAAGCGCATCACTCAAACACACAACGAAGATGCTTTTCAGTTGTATATGAATGCTTTTGCTCGACAAGTTGACCCTCATACTAGCTATTTATCTCCCCGCAATGCAGAACAGTTCCAATCAGAAATGAACTTATCTCTGGAAGGTATTGGGGCCGTATTGCAAATGACAGATGATTATACCGTCATTCGTTCTTTAGTTGCTGGTGGCCCAGCATCGAAGAGCAAAAAATTAGGCGAGGGTGATCGAATCGTTGGTGTTGGTCAAGATGGTGAAAACGTTGTTGATGTGATTGGTTGGCGTTTAGACGATGTTGTTCAGCTAATTAAAGGGCCCAAAGGTACTAAAGTAAATCTTGAAGTTCTCCCAGAAGGCAAAGATGCTAAAAGTTACGTTGTCACGATAGTTCGTGATAAAGTTCGTTTAGAAGATCGTGCAGTAAAATCAGAGATCATTGAGAAAGACGGTAAGAAAATTGGCGTACTTGAGGTGCCAAGTTTTTACGTTGGGCTCTCTAAAGACACAAATAAATTGTTAGCCGAGCTTGAAGAACAGAAAGTCGATGGTGTTATTGTTGACCTTCGTAACAATGGTGGTGGTGCGCTTACAGAGGCCACTGCTCTGACAGGACTTTTCATCAAAGAAGGGCCAGTTGTTCAAGTCCGTGATAGCTATGGGCGAGTGAAGGTCAACGCAGATACAGATGGCCTAATAAGCTACCAAGGTCCATTAACAGTTTTGATAAACCGATACAGTGCTTCAGCCTCAGAAATTTTTGCCGCTGCAATGCAAGATTACAATCGTGCAATTATTCTAGGTGAAAATTCATTTGGTAAAGGGACTGTTCAACAGCATCGTTCGCTCAATCATATCTATGATCTGTTTGATAAAGAATTAGGTTACGTTCAATACACGATTCAGAAGTTCTACCGTATCGATGGTGGCAGTACACAGAATCGAGGAGTTGCACCTGATATTTCTTTCCCCACACCCGTAGATCCGAGTGAAACTGGTGAAAGTGTTGAAGATAATGCGCTCCCTTGGGATAGTATTACCAAAGCAGAATATCAAACATTTCCAAGTAATGAGAAGCTGATAGCTAGTCTTAATGAGCTGCACAATAAACGCATATCACATGAGATGGAGTTCAGTTTTATCAAAGAAGATATTGAGAAATACCGTAAAGAAAAAGACGACAACTTTTTATCTTTGAATGAGAAAACTCGAGAAGCAGAGTCAGATAAAGCAGAATCTGTTCGTTTGGAGCGAATTAATAAGCGACAAGCAACACTTAAGAAAGATGCATTTAAGACTCTGGATGATGTCCCAAAAGACTATGAAGCTCCTGATGTTTATTTGGATGAATCAGTCGAGATAATGGTTGATATGCTAAAAAAATAAAAATCAACCTTTGTAAAACTGGTTACTTTAAGCGAGCTGTTAACCCAGCTCGCTTTTTATTTTATTATGATACTGGTTGCGCTTTTTTTGTCGTTGTGTAAATATTACGCAGAGGTATCTTAATTTTTTGCGATAATTAAATGTGATCTATGTCTAATTAATCGCAATAATGTGAACTAAAGCCTAAGCTAAAAGAAAACAATAGGGATACCGTATGAAATGGTTCATTATTTTCTTTAGCTTATTTTTCTTTGGTACATTCAGTTTCAGCTCTGTAGCTGATAAAGGGGATAAACTCAGCCATTTTGACACTCCTTTTCTTATCGGAGATTGGTATTTATTGAATACTGATGCTGAGAAATCAGCGGAAAACTTCCGTGCGATTAAACTTAGCCTAAGTTCAGATTATTCATTTTCTATTGATATTCAGAAACAAGATTATTCAATTGATCATTGGGAAGGTTTATACAACGCAAATGAAGAAACGCTTGTTCTTGGTTTGCACACTGACCAACCCCAGATATATATCTATTCTAATAACCATAATACCCTAGACCTAAATGGAGTCACTTTTACAAAAGGTATGCCTGAAGCTCTTCCTGGCATATGGCTAAGCTCACATGTTTCTGGTGATGGTGTACTCGCTAACGAAATTAGTCAAATGGAACTTATTTTACAAGCTGATTTTGTTTTTTCCTTTCGAGTTGCTAATGAAAAAGGAGCTGAGTCGATCAAACACGGCGTATTTTATACTGAAGGTGAACACTTAATGTTACTGTATGAACATGGTGAACATGGCACACGATATGAACTAAACCATAATGAACTTACTATTAAAGATTCTAGTGGTGATATGTATGCAATACTTAATCGAGTTATACCAGATTAAAACGTAATCATATTATCGACAGCATTTTTATGGTGTAGATTGTTTGTTAAACGAAATGTGATTCGAAATAACTAAATGGCCTGTTTTTTCGTACAAAGACTTGTATTCTTGACCCACAAGCCCTAAAAATAGCTTATTAAGTGATATCAAGCATTACATCTTAAGTTAATGCTCGACTATTTGTGTGGTTCTAAGAACAAGGATTGAACAAAATGGCTCATACCCCGCAAGCAAAATATCGTAAAGATTACCAAGTACCGTCGCATTTAATCAGTGACATTGACTTAACGTTTGATCTTTATGACAACAATACGATTGTTACTGCAATTTCAAAAATTGAACAGCAAGATAAGTCAAACACGTTAGCGCTCGACGGTGAAGGGCTAGAACTACAATCTTGTAAAGTGAATGGTGAAGAATGGTCCCATCGTGAATTAACCGAATCGTCCTTAATACTTCAGCAGCTCCCAGCAAGCTTTGAATTGGAGATTGTGACAAAAATCGACCCAGAAGCAAATACAGCACTTGAGGGATTATACAAATCTGGTGGTGCTTTCTGTACTCAATGTGAAGCGGAAGGCTTTCGTCGAATTACCTATTACTTAGATCGTCCTGATGTACTCGCGAAATTTACAACAAAAGTAATCGCAGATGAAAAATCCTACCCTTATCTGTTGAGTAATGGTAATCGCATTGCTGAAGGTAAAGATGACTCAGGCCGTCACTGGGTTCAATGGCAAGATCCACATCCAAAACCTGCTTACTTGTTTGCCCTTGTTGCGGGTGATTTTGATGTTTTGAGTGATCAGTACACTACGACGTCTGGTCGTAAAGTCGCTTTGGAAATTTTTGTTGATAAAGGTAATTTGGACCGTGCTGGTCACGCAATGACTTCATTAATCAATTC
Organism: Vibrio sagamiensis NBRC 104589; assembly: GCF_007990935.1. GTDB lineage: Bacteria > Pseudomonadota > Gammaproteobacteria > Enterobacterales > Vibrionaceae > Vibrio > Vibrio sagamiensis. The sequence continues at coordinate 21,560 of NZ_BJXJ01000036.1, forward strand.
AATGAAGTGGGATGAAGAGCGATTTGGTCTCGAATATGATCTTGATATCTACATGATCGTTGCTGTCGATTTTTTTAACATGGGGGCAATGGAAAATAAAGGATTGAATGTATTTAACTCTAAGTTTGTATTAGCTAATGACCAAACAGCAACAGATCAAGAATACTTAGGTATTGAAGCCGTTATTGGCCACGAATACTTCCATAACTGGACTGGTAATCGAGTAACATGTCGAGATTGGTTTCAACTAAGTTTAAAAGAAGGATTGACGGTTTTTCGTGATCAGGAATTTTCTTCTGATTTAGGCTCCCGAGCGGTGAATCGTATTGATAATGTGCGGATTATTCGAGGCCCGCAGTTTGCGGAAGACTCAAGTCCAATGTCACATCCAATTCGTCCAGATAAAGTTATTGAAATGAATAATTTTTATACTTTAACTGTCTATGAAAAAGGCAGTGAAGTGATTCGTATGTACCATACTTTACTGGGTGAAGAGGGATTCCAAAAAGGAATGAAGCTTTACTTTGACCGCCATGATGGTACGGCAGCAACCTGTGAAGATTTTGTTTCTGCGATGGAAGATGCGACAGGTGTCGATTTGCAGCAGTTCCGCTTATGGTACAGCCAATCTGGCACGCCGACGTTAATCGTAGAGAGTGAATATAATGCTGATGCTAAAACATTTACTCTTACTGTTGAGCAAAAGACTGAGCCGACCCACGATCAAGCAGAGAAGCAGCCTCTTCATATTCCATTTGATGTCGAGCTTTATGCCCAAGATGGAAGTATTATTCCATTAACGATTAATGGTGAAGCGGTCCATCATGTATTGGATATCAAGCAAGCTAAACAAACTTTTACGTTTGAAAATGTCTCTCAGCAACCTGTCCCTTCATTGTTGCGTGAATTCTCTGCACCGGTGAAACTAGAGTATAACTACAGTGATGACGAGTTGATTTTCCTAATGACACATGCGACCAACGATTTCGCGCGTTGGGACGCCAGTCAAATGCTTCTCGCAAAATACATTCGTCAAAATGTACAACATGTTCAAGCAGATGAAGAACTCCACCTACCTGATGCATTAATTGATGCCTTCAGAGGTGTCCTCCTTGATGCCGATCTTGACCCTGCATTTATCGCACAAGTTTTATCACTGCCATCAATTAATGAAATTATGGGGTGGTATCAACAGATTGATATAGATGCCGTCGACAGTGTTCTAAATGGCATCACAGTGCAACTTGCCACTGCTCTCGAAGAGGAGTTGAGTGCTGTTTACCACACTCTGAATCAAGCTGAATATTCGATTGATCATAAAGCAATTGGTAAAAGGGCGCTTCGTAATCGCTGTTTGCAGCTCTTGGCTTATTCGGAGCAAGGAAATACGTTAACCAAAGCTCAATATGAAATGTCAAATAATATGACGGATACGATTGCTGCAATGAGTGCTGCAAACAATGCCCAGTTGGCTTGCCGCGAATCACTTATGGCTGATTACAGCAACAAATGGAAACACGATGGGTTGGTTATGGATAAATGGTTTGCTCTGCAAGGCAGTAACCCACAAAAAGGGGCCTTGGAAAAGATCAAACAAATTATGCATCATGAAGCCTTTAGTCTAAAGAATCCTAACCGAACTAGGAGTTTAATTGGTTCTTTTCTAAATGCTAACCCAACTAATTTCCATGATAAATCCGGCTCTGGTTATCAATTTGTTGGTGAGATCCTTCACAGACTAAACGATACCAACCCACAAGTTGCATCTCGATTAATTGATCCATTATTAAAATTTCGTAAGTTTGATTTAGAGCGTCAAAATCTCATGCGTAATGAATTAGAAAAACTTAAATCAATGGACAACCTAGCAAAAGATTTATTTGAAAAGGTAACTAAAGCATTAGAAGATTAACTGCCATTATTAATAGTTAATTAAATAATAAACTTTATTAATATTTTAAATACTAGGGCATTTAACTATGCCCTAACCAAAATTCAAAATAACAAGTTTTATGAAACAATATTATTTTTCCCTTAACATCCCTTATCAAACTTTCTTAGCTCATTATTCAGGCACAGCAAAATCAATAAATGTTACAACAGATAAAAACTTAACATTGCAACTTGATGCTATGAAATTAAGGCCTTTTCTTTCGCAGATAGGACTTAAAGGAAGATTTAGACTCACAACAGACCAAAATAATAAGTTTTTAAAGTTAGAAATTCTGTAGAGACGGCTATTTCTATAGATGTAAATAGCTATCTCAGTCACATAATCAAACTTTTTTTCTGTTTCGAATATGATTTGTTGTTAACCATTTGTAGATATGCTTTTACAATGAGCCGATGCATTACCTATGCTTAGTTTTTACATATATTAAAAAACTGAGTACTCATACAAAAAAACAATTCTAATTTGGAGTGTGAATATGACCGTGCGTGAAAATGTAGTGCCGGTTCTACTTGAAAAAGTATACCAACTTATTCAGGACAAACTTGATCTTGCTCACCAGTCACTTGTCACTAAACTAGCTCAACATCTATTTAGTAATATTGCTGATGATGATTTAATCCAGCGGAATGAATCGGATCTTTATGGTGCAGTTCTCAGCCTATGGCATCATATTAATGAGAAGAAACCCGAAGATATTTCTGTCAGAGTCTTTAACCCAGCCGTCAGCCGCCAAGGTTGGCAATCAAATCATACTATTGTAGAAATTGTCGTTCCAGATTCCCCGTTCTTGGTCGACTCTATAAAAATGACATTGGGTCGCTTAGACCTTGTTGCTCACCTGATGTTAAATAACCCGACTCAGATAGCACGTGATAGCAACGGACAGGTTATTGAGTTGAACGGCTCTGAAGGTGCACTCCAATCACTGTTCCATATTGAAGTTGATAGGCTCACTAGCAAAGAAGCAATGCGTGCTCTTAAAGAAGAATTGCTTTCCATTTTATCAGACACTCGTATGGTAGTGAGTGACTGGAAAAAAATGGTAGATAAACTGAAAGAAGTTACGACCGAGCTTGAGCAAAATAAAGCACGAGTTTCAGTGAAAACAGAGCGTTTAGACGAATCTATCGAATATTTGCATTGGCTAGGTGATCACAATTTTACTTTCATGGGATACGTAAAATATGATCTGGTTAATACTGACGGTGATCCAGAGCTTAGACCATTAAAAGAAGAAGGTTTAGGTTTATTCGCGGATCAAACTCGTGTTCGGACATTGAAACTATCAGAGCTCTCAGATTCAGCTCGTTTGGAAGCAGAAAAACCATATGCCTTAATCATTACAAAAGGTAATCAAGCTTCTCACATCCACCGTCCAGCTTATACAGATTACATCGGAGTCAAAACATTTGATGAAAACGGTAAAGTAATAGGGGAGCATCGCTTTACAGGTTTGTACACATCAGCTGTATATAACCAAGCAGTGCAAAGTATTCCTCTCATTCGTGAAAAAGTAGATCGTATCTTAGAAGCGAGTGGATATCGAAAAGGTTCATATTCATATAAAGCATTGCATAACATACTTGAAAACTACCCACGCGATGAATTGTTACAAGCACGTGAGGAAGAGTTGCTCGAAGTGGGTATGGGTGTTGTACAAATGCAAGATAGGGACTTATTGCGCTTATTTGTACGTAAAGACCCGTTTGGCCGTTTCTTTAGCTGCATGGTTTATGTTAACAAAGAGCGATACAACACAGAACTTCGTAGTCAAACTCAACGTATTCTTAAACAGTACTTTGGTTGCGAGCAAGAAGTAGAGTTCACAACCTTCTTCTCTGAAAGCCAATTAGCAAGAACCCACTATATTGTTCGTGTAGATAACAACAATATTGATGTGGATGTGAAAAAAATCGAGAAAAATTTGATGGAAGTATCGACTTCTTGGGATGATCGTCTTAAAGAATCGATCATTGCCAACCTTGGTGAAAGTAAAGGCCTACCTCTTGCAAAAGAGTACATGAGTGCATTCCCTCGTTCATATAAAGAAGATATGATGCCAAGCTCTGCTCTTGATGATATTGAGCGTTTAGAAGCCTTAAGTGATGATAATAAATTAGGCATGCTATTTTATCGCCCACAAGAAGAAAGGGCTGAATCTAAAGCAGTACGCTTGAAATTGTATCATCGTGATGAGCCAATCCACCTTTCTGATGTTATGCCAATGTTAGAAAATATGGGGTTGAGAGTCATTGGTGAATCTCCTTATGAGATCGAGACAAAAAATGGTCAAACATTTTGGATCCTGGATTTCTCAATGCTTCATAAAAGTGAAAATAGCGTAGACTTGCGTGAAGCTCGTGATCGCTTCCAGCAAGCTTTTGCGAATATTTGGGCAGGAAGCTTAGAAAGTGATGGTTTTAACCGTTTGCTACTAGGGGCATCACTATCTGGACGAGAAATTACCATTTTACGTGCTTATGCGCGTTATATGCGTCAAGTGGGTTTCCCATTCAGTCAGCAGTATATTGAGGATACATTAAACCATTACCCAGAACTGGCGACAGGGTTGGTTAACTTATTTATTAATCGTTTTGACCCGAAACATAAAGGCAGCGAAAAAGGTCAGAATGATCTTATCAAGAAGATTACTGAGCAATTAGATCGGGTTGAAAGCTTAGATGATGATCGTATTATTCGTCGTTACATGGAAATGATCATGGCGACTTTACGGACTAACTACTATCAACTAGGTGAAGATAAGCAGCCAAAACCTTGGTTATCGTTAAAAATGAAACCAAGCGAAATCCCAGAGATCCCTCAGCCAGTTCCAGCATTTGAGATCTTCGTTTATGCTCCTGATATTGAAGGTGTTCATTTACGTGGTGGTAAAGTTGCTCGTGGCGGATTACGCTGGTCAGATCGTCAAGAAGACTTCCGTACAGAAATTCTTGGGCTAGTGAAAGCGCAACAAGTAAAAAACACTGTAATTGTACCTGTTGGAGCCAAAGGTGGCTTTGTCTGTAAGAGACAGCATAACTTTACTAATCGCGATGAGATTTTTGCAGAAGGTAAACGATGCTACAAGCGCTTTATCCGAGCTCTATTGGATGTCTCTGATAATATTATTGAAGGTGAAGTCATCCCACCGAAAAATGTAGTACGTCATGATGAAGATGACCCATATTTGGTTGTGGCAGCGGATAAGGGCACAGCAACATTCTCAGATTTAGCAAATTCAGTATCAGAAGAATATAACTTCTGGTTGGGTGATGCTTTTGCTTCTGGTGGATCTAATGGTTATGACCACAAAGCCATGGGGATTACCGCGAAAGGTGGTTGGGAGTCAGTAAAACGTCACTTCCGTGAAATGGGTATTGACTGCCAAACAACCGACTTCACGGCCATCGGTGTCGGTGATATGGCAGGAGATGTTTTTGGTAACGGCATGTTGCTATCAAAGCATATTCGCCTCCAAGCCGCTTTTAACCACATGCACATCTTTATTGATCCAAACCCAGACTCTGCAACGGGTTGGGAAGAGCGTCAGCGATTGTTTAATTTGCCACGTTCAAGTTGGGAAGATTACAATACAGACCTGATTTCTAAAGGTGGCGGCATTTTCTCTCGCCGTAAGAAGTCCATTACATTAACGCCTGAAATTCAAAAAATGTTAGGCACTAAGAAAGCATCTTTAGCACCGAACGACTTGATCAAAATGATCTTGAAAATGAAAGTCGATCTGCTTTGGAACGGTGGTATTGGTACTTACGTTAAAGCATCTAGTGAGACACATACTGACGTTGGTGATCGTGCTAACGACGTGCTTCGTATTGATGGCCATGAGTTAAGAGCAAAAGTTGTTGGCGAAGGTGGTAACTTAGGTATGACTCAGCTAGGTCGTATCGAATATGCGATCAGCGGTGGCCGTGTTAATACTGACTTTGTTGATAACGTTGGCGGTGTAGACTGTTCTGATAATGAAGTTAACATTAAGATATTCTTAAATGGATTGGTCTCAAATGGTGATTTGACTGTCAAACAGCGCAATTTGATTCTTGAATCTATGGAAGATGAAGTGGGTGAAATTGTTCTCGATGATGCCTATTGTCAAGCTGAGTCAATTTCGGTGACTGAATTGCAAGGCGTGAGTGTTGTTAAAGAACAAATTCGCTTTATTCATACAATGGAGAAAGCAGGTTATCTTGATCGTGCACTAGAATACATCCCAGACGATGAAACATTACTAGAACGAGAGAAGCAAGGCATTGGCCTGACACGCCCTGAATTATCGGTGCTTGTCGCATATGGCAAAATGGTTCTTAAAGAGCAGCTAGTTTCTGATGAAATCGCTAATGATGATTTCCATGCAAAACAGTTAACAGCCTACTTCCCAAGTGAGTTACGCCGTAACTATTCTGAGCAAATGATCAATCATCCTTTGCGGGCGGAAATCATTGCAACGGCATTGGCTAACCAATTAGTTAATGAAATGGGTTGCAACTTTGTGACTCGTCTTCAGGAAGAAACTGGTGCAAGTGTTATAGACATTGCAAATGCATATAGCGCGACAAGAGAAATTTTTGGTATCGAAGATATCTTGAAACAAACCAGAGAGCTGGACAACATCGCATCTGCTAACGCTCAGTATGAGATTATGGCTTATACTCGTGGTGCTTTACGTCGAATTTCTCGTTGGTTGCTTCGTAATCGTGCGAGTAAAAGTACTGTATCAGAGCTTGTTGCAATGTATCAACAAGACGTTCGTTTGATAACGGAAGGTCTCGATACTATGCTTGTTGCTTCGGAAGTGGAAGAGCACAATGCACTTGCTCTACAGTGGATAGAACGTGGAGTAGAGGAAAAACTGGCTAATCACGTTGCACGCTTGTCTAGTCTTCAGTCAGCGCTGGATATATCTTCAGTTTCGAGTGAAACAGGTAAGACGGTTCAGCAAGCTTCTAAACTGTACTTTAATCTTGGCGACAGATTATCTTTACACTGGTTCTTGAAGCAAATTAATGGTCAATCTGTTGATAATAACTGGCAGGCCTTGGCCCGTGCTGCTTTCCGTGAAGATTTAGATTGGCAACAACGTCAATTAACCGCACAAGTTCTCACTTGTTCATGTTCAGAGGATATCGATGTTATTGAAGCATTAGAAAGCTGGATGATTTCTAATGAACCATCGCTTCAGCGTTGGGAAAATATCCTGAATGAGTTCAAAGTTGGCTCTATTCATGAGTTTGCGAAGTTCTCAGTGGCACTTCGAGAGTTAGTACTACTTAACTTGAATTGTTCAGCGAAAGACTAAGCTTATCAGCTAAAGGATTAAAAGATAAATTCAAGTTAAACATTACAGCCAGCTTCGTGAGATACGAGGCTGGCTTTTTTATATATTGTGTCAGTAGATCGCAAAAGAATGCTTCTTGAAAAAGTTGTAAACATCAGTAGGAGAGAGGTAGGTGAGAAAACATCTTTATTTCTTTTGTGTTACGTTGTCACTTATTTGTTTTAAGTGGATTTTTTTAAATTAGAGAAAGCTCATCCATTAGAAATGAGTTGCTATTTATCCGAATTTGTTCATTTTCATTGAATAAAGATAAGAAAAAGTAAATAATACCAACCCGTTTATACGGGCTTTTTTCTTTCGGAGGCACAATGCTTTACCGTCTAGCCAGAGCTGGCTTTTTCCAACTTGATGCCGAAAAGGCACATGATCTTGCAATTACAAACTTTCAACGTTTGAATAACACCCCACTTAATTTCTTATATCGTCAAGATATACCTAACCGTTCAGTCCAGTGTATGGGGTTAACTTTCCGCAATCCGGTTGGTCTTGCCGCAGGCTTAGATAAAAACGGAGAATGCATTGAAGCTTTTGATGCGATGGGTTTTGGCTTTGTAGAAGTTGGTACCGTTACACCTCGTCCACAGCCAGGTAATGATAAGCCTCGCTTATTTCGCTTAGTTGAAGCTGAAGCAATCATTAATCGAATGGGTTTTAACAATTTAGGTGTTGATAACCTCGTCGAGAATGTAAAAAAAGCTCAGTTTAATTGTGTCTTAGGTATTAATATTGGTAAAAACAAAGATACACCGATTGAAAAGGGTGCGGAAGATTACCTAATCTGTATGGAGAAGGTTTATCTGTATGCCGGTTATATTGCTATCAATATTTCATCACCTAATACTCCGGGGCTACGTTCACTCCAATATGGTGAAGCTTTAGATGAATTACTTATAGAATTAAAAGCTAAACAGGCAGAGCTTAGTGAGATTCATGATAAATATGTCCCACTTGCCTTAAAAATTGCCCCAGATCTATTGGATGATGAGATTGAACAAATTTGTGCATCATTGATTAAAAATAACATTGATGGTGTTATCGCAACAAACACAACATTAGATCGCTCAATGGTTGGTGGTATGAAGTATGGTAATGAGGCAGGAGGGCTGAGCGGTAGACCAGTGCAGTCACGCTCTACAGAAGTCGTTTGCAAATTACACCAAGAACTAAAAGGCCAAGTTCCAATTATTGGAGTAGGAGGCATTGATTCTTATGTTGCCGCGAAAGAAAAAATGATGGCAGGCGCTAATTTGGTTCAGGTGTATACTGGATTTATCTACCATGGACCCAAATTAGTTCGAAATATAGTAGAGAACTTATAGATTAGGCAATAGCTTACATATGTTATTGATTAATTGTTCATAATAAAGGGGAAGTTTATTTCCTCTTTTTTTTTACTATCGCACTTGTAAAATTAACAACATAGCGTGGGAATTCTATCTACCACCGCAAGAGTCAATGACAAGAGAATATAATCATGCTTAAACCGAGCGACAAATGGAACTGGTATTATGACGAGCAGAAAGCTTGCCTGATGCTTGATCTGGGAGAAGATATGATCTTCCAGACCAATTTGTGTCGTAAGCTCTTGGTGAATTGTGCCTTCTCTAATAATGATTTTACCGTTGATGATGCCAGCGCCTTTCAAACTTACAATGAAAGAATTCGTTGCCTAGAAATCAATGAATACAGACAAGCTGAACTCACTTTATATTGCGTTGCAGCCAGACGATTTCACAAACCAGTACAGCCTAAGAGTTGGTTCTTTGATGCTAAAGGTGAACAATATGTACCTGAAGAAGGGGATATGGTTTCCCTATCAAACCAATATTCAGAAGGTTTGTTCATTGTTCTTGAATCTGGTGGCAGCTCCAGTTTATGTGCTTATGTAGGCCCAGAAGATTTTATTCTTGACGGCCGTAAAATACTCCAGTTTGGTCAGCCCATCAAAGTTATGCATGATCGAATGGAATCGGCAAGCCACCTGTTCGTGAACTCTCGTATTGCTATGGTAGGGTAGGCTTAAACAAGGTTTTCTCATTTCATAGTGTTATTTCCAATTAGACTTTCTACACTCATTGTTACCTTTACCTATTCCCATTTTCCAAGCTGATTACATTTATCCTAGAACCCCCCAATCTTATTTCTACTTCCATGCCTTTATTGGGAAGAAACTTTACATAATAGCTTGCCTAAAAAGTAAATTATTAAGTTAAAAATCATCTGTTCTTTCTGCTAATGAAGCAAATTAGATGTCTCAAAAATGAACGAGAGCACTTTTATTTCATTTTAATGGCTAATTTACCTCCCTTATCCTGCGATTGTTAAGTATAAAAAACACCTGCAACTTCCTCTTTTAACGAAGATTTGGAGTTAAATTACACAATATTTTCAATCTGGTATATACCAGATTGTGTGTGAATAACCATGCATTCATGCATAAAGGGGAATGATTTAAATTACTTTTAGTGTTGTCAATTATTGTTAAGTTGAATGAGCGGTTGGGCTTGTATCAAAACGGGATGATTAAGTGATCGGTATTGATTCAACTAATCCACTAGAACATTGCGACGGGTTGAAACCCTTTGTTAATTTTTTAAAGTAAGTTGTGCAATTATTTATGGTTATTTTTTGTTGATAAATAAGGGCTATGAGTCGGTGTTGTCGTTTGTTTGAACTATCAAAGATAAAAGACCTTTAAATACGAGGCATTACTTTTAAAGTCAGGTATAATTAGAACCATTTTCTATTAACGAAAGAACACTATGAATCAATATCTCGCGGTAACTTCAAATGGCATGGAAAACCTGCTTGTTGAAGAGCTGACCAAACTCGGCATTGAAAATGCGAAACCAGTACAGGCAGGCGTTAAATTTAAAGCGACAAATGAACAAATCTATCGTTGCTGTTTGTGGAGCAGGTTGGCGTCTAGATTTGTACGTGTTTTATCAGAATTCACCTGTAACGATGATATGGACCTTTATTTGTCAACGTCGGCGATAAATTGGGTCAACCAGTTCCATAGTTCCAAACGCTTTGTGGTTGACTTCAATGGTACCAACCGTGAAATTCGCAACAGTCAGTATGGTGCAATGAAAGTTAAGGACGGCATCGTCGATTGTTTTGAAAAGAAAGGCTTACCTCGCCCAAATATCAGCAAAGAGAGTCCAGATATTCGCGTTCATGTTCGTCTTCATAAAGACAAAGCCATACTGGGTGTTGATATGGTTGGTAGTGGACTTCATCAACGTGGCTATCGTCCTGAATCCGGTCGAGCGCCACTTCGTGAAACACTCGCTGCTGCTATCATTATGCGTTGTGGTTGGGACGGTACTCAGTCGATACTCGACCCTATGTGTGGCTCTGGTACATTATTGATAGAAGCGGCGATGATGGCTGCGAATATGGCTCCTGGTGTGAAGCGCAAGCAATGGGGATTTGAGTCTTTAGAAGACTTTGAACCAGAGTTATGGGCTGTTATTAAATCTGAAGCAACTGTTCAAGCTCGTCGAGGTATTAAAAATGTCGACGCTAAGTTCTATGGTTTTGATAACGACCCGAGAGTGTTAAAGGTTGCTCAAGATAATGCTCGTAGAGCCGGGGTTGAAAACCTTATCGAGTTTGCTCAAGGTGATGCTGCGACCATCACTCGTCCAAAAGGTTTTGAAGCGGGTGTGATTGTATCCAACCCACCATATGGTGAACGTTTGGGTACAGAGCCAGGGCTCATTGCACTTTATACAGCTTTCGGTGGTCAACTCAAAGCAGAGTTTGGAGGTTGTAAGGCATCGATCTTTTCTAGTTCAGATGAATTACTAAGTTGCCTTCGCATGCGAGCGGATAAGCAATTCAAACTGAATAATGGCGCGTTACAATGTCACCAAAAAAATTACTCTATTGCCCAACGCAGTGCTGATGAAGTTAAAGGGGTTGATACACAGCAAGTTCAAATTGCTCCTGATTTTGCTAATCGTTTAAAGAAAAATATCGGTAAAATTGGCAAGTGGGCTCGCAAAGAAAAACTGGATTGTTACCGTATTTACGATGCAGATTTACCAGAGTACAACGTTGCTATCGATGTTTATGGTAACCAAATTGTGATTCAGGAATATGCGGCACCTAAGAACATTCCTGAAGAGAAAGCAAAGCGTCGTTTGACTGACATTATCCGTGCAACGATTCAGGTGACAGGTGTTGAAGCAAACAAAGTGGTGCTTAAGGTCCGTGAAAAACAAAAAGGTCGCAACCAATATCAAAAATTAAGTCAAGTATCAGAAACTCTTGAAGTGAATGAGTATGGCGTAAAGCTTATCGTTAACCTTCATGATTATTTGGATACGGGTTTATTCCTTGATCATAAGCTGACGCGTCGTCGCTTGGGCGAAATGGCTCAGGGTAAAGATTTCTTAAACCTATTTGCATATACAGGAAGTGCTACGGTTCATGCCGCAGTAGGCGGGGCCCGTTCAACTACTACGGTTGACATGTCTAACACTTACCTTAACTGGGCGAAAGATAACATGCAGTTAAATGGCTGCATTGGTCGCCAACATAAGTTTGAACAAGCCGATTGTCTGCAGTGGTTAGAGAATGCGAAAGGGGAATATGATCTTATTTTTATTGATCCTCCAACATTTTCAAATTCGAAACGCATGGATACTTCTTTTGATGTCCAACGTGATCACATCAAGTTGATGACCGAACTCAAACGATTATTGCGTCTTGGGGGGACAATCGTATTCTCCAATAACAAGCGTCATTTTAAAATGGATGAAGAAGGTTTAACGGCATTGGGACTAACAGCGAAAAATATTTCGTCTCAGACGCTCCCGTTAGACTTTTCACGCAATAAACATATCCATAATTGCTGGCTTGTCACCCACACGGAATAAATTCACAGTACAATAAGGATAGCAAAAACGTGCTGACTTTATATAGCACAGAAGGTTGCCATTTATGTGAAATGGCACTTTCTATTGTAGATCAGCTTGGTCTCAGCAAGGAAACAAATATCATTGACATCGTTTTTGATGACGATTTATTTTCTCGTTACGGTGTCACTATACCGGTTTTAAAATATCAAGATTCAGAATTGAACTGGCCGTTTGATACTGAACAACTTACATATTGGTTGGACAATAATGGCATTACTTACCATTCATAACGCACAGCTCGCCTTTGGTGATCATCCACTGCTTGACAAAGCAGAATTCGCATTACAAGAAAACGAACGAGTTTGTTTAGTGGGCCGCAATGGGGCGGGAAAATCAACACTCATGAAGGTGCTTGCTGGAGAGATAGTCTTGGATGATGGAAAAATCCAAATCACCCAAGATGTGATCGTTTCGCGTCTAGAACAAGATCCTCCACGTAATCAGGAAGGAAACGTATATGATTATGTTTCTGGTGGCCTTGCGGAAATTGGTAAACAATTAAAGATTTACCATGACCTGCTTGATCTTGTTGGTCAAGATCCGAGTGAAAAAAATATCAATCGACTGGCTAAGGTGCAAGAGCAACTCGATCACTTAAATGCTTGGCGTTTTGACGACCGCGTTAAGAATGTGCTTGCGGCTTTAAAGTTAACAGCTGAAACTAAGTTGACCGATTTATCTGGTGGTTGGCAACGAAAAGCTGCGCTTGCTCGAGCTTTAGTGTGCGACCCTGATGTACTTCTGCTTGATGAACCAACCAACCATCTCGACGTGACTACCATTGAGTGGTTAGAAACTTTCTTAAAAGATTTTAAGGGTTCAATTATCTTTATTTCTCACGATCGTACATTCATTAAATCGATGGCGACCCGTATTGTTGATCTCGATAGAGGGCAGTTAGCTTCTTTCCCTGGTAACTATGATCAGTACCTTGTTGATAAAGAAGAAATGCTTCGTGTTGAAGAAATGCAGAATGCAGAGTTTGATAAGAAACTTGCTCAAGAAGAAGTGTGGATTCGTCAAGGTATAAAAGCTCGTCGCACTCGAAATGAAGGCCGTGTTCGTGCCCTGAAGAAACTTCGTGAAGAGCGTAGAGACCGCAGAGAGGTTCAAGGCAAGGTTAACCTCAACGTTGATGATGCATCTCGTTCAGGAAAAATTGTGTTTGAAGCAGAAAATGTTTCCTTTTCGTTTGAAGGTAAACCGATCGTTTCCGACTTCAGTTTTAATATTATGCGCGGTGATAGAATTGCATTGATAGGTCCGAACGGGTGTGGCAAAAGTACGGTACTTAAACTGTTATTAGGTCAGCTTGAAGCACAGCAGGGGCGCTTACATTGTGGTACCAAATTGGAAGTGGCGTATTTCGACCAATATCGTGAAATGTTGGATCCTGAGAAAACCGTCATTGATAATTTAGCTGACGGCAAACAAGAAGTGATGGTCGGTGGGCGCCAACGACACGCATTAAGTTACCTACAAGATTTTTTATTTGCACCGAAGCGAGCTAGAACCCCAGTTAAAGCACTTTCCGGTGGTGAAAAAAACCGCCTTTTACTAGCGCGTATATTACTGAAACCTAATAATTTATTGATTCTTGATGAACCAACGAATGATTTAGATATCGAAACATTGGAACTTTTAGAAGAAATGCTTGCCAATTATCAGGGTACGTTACTTCTTGTAAGTCATGATCGTGAGTTTGTTGATAACACCGTTACTACTAGCTGGATTTTCGAAGGCAATGGTATTATTGAAGAGTTTGTCGGTGGTTATCACGATGCCAAGCAGCAGCGAGATCAGGTAATTGCTTCACGCGGAGTCATCAATGAAGCCATTAGTAAAAAAGAAAAAGTGGTTGAGGAGACGCCCAAAACTGCAGTATCTAAGAATAATTCGAAGAAGTTATCATATAAGCTTCAACGAGAGCTTGAGTCTTTACCTGTTTTATTAGAGACACTAGAGTCAGATATTGAAACATTGCAGACACAAGTGAATGACCCAGAGTTCTTCACTAAGTCTGTAGATAAAACCCAACAAATATTAGAGCAACTTGCTGCAAAAGAGCAGGAGTTGGAAATTGCGTTCGAGCGATGGGAAGAACTCGAAGCTATGCAACAGGACAATTAATTATTTTATGAATAGTCGTGATACAATCAAACTAACCACAATCGCATTGTGTGTGGGCACTGCATTTCATGCTAATGCTGCGCTTTATAATGTTTTCGAAAAACAATCACCTGAAGGCAATGATGATAAAACATATGGTGTTGCTATCTCTAAATCACCAGCTGAATCACAGTCCTGTTGGACTTCTGCTTGTGATGAAAACTCGTCTTATTTTGGTTTAGAAGTAAAACGCCACGAAGAGGGGTTCAGCTATCGCAGTGAAGTACCTTTTGATATCGGCAATGGATTTGATTACTTAGCGGATGGTCACAATGGTTTTGAAGACTACTGCGAGGATTATTTGGGTTATACCGATGGAAATTGCAATGATTTCTTCGCTGTTCAACAGTACGACAAAGGTTACAAGAATGAGGTGGATGGGAATTATAACAATTCTATTGCTTACCTTTTCAAAGAAGACGGCTCTAACGAACTTGTTCCAAATGAACAACCATTAAATGCTGTCATTAATCAGATTTCTGCTGATGGCAAGGTAACAGGCAGCCAAAGAACAGAAACAACACGAAATGTTGGGTTTTCCAGTGACATATTCCTCCCGACGGGTGATGACGAGCGTACTCAAGCCTTTGCTCGTCTGGTACACGGCGATAAAACTTATATTTCGGGCAGTATTTCTTATAAAAAAAACTATAAATACTGGTACTCTAAAGCTACATTCTGGCAATTAGACTCAAAGGGTGAAGTCATTGATTTAGTTCACAGCTTTGATTGGAATGGTGGCAAAGATTTGGATGACAAACGTACATCCAACGGTAGTATCCGTGACTTAGTCGCTATCGGTGATGCTGTTTACGGTGTCGGTTATAACTCGAATGACGATGAAGAACCAGTAGCTACTGTGTTTAGCAATCTGCAAAAGGGTAAAGAAGCAATCTCTATTCCTCTGCCAGACCAAAAAAACTATCAAAACAGCATTCTTCACACGGTCAATGAGAACGGCCTTGCAGTCGGAACCGCTAAGTATCGTCCCAAAAATGGCGGCTCTGGTTTTGGCCGTGCTTATCCTAACCGCCTATTTTATGTTGAGAAGATCAATGGAAGTGCATTGAATTATCATTACGTAAAAGATAACGATGAAAGAGTTTTATTTGATGGTGCAAACACAAAAGTTGGGGCTATCAATAACTTCAATGAACTCGTTGGTGCAGTTGACTTTGAAAAGCATGCCGAAATTGATGGTAAACCAAGAGCACAAAGGGCTTTTATTACCACTTTGCTTCCTAGTGAAAATGGCCGTTATGAAAATATCTATCGTAGTAAATCATGGTTCTTAGACGATTTGACCAATGGCTCGAATTCAGAAACAGAAAATAACCAGTACCGTGTTATTAATGCGACCGACATTAACGATCAAGGTATCATTTCTGCAACAGCAATGAAATGTGAAGGTGGTTATCAATCAACGGCTCATGATTCTCTGTGTGATAAGACAGAACAGATAGTCGCCGTTCAACTTGTTCCTATTAAAGGGGCGAGTCAAACCGACATTACTGAGCGAACCATAGAAGATAATTACTCTGAGCGTAAAGGTGCTGGCTTAGGTTGGTTGGCTTTGACTATGCTTTGCTTGTTTGGGTTCCGTAGAAAATAAAAACTCTTTTTTGAAATCAAGCAGAGTCTCACAAAAATGAGACTCTGCTTTTTTTGGCCTTGTGAAAATATCAAAACTGGACGATTATTTTAGTTGGAGTAATCAAAGCTCCACAAAAAATTCATATTTACAGCTGTACGTTAGTTAATAGATCTGTATGAGGAATTCACTATGAAGAGACAAAAACGTGATCGCCTAGAACGAGCCCAATCACAAGGCTTTAAAGCTGGACTGAATGGAAGATCTCAAGAAGCGTGTCCATACCAACAAGTTGATGCTCGTTCGTATTGGCTCGGCGGTTGGCGTGATGCCAGAGATGAGAAGTACTCTGGGCTCTATAAATAAAATTACCCCTCTACATACTACTAAGGCTTTATACCAGTTTAGGCTCTCCTCGTTGAGAGCCTTTTCAATTAAACCGTTTTCCAGTTCATATTAATTACGAACGTTCAGATTTAGGTTTACTTTTTTGATGTCGAAAACCTTAAATTAGAAACTTGAAGTATCTTGGAATAATCCGACTTTAAGGTCTTTCGCCACGTAAATTTCTTTACCATCAACGCAAACACGCCCATCAGCCAATCCCATAACGAGTCTACGGTTAACGACACGTTTCATGTGAATTTCGTATGTTACTTTTTTGGCTGTTGGTAAGATCTGGCCTGTGAATTTTACTTCACCAACCCCGAGTGCACGGCCTTTTCCTTTACCTCCAACCCAGCCAAGGAAGAAACCGACTAGTTGCCACATTGCGTCAAGTCCAAGGCAGCCAGGCATGACTGGGTCCCCAGGGAAGTGGCAATCAAAGAACCAAAGATCAGGAGTAATATCCAGTTCAGCAAGAATGAGACCTTTACCAAAGTCGCCTTCTGTTTCAGACATTTTCGTTACTCGATCCATCATTAGCATGTTTGGTGCAGGAAGCTGTGGGTAACCCGGTCCAAACAACTCCCCACGGCTTGATGCGAGAAGGTCGTCACGATTATAAGAATCACGTTTGTTTTGCATTATCAATTACTCCGATTTTTGATACTCGCATCTTAAGTGAACACGTGTACGCTAAACAACTCCGATCAGTACTTGACGAACCAGTTTTTGATGCGTTCCACAAGTCCTACTGGATGCTCATGTCTTTCAAAATTTTCTATACGCTCAGCTATCTTACCAATAATGCTATCATCCTCACCTCGGAATGGTTGTGATGTTAACAAAGGGATTGCTTCATCAACGGTTGACACCGACCAAATATGGAAGTTACCATTTTTAATGCTTTCTATTACTTCTTTATGTAATGCAAGATGTTTTAAGTTTGTTTTAGGCATAATGACACCTTGCTTACCAGTAAAACCTTGGTGTTTACATACACGATAAAACCCTTCGATTTTCTCATTCAGTCCACCCACAGCTTGAACTCGGCCAAATTGGTCAACAGCACCGGTCACAGCAATTTGTTGATCCACAGGTGATTCGGATAATGCGCTCACCAAACAACAAAGTTCAGCAAGAGAAGCACTATCACCATCAACTTCACTGTAAGATTGTTCAAAAACGACGGAAGCAGAATAAGGGAGTGGTTCATCCAAATTCAATGCAGAGCTAACAAAAGCCTGCATGATCATCATTCCTTTTGCATGGAGGTTTCCTCCAAGCTCTGCTTTACGTTCTACATCTGATATATCGCCATCACCAAAATGTATCACGCAAGAAATTCGAGCTGGTTCACCATAAGAAATGGGGTGTCCGGCCATATCGATAACAGTTAAGCCATTAATCTGACCAACTTGTTTACCTGTGGTTTCGATGATGACTTGACCGTCAAGAATATCGTCAATTGCACGTTGAGGAAGATAGGATTCACGATGGTATTTATCTTCTATGGCTTCATCAACGGCTGAAAACCCAATTGTCTCTGCTTCGTTAAATTGTGTAGCTAGACCTAACAATTGATTATGCCACATTAAGTTCAGTGGTAAATAATGTTGATCCTCTGTACAGCGCATACCTGCTAAAATCAATCTTTTGAAGGCTTCATTATGCAGTTTAGGGAAACAATATCTTGAGCATATCCAATGAACCATACCAATGTAACGTTTGAGGTTTTCTTGGGAAAGGTGAATATCTTCTTCTACTTCTGCATACATTGCCATACCTGCAGACAAGTCACTATCTAAGTATTCAAGATCTGCTAGTTGGTTGCGGTCACCACTGATCACAAGCTTTACTTGGTATTTTTTTGCTTCTATTGCAGGGAAGGCTGCAAGACGGGTCGGAGTAACATTAAGTGGTATAAAAGCCAATCCATTAATATGTGATTTGATACTTGGCCACAAAGCTGGGTTGGCTAAGATTAAATTAGCTGGAATAACTAAGTATCCTTTATTGGCTTGGGCGATGAGTCCATTTTCAAAAGTGACTTGTCCCTCTTGGTCAACACAGTAGCGATCGAACAGTACTTTGGCATCGAGTGATTCAGCACGGATAACAGGTGCAGACACCTCTTGTTGAAATGCACTACAGATCAATTCACGGTAAGTGGAATTATCTGGTCCATTTATCAATAAAGTTCGAGTTAGGCCTTTAAGGTTGATAAAACGCGCAATTGTAGCAGCGAGTCGAGGTTGAAGTTCTAAAAAATGTTGTTCGGGTAGTGAAGAAGCTTGGTTTAAGATTGCTTCGTACTGCTCAAAGCTTGGGGTGACATCTTGCCAATTCAGTTGGTTCATTCAAATTCATCATCATTCAATATTGCCCCCATTATAGCGAACTGGGCAATAACTCCCTAGCATCAATTGGCTTAATCACTCGTTAGAATCACAATAAATCTAAGAGTTGACTTAAATTCGATAATATTGACTACGTACAATCAAGATTATTCGAAATTAATGGATAAAGCATTCAGACTCAAGGGCAAGCACATCTATAATTATAGGTAAAGTATGATGGTGTAGATAAGAAATTCAGCATCAATACGAAAAGAGAAAAACATGCTTCAATTATGGTTACTTACTCAACAATTAAATGATTAAGACTGATAGTTTTATGAGTTTTTATTGCTGGTTATGCATTAGTGAGTTACGCTGTAACTAGAAGTTTAAAAAGGGTCTTACGGATGAAATATCAGCAGCTTGATAATCTAGAATGTGGTTGGAAGTGGAACTACTTAATTAAAAAGTGGAAAGAAGGTGAATCGGTTACTCGATATATTGACACCAGCGAAGCTGACGCAGCAGTCTTGGAATTACGCAGTATCGAGCATGAGCCAACAAAAGTGCTACAGTGGATCGATAGTCATATGTCTCAAGAGCTTGATAACAAACTTAAGCAAGCAATAAGAGCAAAGCGTAAGCGCCACTTTAATGCCGAGCAAGTACATACTAAGAAAAAATCCATAGATCTTGATTACAGAGTGTGGGAAAAATTGGCAACAAGAGCTAATGAGTTAGGTTGTACACTCTCCGATGCTATTGAGTATCTATTATCAGAAGCATCCAGAAGCGAAAAAGCCAGTTTAAAAGTCTCATCCATAAAAGAAGATCTCAGTAAATTACTATCGAGTTAATCAGGTTTCGTTTATTCGGTTTTGTTAATCAGGGAGTGTTACAAATGTTTTATGTTATCTTAATCGCTGCAGTTGTTATTTTCTTACTCATTTTTGTCGATAGGCCGGTACTTAAAGCCCGTTTTAGAAATGGCCACATCATTTCAGTTCAGGGGCACATGCCGCCGACTTTAAAACATAATCTACAGGAAATTGGAGAGCGTGAACCATTTGACGGTATACTGAGAGCCTATAATGCAACTCCTAGTATGCGTTTAGTCTTTTCAAAAGATATTCCTAAGAAAACCCAGCAACATATTCGAAATGTTTTCCCTCATCAGTGTTTTCCTCAAAAAGGTAAAAAGCGGGCTTGATTGCCAGCTAACCATTAAAAGCTGTTGTTAGAAGGGCTGATTATAAAAGATCATGGTTAGCACTTGTGTCATAATCAAGCCCAAATGATTAAAGTTATAATTGTTTAAAGGGTGCAATACCAATTATAACTTTTAGCGCACAGCTGATTGCGATAATGCAAATTTAAGTTTTTCTTGAAGCTCACGTTTTTTTTCTTCACGTGTCTTTATACCTAGTAGTCTCTTCATCCATTCCATGATGCAATCCCATAAGTAATACTACATATACTACGAGCGAAACACATTCTGTATTCAGCTAAGCTAAATATTAGTTTTTGATGCTTATTTTATGATTAATTATTATGAATATTAGACTGATGTCATGCTTTCAAATGAAAATTTTGTCGCATTATGATCTTGAAGAGAGCAATTGAATTTTGTCGATGTTTTATTGAAATTTAAAGTATTCCAAAGATGTTGAAATACTTTTTAATCATTGATGAATTGGTGTAAATTTAATAAAATCAATAATTTAAAGTTAATGTGGTTACTAGTTATCAATGAAAAAACGTTTTAGGGAATCAATTTTAAGTAATAATGCTTTGTATACAGAAGTTTGTTTGAAAAATCTCGCCTGTTCAACATTACTATTCATGTTTAGCTGTGGTGCATCAGGGGCTATTCAACCAAAAACTATACCAAATATTGTCGGTGGAAAAGAAGTTGTAGCCGAATCGAGTACCTTTATGGTCTCATTAGGTATGGGAAACGCATCGGATGCTCATGAACGACATTTTTGTGGAGGAACTTACCTTGGGGGACGTTATGTTTTAACTGCAGCCCACTGTTTATTTACTGATGAAGTCCCCGATGATGCAAGTGATATCGATGTAACGATCGGAACAAACGATCTTCTAAATCAAAATGCACAAACATTCCCGGTGATTCAATATTATTTACACAGTGGTTATGATGAACGTTCAGCCATAAATGACATTGCTATTATTGAGCTTGAAGACGATATTCAAGATGAAATCAATATTAAAGCGGTCCAATTTGCTTCTGAGGAATCAGTAAAACAATTGATTTCACACACAAGTCAATTGACTGTTTTAGGTTGGGGAAAAGATGAAACGGGTCAGATTTCTACTCAGCTCAAAAAAGTAGAATTGTCATTTGTTGATCAAGGTATTGCTTGTCAAAATTTAGGGTTTCCTGAATCACTGGAGTCTGTTATTTGTGTTGGAGACCCAATGAGTGGAAAAGACTCATGCAAGGGGGACAGTGGTGGACCAATCGGTTACTATCAAGACTATCATTTTATGCAAGTCGGAATTGTGAGTATAGGTTCTTCATGCGAAGACAATGGTGGAATTGGTCTCTATACCAGAGTGAATGATTTTATTAAGACTGGTTGGATCAAATCATTTAGTTCTGGTGTTCGATATTGGAAAGATATCTATCTTCCTTTTAATGATGCTAGTTATGGATTTACTATTCCAGTACAAAATCTAAGCTCCCATCCTATCGCACTTTATATTGAAGATGCAGTTCTGCCGGAGGGAGTTGAGATAGAAGATCATAATTGTCAACAGCCGCTAGGTGCTTACCATGGAGACTGTTTCATTGATATGCTGGTGGACACTACGGTTATCAATAAAGACTCAAGAAATACAGTATTTAATATTGGCACCAACCATCCAGACATCCCGGAACTTGAATTTAACGTTGTTCACCATTTTTCATCAACTGAGCCATAGTAACTAAAAACGAATCTTACTAATTAACTGTAAAACTCTCTTTTTGGATATTTATATCTTTTAATCTGTATTTAAGTGTGATCTTGATTAGAAAGAGGAGGGAGTTTTACCTTTTTCATATGCTACAATTTTTTAATATTATTATAAAACTTTACCTAAAGAGAGTGACTTGAGGAGTAAATTTTGGCGATTATGATTATGGCAATGTCATTAGTATGCATTATCTACCTGTTTACAAGAGTCGAAAGCAAGCCAATAAATAAAAGAGTTACTTCTGGCCCAAAACAGCAAGAAACAGAAATCAATTTTCCCCTTGTTAATAGCGTTACTCAAGACAAGTACGAACTAAATATTCATAAATATCAAGTTTATTTAGAAAACAATAATCAGAGAATCTTTCATAATATTTTGAAAGAAATGCTGCCTTCAGAATACAATGTTCACTGTCAAGTTTCTCTTTTATCATTAGTAAAACCAGTTAAAATTAAAGATTGCTCATGGGCTAAGGCTGTTGACTTTGTTATTACTGATGAGCATTCAAGAATAATGGCTCTGATTGAACTGGACGACTCTAGAGTATGTATAGAGGGAAGTGAAACAATCATAGCTCCAGAAGTCAGTAATGTATTAAAAAGTAATTTTGTTTTTTTAAAATTTGAAGTTAAAAAAACGTATGATAAAGAACTTATTGAAGAATTAATTAGCAAGCGTGTTGGGATTAAATGTAATGTAT
>NZ_BJXJ01000037.1 GCF_007990935.1 Vibrio sagamiensis NBRC 104589
GTAATCTAAAGTATTAGGGCCTAGGACCCTAGACCCTAGAACCTTTCTCTTACCCACAACACTTCTTAAATTTCTTACCACTGCCACAAATACAAGGGTCGTTACGACCGACTTTTAGGCTACTCACTGGTTGATTTAGACGTGAGTCTTGCGGCTCTTCTTCTAGAAACGTACCATCAATATAAAACCAGAGTCCGTCTTCTTTCACGAAACGAGAACGTTCAGACATGCAGTAACGTTTACCGTCCTCGTTAAAGTAAGCATTGAACTCAACAAAGCCTTCATTAGCATTAGTGCTAGCTTCTGCTTTGAGGACCTCAAGTTTGCACCAATCACTGTCAATCGATTGAGCTATACCTTCACGTTGCTCTTCTGCGTTACAGCTTGGGTGATACGTTTGTACTACGTAATCTACTAAGCCTAATACATGTGCAGTATAACGAGAGCGCATAAGTTGCTCTGGATTTGTTACATCAGCATGATTTTGATGGGCAATTTCACAGCATTGCTTGTAAGAGCGGTTAGATCCGCAAGGGCAAACAGAAGTCATCGCATGAACTCTCAAATTATATGTAAATACAGATAGGTAAGTGCAGGCATAACTTATGCAGATTTGTGTTATTAAGAAAATTAACTAAACATCAAGCCAGCCGCAAGGAAATATACCTTTAACTATTAATGAAGTCACTCACTGAAAGAAAAACTAGTGATATTTGGTGAGCAACTCTTGTGCCCAAGTGGTTGATTGATTGAAAGCGGTAGTAAGTTGAAAATCAGTTAATCCAAGCATTCTACAATATTGCTCCGCTTTCGACCAATCAGCATTTTCATAAGCAATAATCATTGATAAAAGGGTACCTAGCACTCCTTTATGTGAGATTAGAGCATGTTTAATGTCTTCATCTATAGGGACCTGTTTAATGATCTCAACAAGTGGCTGATCTAAGAGAGAATCAAGTAAAGAAAACATGCCAGTGAGAAAAGCTTGGCTTGGGGCATACGGTGTCTGCATTTGACACAGAATGAGTTCACTCATGCGCGCACGCTGTATTGCAAGCGTATATAAAGAGTCCGGCTTACCTTCATGAACTGAAGCCAAGGCGACAAGAGAAATGAATCGCCTTAAACGTTCTTCTCCAAGATAAATGAGTGCCTGTCGAAAGGATTTTATTTTGTTTTTCAGTGTGTAGCTTGAGTTGACATACGTTAGAAGTTTATAAGAAAGGGTGAGATCAATTGAAAATAAGCGTTCTATTTCTTGATAATTGATTGATTCTTCAGCAATCGCTTTACACAACTGAATTACTGTAAGTAAAGAAGCACTCAAGCATTTGCTTTGTATTAATTCGGGCTTACTAAAAAAATAACCTTGAAAGTAATCGAATCCTGCTTTCACTGCCTGTTCAAATTCATCATAAGTTTCGACTTTTTCAGCTAAAAATCTGATTTTACGATGGTTAAGTGACTGTATGAAAATTTCTGCTTTAGCGATTGATATCGAACGGATGTCAAATTTTATAATTGTTATATAAGGTAAAAAGCGCTTCCAAACTTTACTTGGTACAAAATCATCTAAAGCAATTTGATAACCCTTTGCATGAAGTAGTTTTATCGCTTCTAAGAGCTCATCGGTAGGTTCGCAATCCTCTAAAACTTCCACAACAAGATATTGGCTTGGGAATAGAGTTGGAATTAGGTTAACCAAGCTTTGGTAAGGGAAATTAACAAAACCTAGTTTGTTACCTAAAGTGTTGTAGTAAGTAGTAAGAAAATGATCAGAAAGAAGTTTGCTTGTTGCCAGCTCAGGTTCCACCGCAGGAAAGGTGTTTTTGGGGCCATCTCGAAAAAGCAATTCGTATCCGATGGTCCGTTTTTCTTTATTTAGGATAGGTTGTCGAGCTATATAAGAATACTTCAAAGTGGTTTGTTTTTATTGTCCATTTTCTAGCGTTCGATGATAACTATTTCCGACAAAAAAACTTTGTACTTGGGCATGAAAATACAAAGTAGATAGAGATGAAGGTCTACTTTTTCGAATCAAGCGTACGATTTTGCAGTTCAATATTATTTTTTTCAACAAATAAAATGGATCCTTGAGTATACCAGTCGCCAAGTACAATCCGTGTTACTGTCGCACCATTGAGATTAAAATGATGCAGGTTAGGCCGATGTGTATGGCCATGTATCATGAGATCAACGCCATATTGAGTAAAGGTTTGCTCAACTTTATTTTGGTTGACATCCATAATGTCGTAAGACTTTGTCTGCTTGTCCGTACGAATATCACTTTGCACTTTAGCGACAATACGCTTTTTAATAAACCAAGGAATACGATTAAATAGATATTGTAGCCATGGTTTATGAACGATCTGTCGGAATTTTTGGTATTTGATATCGTCGGTACACAATGTGTCACCATGAAGAATGGCAGCTTTTTGGCCATATAAATCGATAACTGTGACTTCATCGAGTAAAGTTATTCCGGTTTGCTGGCAAAAGCGTTTTCCCAGTAGAAAATCACGATTACCTTGGATAAAGAAAATGGGTATACCTTTTTGACTCAGCACTTTAAACTCTGTTCTAACTAGATCTGCAAAAGGTGAGTTATCTTCGTCTCCGATCCAGAATTCAAATAAATCGCCTAGCACATAAAGTGCATCAGAATGAATAGCCTCATTACGCATAAAACTCACAAAGCAATCTGTGATATCAGGGCGAGAAGGAGATAGATGAAGGTCAGAAATAAAAAGTGTTGTCATAGAAATACTAGAAATAAGGGGAGCTTAAGCTCCCTATTTATTATTTAATCTCATAAGATAATAATATACCAAAGCGTATCTCGTTGCACACAGTACTGCGCTGTCGCTTAGGTGTAAAAGGAGATTAGTCTACGATTGTGGTTCCAGTAATCATAACATCTTCTAGTGGTACATCTTGATGCATACCATGAGAACCAGTGCTTACACCTTTGATTTTGTTAACGATATCCATACCTTCGATGACTTCACCAAACACACAGTAACCCCAGCCATCTAGGCTTTCGCTACGGAAATCTAGGAACGTGTTGTTGTTTACGTTGATGAAGAATTGCGAGCTTGCGGAATGCGGCTCCATAGTTCGAGCCATAGCAAGCGTACCAACTTTGTTGCTAAGACCGTTGTTCGCTTCATTCTTGATCGGTGCTCGTGTTGTTTTTTCACGTAGACCAGGCTCCATACCACCACCTTGAACCATAAAGCCATCAATCACACGGTGAAAGAGTGTATTGTCGTAGAAGCCATCACGGCAATACTGAAGGAAGTTTGCACTTGTTTCAGGTGCTTTTTCTTCGTTTAACTGAATTTTAATGTCACCAAAATTTGTGTGTAGGGTGATCATATCTGTATCCTTTACTGTTTTGTTAGAAATAATTTAGATCGACATAGTTTTAATGTTCTTAACTTACCTTAAAACAATATCAGCTTATTAATGTGGGATTCTAGCTTAAGTTGATTCGCATGCAAATGCACCATGCCGAAAAGCTTGCTTTGTGCTTGATGTTTGCTCGATTATTGTTTACTTGGACTTACGTATTGATGGAATCATGCAATTTTGGTGACGATCCAGTGCCATCGTAAGAGCGTTGTTCAGTTTACCAGTTCCATAAGACGTCGTCGGATAAGCAGATATAAATAGGCCAACGATCACGCAGAATTTGGTTGTACTCGACATGATTGGTTTACCGATCGGTGGGCTTTTTTAAAGTGATGACGTTTGGATTCGTTATATTTGTAAGGCATAGTTATTGAGTTAGATATGTATTTAGCAAAAATTGCACCACAATCCAAAATGAATATAAAGTATAGTGTCAATTATTGTAAGCCTACTTAATTAATTCTCATTTTATATATTTATATTTACATTTATATTTATATTTGTAAGTGAACTATGTAACTCTTTATTGGTGTTAGATTTCTTGGTATTTCGAGAGCTGAAAAGTACAATCTAATGTGCTGTTTAGGTACTCCGTATGGCTTCACTTTATATACCTTGGAATTGACTATTTATTGTTTTAAACACTCTACTAAAACTTAGGGCTGTGTCCGTAAATTGGCGCAAATTTAGGTTGTGTCGTTAATATAAGTTGAGTCTAAAATTGGTTATTTTAATTATAGTGAAGGAGTGTATATGGATTCTATATATGAAAAAGAAAATTCGCAAATAAGTAGTAATACTAAATACCAACAAAGTCCTGGTGTTGAGTCCGTACTTTCTTATGCATCTAATGTCGATAGGATATTTGGAGGAGATGTTAACCACCAGACTGGAACCTATATATTCCAAATATCTTTGCTAGATATTGTCGCCAATAGCCAAAAAGGACCAAACTTACAGTTAAACTTATCGTTAAACCAAAAATCCAGATCGGATACTGGCTTTAGTAGAGGGATGGAAGCCAATTTGACACACCTCGATACTGGGAATGAGCTCTTGCGATTGTCGTCAGGTGAGGCTGTAAAAGTGGATCTTTTGGGAGTAAAAGCTGGGGAGATAGTTCCCTTGAGCGATGCCAGAATTACCGACTTTAAACTGGTTAAAATAAATGAGGAAAGGTTTGAAGTTTACTATAAGTCTGGTGAAGTTGAAACGCTGGTAAAACATAGTAATGTCGATGATGTTGCGTGGATAAAATATAAAGATGCTACTGCTGATAAAGGTAAGCTCTATCTTGTTTTTGAGTATGATAGATATACTCAACAACTTAAAAGCATCAAAGATAAGCAAGGTTTTTTTTATTTTTCCCGTCAGGACCATCCTCAATATGACTACGCTTTTGATTTAATGCAGGGTCGGCGTGTCATGCATGTATTGAGCACTAGCGATGGGGTTCAATTTTCTAAGCCCGATAAACCGAGTGCTGCGAAGCTCTGGACTAAGGTTTTCTATTCTGCTCGTAACCTTCCAACCCAGATTTCATCTATAGATTATTTCTATGGCCGAAGAGATACCTTGACCTATCAGGGCACATTGCTTAAGTGTCCTACTGGAGAAATGGGTGTACCCGGTATGCCAGTCGTCGAACAAATGGATGTCACCGACCTTAACCAAGAGGAGGCTTTACTCACCCGCACCCGCTACAGCTATGGCGAGAAGAATGACAATAATTACCTGGGATACAACGGTAAATCCTTTACTAATGAAGGTATGACAGCATACTCGGATTACATGTGTAACCTAAAGGGTAATTACTTCTATGCCGTTACTGTTACTGAAAAATCTCTTGGTAAAGAACCAGACAGGATAACCACATTCAAGTATGACAAGTACCATAATATGGTTGAGAGCAAGATGGAAAGTGGTGGTTGTGTACAGTCTACAACCCTTGCTTACCATTTGGTTGATTATGGGTATGACGTTCCATTTAATGAACAAGATAAGCGTTGTAGACTTCCCAGGCTCCAAACTATTACTTATCAGGATGCTGAAGGTTCAAGGAGTGAAACTACTGAATATAACTTTGATGATTACGGTAACCCTCTACTGGAACATGATCTTCAAACCGGGCTGCGCAGCGAATTTCAGTACTACGACACGACCGACGGGAGCATAAAAGGCTGCCCTGCATATACGTTTGTACACTTTGTGATGCGGCAGCGTCGTTGGCATCCTCTCGAAAGGCTTGCTAACACCATCTCCTATACCTATAAACTGTTGCCCAACGCAACAAATACGGTTGCGATTGAGACCAAGACATTTCATGAAGCAGCACAACAAGACACTTATTCCTTTAACGATGACGGTACTCTCAAGCAACAGAAAACCTCCCTCAATGGATATGTATCAATTATTGATCACACTTATGATTATACCTACTCTACCGACGAATGTTCGGAGTGTTTCGCCCATACAATCACACTCAGCGCATCAGATCTGAGCGGAGAATCCCATACTCAGTTCAACGTCTTGGACGCTTTAACAGGGAACCGGCTAATACTAACACAGCAAGGTTCAACGCTGGAAAATGTCTTTTATCCGGACGGTCGGCTCTATACTGAGACTGCCGACAAAGGAGGGGAATACGAAGCTGTTAAAACCTATGTTTATGAAGATGCTCTGCACCAGAGTTCAGTGACTGACCCTAATGGCAATATTTTGGCCACTATTTATGATGCGCGTTCGCGGCTGAGAGAGTCGCTTGTGACCGTCATCGACTGGTCATTGAACGAACATGTAGTTGAAACCCGGCAGTACAACGGCCTAGGTCAGGTTATTAGCGGTACCCAATACGATGTGGTGGCAGACAATGACCCAACCTTCGCCGAGCAGTCTACACTCACTCTTTCTATGAGTGCCGTATACGATGGCTGGGGTAACCCTACAGTAAATCATCAGGATGGGCGCCAGGAGGTTAAATACCAGAATCCGGTCAGTCAGCGTAGCTACCAAGCTGTAGTGGGTATGCCTTACCAAGTCATCGTGCTGAGCGAAGATAAACGAACACAAACCCGGACGGATTGCAAGCCTGATGGTACGGTCTTAGCTCAGGACATTCAGCGAATGGATACCTTCGAGCGAGTTAAGGTGCGTACTGATAAGTATGGTTTGCGTACTGATATGTGCTATGACGTCTTTGATAGGGTTATCACCGAGAACCGCCCTGGGCAGTATATCCAGTATTCCTACTCCCCTTACTCCTCTGAAGCTTTGGTTATTGATATTGCCTTAAACCGGAAGTCTCTAGGCATGCAAAAATATGACCCCTTCGGTCGCTTGCTAATGACTTCTGTTGGCGGAAGAGACACTCACTACCGTTATCCTGCTGGATCGTTGTACAGTGATCAGCGCACTTTGGCTAATGGAACAATTCAACCCCTGTCTTTTATAAGCGGTGCCAAAGCCTATGAGTCGGCAGGGAGTTATAGCTACACTTATGATCCTAATCTAGCTATTTGTACCTCAGCTGAGAAAGATGGTGTGGAAACACAGATCACGTACCGCTTTGACAGCCTCCCGGATACGGAAATTAGTAATGGACACACGACTCAATATTTTTATTCCCTACTCGGCAAACCTACGGCAATAGTCAGTAGCACAGGTATTAAACAAACAACCCTGTATGATGCTCAGGGGCGGATTGATTCGGAAAAAGTACATAATAACAATAACCTATTATGTGAAACCTTATATGAAGACTATGATGACTGTGGTCGCCCGGGACGAATAACCACAACCCGGGAAGGGCAAACCCTGACCAGAACCACTGATTGGGACGAGTTTCCAAGCCGTTTATACCATGAGGCCGACCTATCCACAGGTGAGATGCTCACTGAAGCGGTAACTTTTTATGATAACGGTTTGATTCATAAACGTGCGTATACTTTGGGCAATCAGTCCCTGGATGAGTCTTTTATCTATGACGAGTTTTCTCGCTTAACCTACTGGCAAGGCAAAGGAAGCATGGCTCCTGTTGACGATAAAGGGCGCAAGTTGAGCGAGCAGTTCTTTGAATATGACAGTTTCAATAATCTGACCAAACTAACCTCATTCTATATAAACTCTGAAGACGAAATCCGTACCCTACACTACAACAATCCAGATCCATGTCAGCTATCTCTGATTGATGTGCAGATTGGCCAAGATATCCAAACCTGGTTTATCCCCGAATATGACGACTTCGGAAATATGCTCAACGATGAGAAAAACTCGACTTATACCTATGATGTTAGTGGGCTCATTGAAAGCGTCACTCCGCAAAGTGGAGGGAAAATACAATACAGATACGATGGTTTAGGTCGTCTGGACCAAATTCAGCCAGATGATCAAAGCACCTTGATACGCCGCTACGCTGGTCAAAGTCTACTTGTTGAGCAGCAAGGGGACTATTTACGCCACTACCAGCGCCATGCCGATGGAGGCATTGTGGGAAAAACTCTGCTTAACGCAGGAGAGATTCATCAGCACACTTGGTATCAAAATAATGCTAAGGGCTCCCCTTTGAGGGTTAGCGGATCTGATAGTTTCACCCAAGATTATAGTTACAGCGCCTTTGGCATCCAGTCTGTGATAACCACTCCTTCCGATAAATAAACAACAAGAGAGTAACAACAATGCAAAAACCAATAAAAGCTTGGCTGCCTTTAGCCGTCGCAGGACTAATGACGATCAGCTGCAACTCGCAAGCACAAGAGTGTGAGGTCGCAGGAATTAGCATAGTAAATCGAGATAATATCAAAATAGATATCAGAAGCGTTGAAGTACTAAGCGGAAATGCCCTCTACGATAATGGCCGCATGACCAAACCTATTCAAATAAATTATGTGGCGCAGTATGAATATACTGTCGAATATGGGGACACAGAAAAGTGTGAAACGTCACTCACGCCAGAGGAGTTTGATAGTCGTATCCATTTGGGTAAATATGACGAGTATGCAACTGATGATGATATTAAGGACTTAACCCAGTTTTCTACCGGTTTTGTTTACAGTTCTGATTCTGAAAGAGAGGGGACAGAATATGCACATAATTTGGATATTAATGGTCCGATGGATTTACGTGATGTCAGTAGAACCAGATCCGAACCTCGGCAGAATTTAAATACTCTGTGGGTCAGCTATGATCGCTTTGCAGAGGATCAATGGATAGGATATCCCGATATTTCACTTTGTGCTTACAGCACAACAAAGGATGGACAAAGAGAAGATATGAATCATTGCAATGATACAACGTCAGATCAAGATCCAACTAAAAGGGATATGAGGGTGTTGGATGGCAGATACCAACCAGGGGATATTGGTAGCGAACGAGTTAGCGATGGTGAGTTGTGTGGAAGTAAGAGCGAGTGTCAAAACTACACGACCTACAGAGAGAGTGTATATGGCGGTGATATTTGTAGAGTAAAAAACCAAAAAGGTAGAACAAGAGCTTTCAGTAATACAATACGAAAGATAGATTTATACCACTATAATATTCAGCCTAAGATTAAAGCTAACTTCTTTTCTGCTGATAATGTCCAATACATTTCGACTGACTGTATGACTGGAACTCAACAAAAATGCACCGATAAGAATTACAAGCCGGATGTTGTTAACTACTATGCACTTGATTCCAAGCACCAACAAGGTAAGACAGATTTTACCATTCTAAAAACAAGTCATTGGTGGGTTGGCGGTATACATGGTCCTCAAACCCACTGTAGTATGGAACAAAGGTTAACCACTGAAGCTCCATTCAATAGGACATCATTACCTTCAGGCTATGGCGTGAAAGAAACGGTTTTATGGCCTGATAATGAAAACTATTCTATTGATAGTAAACAGAATACTTTAAGCAAACAAACTGTTGTTGATGACTACGGTAATAAAATAATCATACAGTTTTCCGCTGATGTTACACTTGAACAATTTGAAAAAGGGCAAGGGTTAGATATATCACTTTTTAATGGGGATGTTAGATAAAAACATTAACTTTAAGGAGACCTATCAGAAGATAGTTCTCCTTGAGGTTTAAAATTAAGTTGATTTTCGTTAATTGTTACTCTCAAATTGGTTAACAACCGAATGGTGGCAATAACATGAGGTTATTATGGATAAAATCAAAGAAACACTGCTTCAGAGAGGCGCTATTTCTCGTCGTGAGTTTTTAAACCGAGTCGGAGCGCTAACTGTATCTGGAAGCATACTATCTAGCCTTCCCTTTAATGCACTATCTAGTGAGTGCCTATATTCTCTCACAAAAGCAGGCCGACAAGCACTTTTAGCCATCCTACAATTCGATGACGTGGGCTTTAATGGTGAACTGAAGGATCCGGGTAGTGGTGGTTACTTGCTAGGTAATGGCTATCGGGCCTATCGTCCAGAGCTACAGCGTTTTATGGCATCAGACAGCATGAGTCCATTTGGTAAAGGTGGGTTCAATAGTTACACTTATTGCTCTGGTGACCCCGCTAATTTCAGAGATCCAACAGGGCACTTTGAAATCGCCGATTTTCTTATAGGTTTAGCATCGCTGCTGACAGGAGCCGCCGGGGTACTGGCAGCTCCCTTCACTGGAGGCACCTCTATCGGGATAGGAGCAGCTGTTATTGGTGGTGCACTTGGTGCAACTTCTGGTGCATTGACAGTGGCTGATAGCTTTATCGACAATGAATCTACCTCTAAAAAGCTGGGGTATGCCGCTATGGCACTAGCTGCACTTTCAACAGTCTCTGGTGTTGCGGGGGCGATGGGCACAGGCTTTAGGAGTAGCAAGGTGGCCAGTGGAAAGGACTATGTCACCAAATATAAGGTGGTGAGAAATAATGCAACACGAAAAACCATTGCTCAGCAGGAAGACGCGGAAGTTGATAAAATCTTCCGATTCGGGGTTACCAATTTAAACGATTATCTGGAAGATCTTAACAGTAGATTGTATGCTTCAACTGTTACGAAGAAGCCAATACCTAAAAAAACGTTCAAGAATTTGC
Organism: Vibrio sagamiensis NBRC 104589; assembly: GCF_007990935.1. GTDB lineage: Bacteria > Pseudomonadota > Gammaproteobacteria > Enterobacterales > Vibrionaceae > Vibrio > Vibrio sagamiensis. Next base: position 10,442 of record NZ_BJXJ01000037.1, read on the forward strand.
CTCATTCTAAAAGTAGCACCCCAACTTGGTTAGTTAAAGTAACCAATAGCGAAACCAAAATAGGTGGAAGTAACAAGTTCTATGGTATGCTTCGCGGCATGGGGGGAGGTATTGTTGGCCAATCAGGAAGTTTTTCTTCCGCGGCTTTTACCACGATAGGAAAAGTTATTAAAGCCTCATCAAAACCAGATGAAACACCACCAGAAGAAAGCATTCGTCAGACCGTTTTTGCGCAGCTGAGCCAATAGACTGTTTGTAAGGACAGGTGGCCAAGCTCTCATAATGGCAATCGTAACTGAGGATTGATAAGGGGATATGAGGTAAGAATCGATTTAAGAATATTTACTGATAAAAAATCCCTCGGGTTACGCCGAGGGATAGGCAGTATTTAGAATACCTTCGTTATTTTAGTAATATAAAAAAAACAGGAATGACACATGACCAATGATTTCGATATTGAACAAGTCATCAAATCTCTCCAACCTGACCACTAGCATCGTTTCCTGTTGTTGATTGTTAAAGGCTCTACGGTATCATCTGGGGCCAATAATGGTTTTGTAATGGTGCATCGAATTCTCTGAGAAATTCCGTTTTCCCAGACTGCTTCCTCCTTTGTCAGCACTGCACGTGGTACCTATAGCTGAATACAGATCCGCTAAAAACTCAGCAGGTCATGAGTGGATGATGTCGATAATTTCATCGTTAACCTTCTTTGTTTTCGAAGACCGTCTTTTCTTGTCTAGATCTCCCTCGAAGAACAGGATTGCTAATACGTGGTTTACTTGCGAGAAGACGAACCTTTTCAGTACGATACCTTTGAGGCAATTCATGATTAACACTGGCAAATTTAACAATATCACAGAGCAATCAAGCTAGTTTGTCATATTGAGTATTTTCAAGTACGCATTGAGCGAACATTGATAAATCACATCTTCTCAAGCTTTGTTTATCTCCAAAAAATGCAGATAGCGTAAAAGTTCAACAATATTTATCAGCCCCAACGTGAGCGGTTTAAAGAGTTTTCATTGAATGTTTTGCGCAAGACAAAGGAGCACCACCAAAATTGTACGGTGTCATCAATGCGTAAACACTATTTATTTTCATCATTTAAATGTAAAAACGGCTTTTTACGCTGATTATTTAACTATATGCATATTAAAATTGAATGAAATACTATAATGGAGCGTTGTAAAGCAGTTATATTCTGGGTTTTAAGGTTACTTGAGTATAGCTCTGGAGTTGATATAATCAGGTTCTTACTAATTCAATTACAATTATAGATAGAGATCATGTTAAAGATATATAACACGCTGACTAGAAAGAAAGAGGAATTCAAACCCATTACAGCCGGTAAAATTGGAATGTATGTCTGTGGAGTTACTATCTACGATCTCTGTCATATTGGTCACGGTCGTACTTTCGTTTCTTTCGATGTGGTTTCTCGTTACTTGCGTTACTTGGGTTACGACCTTACGTTTGTACGTAACATTACTGATATCGATGACAAGATCATCAAACGTGCTGCTGAAAACGGTGAAACTTGTGAATCACTGACTGAACGTCTTATCGGAGAAATGCATACTGACTTTGATGCTTTGAATATGAAGCGTCCTGATGTTGAACCTCGCGCGACTCAGTTTATCTCAGAGATTATCGAACTAGTTGAAAAGCTGATTGAGCGCGGCTTTGCTTACGTTGCAGACAATGGCGATGTCATGTTTGAAGTGGGTAAGTTTGATGAATACGGCAAGCTTTCTAAGCAAGACCTTGATCAATTACAAGCAGGTGCACGTGTTGATGTTGAATCAGCAAAGCGTAGCCCTCTTGATTTCGTTCTTTGGAAAATGTCTAAGCCGGGTGAGCCGACATGGGAGTCACCATGGGGCCCAGGTCGTCCAGGCTGGCATATTGAGTGCTCTGCAATGAACTCTTCTATTCTCGGCAATCATTTTGATATTCATGGTGGTGGCTCTGATCTTCAATTCCCACATCACGAGAATGAAATTGCTCAATCTTGCTGCGCTCATGATACTCAGTACGTCAACACTTGGATGCACAGTGGCATGGTCATGGTAGACCGTGAGAAAATGTCCAAATCACTAGGAAACTTCTTTACCATTCGTGATGTTCTAGGCCATTATGATGCTGAAACGGTACGCTACTTCCTAATGTCAGGTCACTATCGCAGTCAATTGAACTACAGCGAAGATAACTTGAATCAAGCACGTGCATCACTTGAGCGTTTGTATACATCTTTACGTGGTTTGGATTCTAACGCAGCACCAACTGGTGGCGAAGAGTATGTTTGTCGTTTTACCAATGCAATGAATGATGATTTCAATACTCCAGAAGCCTACTCTGTGTTGTTTGATATGGCTCGTGATGTTAACCGCCTTAAAACGGAAAACATAGAAAAAGCAAGTCAGCTTGGTGCTGTGATGCGTGAGCTTGCGGATGTGATTGGTATTCTTCACCAAAACCCTGAAAATTTCTTGCAGGGTGATGCGGGTAATGATGGCGAAGTAGCTGAAATAGAAGCATTGATCAAACTTCGTAACGACTCACGCGCAGCCAAAGATTGGGCGAATGCCGATATGGCTCGTAATAAGCTCACAGAAATGGGCATCGTACTTGAAGATGGACCTGATGGCACAATTTGGCGTCGTAAGTAATTGAATCTCTTTTAAGGGCTGATGATTCAGCCCTTTTCTTTATCTCTAACAAATTTAATGAAGGTTTTACTCTGTGGCTCAGATGTATTTCTACTACTCGGCAATGAATGCGGGTAAATCAACAACGCTTCTTCAATCATCATTTAATTATCAAGAACGTGGTATGAATCCTGTGATTTTTACTGCCGCTTTAGATGATCGCTATGGTGCTGGTAAAGTGAGTTCACGAATCGGATTACAATCTGAAGCGCACTTATTTAGAAATGACACCAATTTATATCAAGAAATTCATACATTAAATCAGCAAGAGCAGCGCCACTGTATTTTGGTTGATGAATGTCAGTTTTTATCTAAGGAGCAGGTTTACCAATTAACAGAGGTAGTTGATAAGTTGCGTATTCCGGTTCTTTGCTATGGTCTACGTACCGACTTTCTGGGCGAATTGTTTGAGGGCAGCAAGTACCTGCTATCTTGGGCAGACAAGTTGGTGGAACTAAAAACGATATGTCATTGTGGTCGTAAAGCCAATATGGTGATTAGAACCGACGAGTATGGCGTGGCGATCAAAGAAGGCGATCAAGTCGCTATTGGTGGCAATGATCGTTATGTATCTGTTTGTCGTCAACATTATAAAGAAGCATTGGATAAATAATCCTAACTTTCCACGTAGCATTTACCCACTTAGGCATATGCCAGAGTGGGTAAACTCTCAACAGAAAATAATTAAATAAGACATTATTTCATTAGCTATTCATTATTCTTTCAGCACCTTACTAAGCGCTGTTCGGTATTTTATATTGCATCTAACGTTGACTTAAACATGAATTGATAGCCAAGAGCGATTAGCTTGTCTGCAACAATGCGCTTATCGGGGGTATGAGTAATAGGAGGCAGACTAAGATTTAAGCCACTTTTTTCAATTGCTGCTTGATAGAACTCGGCTTTACTAACGGTGTTAGGAGTAGTGACATTAACGATCTGGTTCTTGATTTGGCTGAGAGCAAATGCAGTAACATAGGCTGCATCTTGTTGATGAAGCATATTGGCGGGGGCTTGACTACTGACTTGTTTTAATCGGTTAGTAAAGCGGGAAGGGTGCCGATCTGCACCGATTAGTCCACTGCAGCGTAGAATAGCAAACTCTACATTTGAATGAATAATATATTGTTCTGCCTGTAAGATAATTTGAGCATTTGAAGAAAAGTTAGGATTATCTTTTGCTAAAGATAATGTAGCATCCTCTTCTTTCATATCAGCAGCAACATTAGGATAAACGGTGGTTGAGCTTACCATTACCACTTTTTGGATTTGTTCTTTTTTCGCAACGTCAATGACTTTATGCCACTGTTTGGCATATTCATCTCCATTGCCTTTTCTAAAACCAGGTGGGAAGGTACCGATAATACGTTCAATGTTGTGCTTCTTTATCAGGCTTGAAAGCTGCTTTTTACAATCGCTATCAGCAAGATTCAACAATGCTGGGTAAATACCAGATGTCCTATATTCATCTAATCGACTCTGGCTACGGCGTGTTGCAGTGACTTTGTGACCTTGTCCGAGTAATACTTCTGCCAGAGGGGTTCCTAACCAGCCAGCACCAATAATAAGTACATTTGCCATGAGTCGACACCTTATTAAATTTAACCAATCATTAAAACTGTTCTTCGACACTATATCCTTAAAATTATCTTTTTAAAATTGTATTTTGGTTATTTGATATGCTTGTGCACAAGAAATATAGCTTAGAGGTACAATATTAAAACAAGCCTGAAAGGGCACCGTCTTTGTGCCGTAATCTCTTTGAAGTTTTTATAAAAAATCGCTTGTAGCAGGGAGCTCGTCTAGTGATAGCACTTAAGGTGATCCATGCACATTGATATTATCTGATTAAAATTGTGTCAAAAAATAAATTAGTTTTAATTAATAAAAGGTAATATAGGTGAATAACAGAACACCGCTTACTGTTTTTTTATTTTTATCGTTTTTGTAATGGTGGAGCCAACTGGAGTACCCAAGTATCGTTTCTATACTTGGGTAAAAACTTACTGGGTAATTAAATTGTCCTGGTGAATATACCTTAGGCGGATAAAACTCTTAGAACTCTATCTGCATGCTCAGCGACCTCAATTCCTTCATCAGTCAAGTAACCGCCGTAAGGCTCAGTACACAACCGCTTTTCAAATAATCGAGCAACAGCTGCTTGAATCTCTTCTGATGCTTCCTTATGGACTTTGATACCCGTAGCGGCACTGCTCAAGTCGAATTGGAGAAGTAAGTTAAGTTCTGCCATATGGTTAGGTGAATATTTCATTGGAAACTCCTATAAGTTTTTTTTCAACCTAGTCTGAAAGCAATTAATGAGCAATCCTAAATATTAAAAAATGTTAACCTTAACGTGTTACTTGAGCGCATTTAATATATTAGATTACTGTGGATCAAGCTCAGCTCACATAACAGAATAATCAGCGGGTTAAAATATGTTAAATTGTTTCTTTTCGTCTATATTTTTAAGAGTTTATTGTCCTAGATCAACTGCTTGATAATTACATAAATTAACCCTTGAAAAAGTCAGGTAATCGATAGATTATCAACATAATGTTTTAGTATTTACCGTGACGCACCCATGAATTTTAATCAGTTTGACTCCTTACTTCCTCCTCAAACAGCAGAAAGAGCTGCTGAAATTGGCGTAAGTAAAGCAACCAAAGCACCAGCTAAATCATTTTTACTAGCTATATCTGCAGGGGTTCATATTGGCATTGCTTTTATCTTTTACACAATTGTCACTACTGGTGCGGGTGATTTACCTTGGGGTATGACTCGACTCGTTGGCGGCTTAGCTTTTAGTCTTGGGCTAATATTAGTCGTTGTCACAGGCGGTGAACTGTTCACTAGTTCTGTTCTTACCTTGGTTGCTAAAGCAAGTGGGAGAATTTCCTGGTCGGTGTTGTTTAAAAATTGGGCGGTGGTTTACATCGGCAACTTTGTTGGGGCAGTCCTACTTGTGATGTGTATGCTTCTAACTAAGCAATACATGTTTGATGAAGGGCAAGTGGGCTTGAACACAATGGCGATTTCGCAACATAAACTTCATCATTCTTTTTTCCAGGCAATTGCACTTGGAGTCATGTGTAACTTGCTGGTTTGTATTGCGGTTTGGATGACGTTTAGTGGCCGTACTTTAACTGACAAGATTGCAGTGATGATTTTGCCTGTTGCAATGTTTGTTTCTGCTGGTTTTGAACACTGCATTGCTAATATGTTTCAAGTTCCTATGGCCATCGGCATTAAATATTTTGCTCCAGAAACATTTTGGCAAATGACTGGTGCTGAGATTGCACAATATGCAGATCTTAATATGATGAGCTTTCTCATCAATAACTTACTCCCTGTAACCATTGGAAATATTATTGGTGGAGGAGTATTTGTTGGTATGTGGTACTGGATGATTTTCCTACGTGATGAAGGCAAATGCCTGAAATAAAAAAGATATAAGTAAGCTTGACTTGTTTTTGAATGCGTCCTATTCCACGTCGAGCTAACGTCCAGTAACGATAAAACAAAGATTAGATGTAAAAATTGATTGAGTAAAAAGTTATCCACATTTTCTGTGGATAACTTACCAAAAAAACAATTGTCCTTATTGTTAATAACTAGAATATTCTATCTTTTCAACTAGAGGAAGGCAGAGCGATGTTCATTGTAACTAAGAAATAATAATCTCTAATATAAGTATTTTAGTTATTTATACTGAAAATTTTAATAACAAAAAAGACATTAGATATTGTTGTAAATAATATGAAAATAGCAAGGTTTAAATATGCGCTTAAATAAGCATAAAGTGATATTCATACGTTAAGTTGTTAATTATTATTTAATTCATCCTGTTGATTTAATAGACCGTTTAAGATGGGGCTAAAATGTTAAATAAAGGGTTTTAAAAAGAATTAATTTAGCCTTGTTAGGATTATGGTCTAATATTTTCCAAAAGGTATTGTTTAAACATAACCTGAATATATCGGGTTTTTCAATAACACATAATACAAATAGGCAAGTGTATGAGTGATGTTAATAAAATCGAAAGTGGTGAGAAACGTTCCCTAGAATGGAAAGCGTTTTTCTTCATTGCAGTCGTTCTCTTTCCCATATTGAGTTTAGCCTTTGTGGGTGGTTACGGATTCATTGTATGGATGTTGCAAGTCTTTGTGTGGGGTCCTCCTGGTTCACATGGCATGTAAGCCTTCCTAGTTGGCTTATGAATATACGTTGAAAAGATTTTAAGAGAGCAAATAATGAAATCATTTATCATTAAATTTTGGCGAACGTTGTCACGTCCGGCAGTCCATATCAGTCTTGGTGTGCTGACTATGGGCGGCTTTATCGCAGGCGTTATTTTCTGGGGGGGATTCAATACCGCACTGGAAGCAACCAATACTGAAGAATTTTGTATTAGCTGCCATACAATGCGAGACAATGTTTATGAAGAACTACAAGACACGATTCATTGGAAAAACCGTTCCGGTGTACGTGCTACTTGTCCAGACTGCCACGTTCCTCACAACTGGACCGACAAAATTGCCCGTAAAATGCAGGCTTCAAAAGAGGTCTTTGCACAAGTCTTCGGTAACTACGATGAACCAGGTTATTTTGAAGAGCGTCGTATTGAATTAGCGAAACATGAATGGGCTCGATTCTCTGCAAATGGTTCGCTGGAGTGTAAAAACTGCCACAATTATGACTCGATGAATTTTGAAAAAATGTCACCAACAGCTCGCATACAAATGAAGCAGGCGGCTGAAAAAGATCAGAGTTGTGTTGATTGCCATAAAGGTATTGCACACCATTTACCAGCAGGTATGGACAGCATTGGTGGTATCGTTGGCGATCTTGAAGGCATGACTTCAAATACGAATTATGATGTCGGTCAAGAGTTAGTGAGTGTACGTCATCTTCCAGTTTATTTTGATGATACAGGTAGCAAAGAGGCGGGCCTACTTAACCCAGCTTCTGTGGTTAAAGTGCTCGCTGATAAAGGTGATTATGCTGAAGTTGAAATTGATGGTTGGCGCAAAGCGAAAGGCTTTGGTCGAGTCATTCAAGAAGATTTTGGTAAAAACATTGCCGTTGCTTCTTTGTTAAAAGATGCATCGACTGATCCAAGCGTTATTAGTGTTGGTGAGAAAAAAGTGGATGAGCTAACAGGTCTTCCATGGGAAAAAGTATCGGCCAAGGTATGGATTAAGAAAGAGTCGATGCTGAATGACATTACGCCTATTTGGGAAAAGTCAAAAGAAGCTTATACCACCAACTGTTCAGTGTGTCATACACAGCCAGCAGAGGCGCATTTTGATGCCAACACATGGCCGGGTATGTTCGATGGTATGTTAGCGTTTGTGAACTTAGATACAGACAGTGAAGCTCTGATCTTGAAGTACCTACAGAAGCATTCTTCAGATTACGCTGAAGGTCACCACTAATAATCGTCGAATTGGAGTAAATTAAATGGCTATTACACGAAGAAGCTTTCTTAAAGGGGTAGCAACGACAAGTGCAGCGTCGGTTATTGGTCCAAGTTTATTGGCTTCGGCTTCGGCACAGGCTGCTGAAACGACGGGTACCTGGAAAGTAACAGGCTCGCACTGGGGAGCATTTCGCGCTCACATTTATGCGGGGAAAGTTCAAGAAATTAAACCGTTAGAGCTTGATAAAAACCCAACGGAAATGCTTAAGGGTATTAAAGGTATTATTTACAGCCCATCCCGTGTCCGTTACCCAATGGTGCGTTTAGATTGGTTGAAAAAGAATAAGTACAGTGCAGATACTCGAGGTAACAATCGTTTCATTCGTGTTACTTGGGATGAAGCACTTGATTTATTTTATCGCGAACTTGAACGTATCCAAAAAGACTACGGTCCATGGGCATTACATGCGGGTCAAACGGGCTGGAACCAGACTGGTTCGTTTAACAATTGTACTGCTCATATGCAACGTGCTGTTGGTATGCATGGTAATTTCATTACTAAAGTCGGTGACTATTCGACCGGTGCAGGGCAAACCATTTTGCCTTATGTTCTAGGTTCTACAGAAGTATATGCGCAAGGGACCTCATGGTCTGAGATCTTAGAGCATGCCGATAATATTATTATCTGGGCCAATGATCCGGTAAAAAACCTTCAAGTCGGTTGGAACTGTGAAACCCATCAGTCGTATGCTTACTTAGAGCAATTGAAGCAAAAAATTGAAAAGGGTGAGATTAATGCTATCTCAGTTGACCCAGTAAAAAATAAGACGCAGAACTACTTAAACAGCAAACATCTGTACATTAATCCAATGACAGATGTGACGTTTATACTTGCGATAGCGCACGTGTTGTACAATGAAAAATTGTACGACAAAAAGTTCATTGAGACCTACTGCTTAGGATTTGATGAATTTATTGATTACGTTCAGGGTAAGAGCAAAGATAAAGTAGCGAAAACGCCAGAATGGGCAGCGCCAATATGTGGCATTAAAGCTGACCAAATCCGCGATTTTGCTCGCTCATTAGTGAAAGGCCGAACTCAAATCCTTATGGGGTGGTGTGTTCAGCGTCAAGAGCATGGTGAACAGCCTTATTGGGCAGCCGCCGTTCTTGCAGCGATGATTGGTCAAATTGGCTTGCCAGGTGGTGGTATTTCTTATGGTCATCACTATTCAAGTATCGGTGTGCCATCGACGGGTTTCGCAGGCCCCGGTGGATTCCCTCGTAACCTTGACCAAGGCATGAAGCCTAAATGGGATAACAATAACTTTAATGGTTATAGCCGAACGATTCCTGTTGCTCGTTGGATTGATTGCTTGATGGAACCTGGCAAAGAGATTAACTATAACGGTGGTAAGGTGAAATTACCTGATTTCAAAATGATGGTTATTTCAGGCTGTAACCCATGGAGCCATCACCAAGACCGTAACCGCATGAAGCAGGCATTCCGTAAGCTTCAGACAGTGGTAACCGTTGAGTTTGCTTGGACTGCAACATGTCGTTTTTCTGATATCGTGTTACCGGCTTGTACTCAGTGGGAGCGAAATGATATTGACGTGTACGGCTCTTATTCAAACCGTGGGTTATTGGCAATGCATCGTTTGGTTGATCCGTTGTTCCAGTCAAAACCAGATTTCCAAATCATGAGTGAGTTGACTCAGCGTTTTGGACGTCGTGATGAATATACTCGTGGTATGAGTGAAATGGAATGGATTCAATCTCTTTACAACGATTGTAAAAAGGCCAACGAAGATAAGTTCGAGATGCCAGAGTTTAATGAGTTTTGGAAACAAAGCGTACTTGACTTTGGTGAGGGTAAGCCTTGGGTACGTCATGCAGATTTTCGTGAGGATCCAGAAATTAATCCACTGGGGACACCATCAGGCTTTATTGAAATTACATCACGTAAAATAGGCCGCTATGGCTATGAACATTGCCAAGAGTTTCCAATGTGGTTTGAAAAAACAGAACGCTCTCATGGTGGACCAGGTTCTGATAAATACCCGTTCTGGTTACAATCATGTCACCCTGATAAGCGTCTGCACTCTCAAATGTGTGAATCAGAAGATTTCCGTGCAACTTATGCGGTTCAGGGACGAGAGCCAGTTTACATGAACCCTATTGATGCGAAAGAAAAAGGTATCAAAGATGGTGACTTGGTAAGAGTTTACAATAACCGTGGCCAGCTGCTTGCGGGTGCTGTTTTGTCAGATAACTACCCACGTGGCATTATTCGTATTCAAGAAGGGGCTTGGTATGGGCCGCTGAATGCAGAGATCGGTTCGATTGATACTTATGGCGATCCAAACACATTGACTTTGGACGTAGGAACATCTGAATTAGCGCAAGCGACATCAGCCAACACCTGTATTGTTAACTTCGAGAAGTATAAAGGTGATGTTCCACCTGTTACTTCATTTGGTGGTCCAATCGAAGTCGCTTAATTTCCTTATCTAACATTACTTCCTTCTTTTAACCTTAAAAAAATACCAGCCTTTTAGGCTGGTATTTTTTTGCCAAAAAGCTGGATGATTTGTTATCGGGCGATTAGCAAGCCACAGTAGAGCCGATGTAAAACGGGCTGCTCTGGTTGTTGACAGTGATGCAGATTTAGAAAACTGCAAAATAGGTTACAAGGAAACAGTATTAGAAAGGTTCAAGATTTGCAGCCTGTATTTGATCAAGTTTACTTGGATATAGAGCTACTTTTCTGCGTGTCAATTTGTATTAAATCAGGTAAAGTATCGACCTTTGTGAGCAAACTCGCTTCATAAGGGGGATTTTTCTACATTTCCCATTATAAAGAAGCCATCAAATTGACTTGAATAGGAAAAAAAATGATTCTAGTTGTAGGTCATAAGAACCCAGATAGTGATAGTATTTGTAGCGCACTTGTTGCAACAGAACTTCTAAAATCTCGTGGCGTGGAAGCAATGCCGATTCGTCAGGGTGAAATTAACCGTGAGACTCAGCACATCCTAGAGGTAGCGGGCGCAGAAGTTCCTGAACTTCGTACTTCAGTCGCTGGTGAAACGGTTTGGCTAGTAGATTACTCAGATCTAGCACAAGCACCAGATGACATCGCAGAAGCTGAAATTGCGGGTATTGTTGATCACCACCGTTTAGGTGATGTGATGACGGTGAACCCAATGGAAGCATGGATCTGGCCAGTTGGTTGTACTAACACGGTACTATTCAACATGTTCAAAATTGAAGGTCATGAGATCAAACCTCAAATTGCTAAGCTCATGATGTCAGCTATCCTTTCTGACACAGTAGGTTTCGCTTCTCCAACTTGTACTCAAAAAGATAAAGATGCTGTTGCTGAGCTAGCGGCTATCGCAGATGTGCAAGACGTTGACGCATTTACGAAAGACCTTCTAATTGCTAAGACAAACATCGAGGGCCTATCAGCATCTGAGCTTGTTGAGAAAGATCTAAAAGGTTACCCATTCAACGGTCGTGACGTAGTCGTAGGTCAGGTTGAACTGGCAACTTTAGAGCAAGTTGACGGCATGATTGAAGCACTAGAAGCGGATCTAGAAACGCGTTGTGCAAATGACAATCTAGCATTTGCTGCTGTGATGCTAACAGACATCACTACTGCTCAGACTCGTCTTCTATACAAGGGTGAATGGGCTGAAAAACTGGTTAAGCATGAGCAAGATGGCATGCTAATGATGGAAAATACATTGAGTCGTAAGAAGCAAGGCTGGCCTTGGCTTCAAACTGAGCTTGTGTAATTTACCCATTACCAACGTATACTATAAATGCCCGCCGCTCGGTGGGCATTTTGCTATTAAGACAGGAGCCTAAGATGTCTGAAGTATTAACCAAAGAGCAAATCGAAACAATCAACCGTTACGATGAAGAAAAACGCTTGAAATACAGCATTAAAGAAATGGTCGCAAACCGTAAAATCTGGATTCTGAAAGATGAGTACGGTTGTGTGATGCTCAACACTGAAGATGATGATTGTGTTCCCGTATGGCCAAATGAAGCCTTTGCTCAAGATTGGGCGACAGGAGATTGGGAACACTGTGAACCTGAAGCTATTTCACTGAATAAGTGGCACAGTCGCTGGACATCAGGCCTCGAAGATGATGAATTATCCGTGGTTGTATTTCCAAATCAAAATGAAGAAGGGGTAGTTCTATTCCCCGATGAATTTGATTTCGAACTTCGTAAACAAGCCAGTCGTCAATAACCTTTGCTAGTAGCTGTGAACAAAAAGCAGAGCGTATAGTCCTATTACAAGCTCTGTTTTTTATTTGGACTATTTTTGTAAAAATGACTTTCAACCAGTCTTTGAGTTATAGAGTTCTGTGGATTCGTCAGCACTTGATAGGTTTCGCCGGACTCTACCACTTCACCTTCATGCATTACCATTACTTTATCCGTGATGTGTTTGATGATACCAATGTGTTGAGATACATAGACAAATGATACGCCCATCTCTTCTTGTAACTCTAAAAAGAGATTAATGATCTGTGAACGCATTGACATGTCCAAACCATTGAGTGCCTCATCAGCTATAATAATAGAGGGTTGCAGGATTAATGCTCGAGCAAGGCAGATGCGCTGCTTTTGGCCTGCAGCCAGCATTTGAGGATAGAAATAAGCATGCTCAGGTAATAAACCTACACGTAAAAGAGTGTCTTTCACCCGTTTCATTCTTGCATCTGGTGGCATATTAGTATTTCTTTTAAGTGGGCCTTCCAGAATACGTCCAATTTGAATGCGTGGATTTAACGAGGTGTTAGGGTCTTGAAAAATCATACGGATCAGTTTGCATCGAGTGGAGTAATCCTTGTGCTCCAGGCGTTCACCATTAACACGTATTTCTCCTGATGTAGGCTTAATAACACCAGCAAGCATTCGAGCTAACGTAGATTTTCCTGAACAGTTTTGTCCAATAAAACCAACAGTCTGCCCTGACTCTAGCGAAAAACTCACAGGCTTAACAGCTTCATAAATATTGCGCTTGAATAGCCCTGAACGAGTGACAAATTGTTTCGATAAATTATCGACCTCTAATAAGGCACTCATAATTTTTTCTCCGTATTGAGTGGAAAGTGACAGCTAAATTTATGATTTTTGATTTGCCGAGTCGGTGGGATTTCCACACATTGACGTTGTGCATGTGGGCAACGGGGGCCCAGTCTACAACCAATAGGTAAGTTTTTTAAAGGTGGAATTGAACCAGCGAGAGATTGAAGTTTTTGCTTATGCGGGATCCACTGACTAAAGTCAGGCATCGCTTTTAATAGAGCTTCCGTGTAAGGGTGCTTAGGCTCATTAATTAACTTTTGGGTATCAGCAGATTCCACCGATTGACCACAGTACATAACAGTGATGCGGTTTGCCCATTGAGTTATAGTAGTTAAGTCATGACCAATGAGTAATATGGTTGTATTGTTGACTTGGTTCATTCGGCTAAGTAAGCGAAGTATTTGTGACTGGGTAATTGCATCAAGATCGTTGGTTGGTTCATCAGCAATCAGTAGTTTAGGCTTAGTTGCAATGGCCATCGCGATCATCACTTTTTGACATTCACCATCGGTTAGCTCGTAAGGGTAGCTATTCATGATACGTTTGTGATCTTTGATCCCTGCCTTATGCAGTAAAGCCGTTGCTTGCTTTTTACGCCATTTAAAACGTTGCCACCACTTACCTTCAAATGAGCGAGAAGGGATTGATTCAATTAACTGCTTGCCTACAAGATCGGAAGGGTCAAGGCAGGTTGACGGTTCCTGAAAGATCAGTGCAATATCGCGAGAGATCACCCGTCGGCGTTCTTGGGTTGTTAATTGTAATAAATCAATATTTCCAAATCTCAACCTATCCGCAGTGACTTTCCAGTTATCTTTGCATACCCCAAGAATGGCTTTTGCGACCAAACTTTTTCCTGAGCCAGATTCGCCGACAAGACCACGAATTTCACCTTCATTGAGAGTAAGACTCATACGGTCGACAGCTTTAACCAAACCTTGAGGGGTCTCTATTTCAATTGTAAGATTTCGAATATCTAATAATGGCATTATTCGATCCCCGCATTGAGCGCTTGACGTATACCATCACCCACTAAGTTGATCACAATTACGGTAAACATAATAGTTAGGCCGGGTAATGTTACGGTCCAAGGGGCAATATAGATCAGTTCTACTGAGTCACCAAGCATAGCTCCCCATTCTGTGCTTGGAGCTTGTGCTCCTAAGCCTAAGAAGCCAAGTGCGGTAATATCTAAAATGGCAAGTGATAAGGCAAATGTACTTTCGGCTGCGATAACGGTGAGAACGTTGGGTAAAATCGAGTTCCAAAGTAAATAAAAGTCATTAGCACCATCAAGTCGAGCGGCCATAATGTAGTCCTTTTCTAACTCACTATGTACAGCAGTATAAATAGAGCGAATAAATCGTGGAATGAGTGCTAAGCCAATAGCTAAAAGGATATTAAACTCACCAAAACCAAGAAAAGCGACAAAAATGATTGCCAGAAGTAATGAAGGAATAGACATCACGGTGTCAAGTAAGTGATTCAATATGCTTGATAGTAATCCCTTGGTCATTCCGGCTAGTATGCCAATCATGCAACCAATGAAAGCTGCAAGTGTGGTGATAATAACTGCGGCCCCAAATGTCAATTGAGAGCCCATTATTAAGCGAGACAGAATATCACGGCCAAGGTCATCAGTACCTAGAAAATAGTCCACATTACCGGTAGTTGCCCAAGAGGGCGGTAACAAAAGTTGTCCTGATTGAGCTTGTGGATTATATGGAGCAATCCATGGGGCAAAAAGAGTGATAATAACAATTAAGATCAAGCACCATAGTGCAAACATTGCCATACTGTTCGCTCTATAACTACGCCAGAAACGCTCAAACTGGGTAGGAATATACTCTTCCTGATAGACATTATTTGTTAACATACCATTCCTTCCTCACGAGAGGGTTAATTATGGCTCCGATCAATTCTGAAAGAATATTGGCACTGAGTACTAACGTGGCGAGGACCATAACACCAGCTTGAATAGAGACATAATCTTGATTAGCTAATGCGTCAAGTAGCCAACGCCCAATTCCAGGCCAGTTGAAGATAGATTCGGTAATAATTGCCAATGTAATCATACTAGAGAGCTGAACCCCAACTTTGGGCACGATAGGCGTAAGAGCATTACGCATTACATGTTGTGTAATAATTTCTCGGTTGGTTAAACCTTTTATTTTAGCTGCTCTAATGTAGTTTTGTCCCATTACTTCTGCCACAGAGGAACGCATCAAAACAATAACTTGCGTTGTTGGGGCAAGAGCAAGAACCAAACACGGTAGGACAAGATGTTCAATAACACTTTGTAATGCCTGAGCTCGATATGGGCCTTGTTGAATAAACGCATCGACAATGGTAAAGCCTGTGACATAATTAATTTCGTACAACAAGTCATAGCGGCCGGATATAGGAAAAACATGATATTGTAATGAAAACATCATGATAAGCATTAAAGCAACCCAAAAAATTGGTGCTGAATAACCTGACATTGCAATAAATGAAATGCCCGTATCGAGCCACTTCCCTTGCTTCATACCTGCAATGGTCCCTAAAGGAATACCAATCAGTAAAGAAACTAAAAAGGCTAAAAAGCATAATTCTAAAGTAGCAGGAAAGACAACCTTTAGTTCATCAAAAATTGGGGTACCATTCTTGCTAATACCGAAATTGAGATGGGACAACTGTATTATATACGTTTGCCAGCCTGACCAATAATCTACAGTAGACCATGTTGAGTCGGTGTCTAACCGTAGTAGAGAAAATCCAACAAAAGTTAATATTGTTAGGGTAATAACAAATAAATTAAGCCTTCTTAAAGTATAGCCTAACATCAGTTAATTCTCTTAACATGATTAAATGGCTGCGCATTAAAAGGGCTTGATTTAAAACCTGAAAGTGATTTGTCATTCACGCGAAACTGAACCCCATGAGCTAATGGAATAACTGGAAACTCTTCATTTAATATATTTTGAGCTTGATGATATAAATTTAAACGGTAGCGCGGTTTTTGTGTCTCTAATGCTAAGTCTAGTAAGAAATCAAAGTCTCGATTACACCACATTGAAACATTGAGACCAACACGCTCAGACTCACATGAGAGTAGAGAGCGAAAAAAGTTATCAGGATCTCCTGTATTGCCGATCCAACCAGTAAGGATTAAATCGACATTATAAATCGCATCTAGTTGACTGCGTTCGAAACGATCATCTGTTAGTAGGACTAAATCAACACCAATATCTTCAAAGTTAGCTTGAATTAATTCTGCCGTTTTACGTGGGCTCGGGTTATAGGCTCTTGGTTCTAAAGGTACCCACATTGTTAACTGTAAACCTTTTTCATATCCTGATTCACGCAACAAAGCTAGGGCGTAATTTCGGTCATAACGAATTTTTACGCTGTCTTTTTGATATGCCCATGAATTGGGTGGAAGTAGAGTATACGCTTGAGAACCTGTCCCATAATACACTGAATCAAGGATGTTTTGACGGTTAGTCGCGAGGTTGAGCGCCTGCCTTACACGTGGATCATTTAGTGCAGGATGTTCAGTATTTATGGCAATAAAAGAAACATTATTTGATGGAGTTGATGTTAATTCAAGGTGTGATGTTTTCTCTATCACTGGCAGTTGGCTTGAAATTGGCGATGACAATACATCACATTCATTTCGTAAGAGTTTAGCTAAGGTTCCAGTGCCTCTATGAGAAATATCAAAAACGACTTGTTTCATAATAGCTGGTGAATTCCAATATCTCTCATGACGCTCTAATCGAATAAGATCATTGATTTGATACTCTTTCAATTGAAAAGGGCCTGTCCCGACAGGAAAGCGATCTATATCGGCCTTTTCGTCGTTGATAATTAATTGACGACCATACTCAGCAGAAAGAAGAACAGCATAACTGGTAGCGATATGTGATAAAAAAGCAAAATTGGGTTGATTAAGAGTAAATTTAACGGTGTCTTTATCAACTGCAACGACATCTTTGACTAGTTTTTCAAACCCTAGAGCAGCAAACCAAGGGTAAAAACCGCCTCCAACTTTATGAAAAGGGTGATTAGTGTCTATGATTCGTTTAAAGCTGAAGACCACATCCTGAGCGTTAAAAGGGCGAGTCGGTGTAAACCACGGTGTTGTTTGAAATTGAACGTTGTGCTTAAGATGAAAAGTAAACTCTGTACCTTGCTCGTTTATTGACCACCGCTCTGCGAGGCTTGGAACGGGCTTATGAGAGATAGGATCTAATGTGAGTAAGGTATCGTAAAGTTGAGGACTTAGAGCTTCTGACGTAATACCACTATCAATGAGTTGTGGATTGAACGTACTTGGTTGCCCTTGTCCACAAAAAACAAAGCCATTTTTGCGCACATCTTTGTGATCAATAACATCACCGCACGCGGTGAGAAAACTGAAGCCAATTAGGCTTAATGATATTCTTATAAAAGCTTTCATAATGTGAAATGGTCAACGACTTTTGCTTGCTTCACAGTTTGCTCACATGAGACGAGCGTAAATTAGCTGGCTAATCTATCACTTTTAAACTGATGCTCCAAATAGAAAATGATTCAATAGTAGGGTGTTAGATCAAATTGAATGCACGTTTATCGTAAATGACCAATTTTACCTCTTTTTAAAACTTCACTACTTAAAAATGGTTCAAAATCACTTAATTTTCATTTTCTTGTTTTCACTTAGAGTAAATTGGGTTGTGATTCCGATGACTATACCTAAGTAAATTGGGTATAGTCATAGTATAGTGAGTGTTGATAAAACTTAGCTTAATATTTAACTTTGACCGACCAATTGGTATTTTCTCAGCATGCCACGAAGCTGGTGGTAGCTTAATCCTAATAAATCAGCAGCTTGACGTTGGTTAAATTTAGCAGACTCTAATGCCTGTGTGAGTAGGGTGATATCTTGCTGCTCTTGCCATTGTTTATAGTCGAGTGGAAAAGAGGGTTGTCCACTGATACTGGAGTCAGGTTGCTGCGGTACAGAGTTCTTCGCTTCACTCTCTGATTTTGGTATCCAAGTAGCCTCAAATGGGTTATAGGTGAGGGTATCAATGGCATCAGTATTTAAACCATGGCGGTAGATCGCTCGTTCAACGACATTTTTAAGTTCACGTATATTCCCCGGCCATTGATATTCTACAAGGCTTTGTTGAGCTTGCTCAGTGAATCCAACGAAGTATTCTAAGCCTAGTTCACGACACATTTTTATCGCGTAATGCTCGGCTAATGACAAGATATCTTCTTTTCGCTCTCTTAAGGGGGGCAACAAAATAACATCAAAGGCCAAGCGATCAAGTAAATCGGCACGAAACTGGTTTTGAGCCGCAAGTGATGGGAGATCAGCATTAGTCGCGCATACTAGACGTACGTCTGCAGTCAGTGGAGTATGACCACCCACTCGTTCATATTCACCATATTCAATCACTCGTAACAACTTTTCTTGGACAAGTAAGGGGGCTGTAGCTAACTCATCTAAAAAAAGCGTTCCTCCTTCCGCACGCTCAAAACGCCCTTTATGCTTTCCTTTGGAACCAGTAAATGCTCCAGATTCATGACCAAATAACTCAGAATCAATCAAACCCTCGCTTAAGGTAGCGCAATTCAAAGAGACGAGAGGGTTGTCCCAGCGTTTGGAGAGATAGTGTAATCGTTGTGCGATAAGCTCTTTACCAGTACCACGTTCACCAATAATAAGAACAGGGCGCTCTATAGGTGCTAATTGTGATACTTTATCAAGTACTGCGAGAAAAGCAGGTGATTCACCAATGAGGTTCTGTTTCATTAGGCGCTTCCTTTTCATTACCGACGAAGTTAATTGAAAATAAATGGTAAAATTTACCAACTATTGGTTAATCTTATCATAGCATAGATGTTTGTGAAGGTGTTTTATTATAAGTCATTGATATTTATTGATTAAAAAGTTGGCATGCTATTTGTTTGTAAGTAATCAGACGCACAGGTGAATCATCGCACTTTGTGAAATTGAAAGAATCGTAAGGAGTTTTGTCATGGGTATATTTTCTCGATTTGCAGATATCGTAAATTCAAACATCAGCGCATTATTAGACAAGGCAGAAGACCCAGAAAAAATGATCAGATTGATCATTCAAGAAATGGAAGATACTTTAGTTGAAGTGAGAACGAATTCGGCCAAAGCGATTGCAGACAAAAAAGAGCTTGCGCGTAAAGTGGAAGCATTAGAATCACAGATTGGGGAGTGGGGTCAAAAAGCAAGCTTAGCGCTGTCGAAAGAGCGTGAAGATCTTGCACGAGCTGCTCTCATAGAAAAACAAAAATTAGAGCAAGTCATCAAAGGGTTACATACAGAGCAAACGTTAGTTGAAGAGACCATTGAAAAGTTAACGGGCGAAATTGGTAAATTAGAAAACAAGATAGCGGAAACACGTGCCAAACAGCAAGCATTAGCAATTCGTAACCAAACAGCATCAAACCGTCGTGATGTTCAAAAGCAACTTCACGCAGGTCGCACGCATGAAGCAATGTCAAAGTTTGAACAATACTCACGAAAAATTGATGAAATGGAAGCTGAAGCCGATCTTTATGCGAAAACGGGTAATGCTAAATCATTAGATCAAGAGTTTGCTGAACTGCAAGCGCAAGATGAAATCGAAAAAGAACTCGCTAAGCTAAAGAAGCAAATGTCATCAAACGATAAACAATAAAAGGAACTTCCATGTCGCTATTTTTTATCACAGGGCCACTGATTGTCTTTTTGATTTTTGTCGCGCCTCTGTGGCTCTTTCTACATTATCGAAGTAAGCGTAAAGCGGGCAGCTCTTTATCAAGCCAAGACTTAGAGCGTCTACAGGCCTTGTCTGAAAAAGCGGAAAAGATGCAATCTCGAGTTGAAACATTAGAACGAATTCTTGATGCCGAGTCGCCATCTTGGAGGCGCGAGTATGATTAAATCTGATCTATATCGAGATCCGGTCAATGGTAAGATTTCTGGAGTCTGTGCAGGATTGGCGAATTACTTGTCCGTTGAAGTTTGGTTGATTCGTATTGGAGTGATTTCTATTGCCCTACTTAGTGGTACTTTTTTAGTTTTACTGGCTTACATCGCAATGTCATTTATGCTTGAGAAGCAACCTCACGCCTACACGGAAAACATCAAAACTCAACAAGAGCATACCCTCAAAAGTAAACCTTGGAGGCAAGGACAGAGTCCTAATAATTTGTTGAGCGTTCTTGAAAAAGACTTTGCGGTACTCGATAGTAAATTGCGCAATATGGAAGCTTACGTCACATCAGATGCTTATCGAGTAAACCGAGAATTTGATAAGCTGTAATTCCCATTGGCCAATATTTAATTAACTTGAGCCAACTTAGGCATAAAAATAAAGCAGGCAATATTGACGCCTGCTTTGTTTTTAATTGAGCATTTTTCATTTACCACACTTCATTGAGTATTCTCACAGAACTCATACCATCTCTCATCCCCAAGCACCTTAAAATCACTAGGGTATGCCCCTTAAATAATGGCCTTGCTCGTATGGTTGCTTTGTTTGATCAGTTGGCAGCCCTAAACCCGAAGGTTAGCCAAATGGTTGCGGCCTTGAATGTCTCGTTGTCTCAAGCGGGTGTAAAAATCGAAACACGAGAATATTTTGAGGCGTTTGTTAACACAGTCATGCACTCTAAACATTCGAATATTCTAATGATCTAAATCAATCTCTGAGATATGCGCTTTGTAGTACATTCCATGCCGTGAAAATTTAGTGGTGATGGCGTGTTACGTAGCCGATAAGTAAAGGGCGGTAGCGTTTGGATAAGCAGGAGTTTACAAGTTTCTTTAGAGCTAACTTTTGCCCCATTTCAAGTTAGCGCGTACTCCACGATTATCTCTAATATCAGAACATTGACCAAATCTTCGTAATGCGACAAAGTAACTTACGATCTACTTTCTAACCAATTAATAAATTTCCTTAGACTCTACACGACAGGATAGTACTAGCGTGAATAAACTCTATATCATTGGCAATGGATTTGATTTACACCATGGCTTGCCGACATCATTAACAGGTTTCCGAGACTATTCCAAACATAGTGAGTTCCACCGATTATATGAAAATGGTGTTTTTATGATGTCTGCTAACCAGGCATTAGATGAGCACTGGCAACATTTAGAGACAAATCTTGCCAATTTTGATGTCGATGCTCTCATCGAATATTCTAGCCAATATTATGATGATGACCCTCATGAAAATCAGTTTATCTATGAAGTCGAAAATGCTATCGGCGCGCTTACAGTAGGGCTTAAAAAGGACTTAAACAGCTATTTGTCATTGGCTGAGAGTTGTACAGTTGAGGACAATAAAGTATTGCCAATCGACACTAGTGCTCGCTTTCTATGTTTCAACTATACGAATACCCTTGAGCGGATTTATAACATATCTTCAGATCGTATCTGTTACATTCATGGCAAACTAAATAGCACTGATGCGCCAATTGTTGTTGGCCATGGTATGGAGGCTTCAGAATATAAAGCTCCGCCCTCAATTGACATATCAACTCTAACAGAAGAAGAGATTGAGGCCTTTTCTGACTCTTACTCACCTGATTATGAACACGCAGTTAGTGAGGCTCATGGATACTTTAAAAAAAATTACAAGGACACTGCTGCTTGTGTCCAAGCATCTAGCATGTTCCTAAAGTCTTTAGTAGATATTGAGAGAGTGGTAATCCTTGGTCATTCTATAGCAGAAATCGATAAACCTTACTTTGACTATGTAAACAAAATAGTTGGGCCGAACTGTCAATGGTGGGCGTCTTACTATCCAAGTTCAGAAGAAGATGCAATACGTAGTCGACTTGGGGAGATTGTTGATGACGAAAACAGGATGAAATTGATAGAGATGTCCCTGTTGACTAAATAATTTGAAGTTATCAATTTTTCTCAAACTATTTACGTGACGATATGCCTCATTGTGTTAATTAGAGTTTAAATTATTGATTTATTAGGATATTTCTAATGCTGCTACTTATGCGAGAAGGTAGCGGTAGTCTGTTCCATACAAACACATCAAATAGGAACCTTTACGTGTATTTACTCATATAGCTGCATAATAAAGAGGATATTAGCGTAGTTCTGGGTTAGCATGTCTGAACAATCATCGATTAATTGGTTTGGTCAAAAAAAATCATGTATTTATCAGAATTGAAAGCACAACACTTCAGACAGTTTGAAGACTTTTCTATGGCATTCAACAAGGGGTTAAATTTACTTGTTGGTGAAAATAATGCGGGCAAAAGCTCTGTTATCGATGCAATCCGACTCGTCCTTAATACAACTTCAGCTGAGTGGGTTAACCTGAAGAGTACTGACTTCCTAAATGGCAAAAATGAGTTACAAATTCAGTTAAAGTTTGAGGACTTATCCCTGCGCGAGTCTGGTTTATTTTTAGAATATTTAACAAATGAAGAATTAACCCCTGGAGTTGATAAATCAGTTCTATTCATAACGCTTTCAGCAAAACTCGCCCCAAACCCTTTCAAAAAATCTCAATTTATAAAGACCGAAATCCGTTCTGGTATCAATAATGATGGTCCTATAATTGAAAGAGACGTTCGTGAGTACCTCGCTGCTACTTATTTAAAACCCCTACGTGATGCCGAAGCTGAACTCTCTGCTGGACGTTCGTCTAGGCTATCTCAAATTTTAGGAAGTAACACCAGTTTAGCTGGGGATACGAGCGCAACTCAGCGTATTATTGAACTACTTACTGGTGCAAGTAAGGAAATTCAGGCAGACGCAGCAATCCAAACTGCGCAAGACAATATAGCTACCCTGCTGAACTCTTTAACATTCAGAGCGAATGTATTTACGCCAGTCTTAAGTTTGTTAGGAAGCAAGGACTACGCAGACATGAGCGAATCAGAAAAATCATTCGCTCTTAAATCCATTTTAGAAAAACTAACCCTTGAACTTGATGCTTCAGGTATTAAGCACGGATTGGGTTATAGCAGTCTGTTATTTATGGCTACCGAGCTAATGCTAATAAAGCAAGAGGAAGAGCAATACCCTCTGTTGCTAGTAGAAGAGCCTGAAGCTCACCTTCACCCTCAGTTACAGTTAAAGTTTATTAATTATCTTCGGACTGAAAATAGCCAACTACAATGCATTTTATCCACTCACAGTCCCGTACTTGCATCAAAAGCCCCCTTAGATAGCTTAATCCTAATGCAAGAAGGCCAAGCTTTCCCTCTAAGAAAGGGGTGCACAGCACTCGAAGACGAAGATTATGTTTTCCTCGAGAAATTTTTGGATTCCACAAAGGCAAATATGTTTTTTGCAAAAGGTGTATTGCTAGTTGAAGGGGTTGCAGAGGTAGTTTTAATCCCCAAAATTGCGGAATTACTTGGACGGCCTTTAGAAGACTATGGAGTGTCGCTAGTAAGCGTAAATGGTTTATCAAGGAAGCGCTACGCTAAGGCTTATCGATCCAGCCCTACCTCAGTAAATCCACAACCATTACCTATCAAGGTAGCTTGTATCACGGATTTAGATTTGTGGCCAGATGAAGCCGAAGATACTGGTGATAACGATTATGGTTTTAAAACCAAAAAACAGCCAAAGCCAAGTGGTAAAGGCGGAAACTTGAAGTATTGGCTTAGTGAACTCAACACTGACGAAATAAATGCAAAAAGAGCTAAGAAGACCGAGTTTGATGGAGAGCTAGTTAAAACGTTTATATCTAATGACTGGACGTTTGAGTTCTGCCTTGCAAAGTACGGACTGAGCGAAGAGCTATACCAAGCGATAAATAACAGCATGGATGGCTACGGTGCACTAAGTACGGATACACAAATAAGAGCTGTTCAGCTGTATGGCGTTATCGAAGGTAAAGGAGATGGGAAAAGTGAAGTTAGTTATTCACTGGCTGATATCCTATCTAAGTACAAAGACCGCCCTCTAGATCTAAAAGCAAAGTTACCATCCTATATTGTTGATGCTATTGAGTATGTAACAGAACCGTTTCCTTTAGAAATTGAGTAGTAACAAGATGATTGAGATCAATGATATAGATATCCGCACAGTTGAGAGAGAGCTAGATGTAACGTTTGACAATACAAGAAAACAGATAATCAAAACATTCAATGACGTGCAGGCCTGCCCAGGTAGTGGTAAGACAACAATGGTGGCAGCCAAGCTTCTCATCATTGCCAAAAAATGGAAACAAGCGCACCAAGGTATATGCGTACTAACTCATACCAATGTGGCTAAGGGTGAAATAATAGACCGTCTTGAGCGTAGTGTTGATGGTCAAAAGCTACTGTCATCCCCTCATTTTATAGGCACAATTCAAGAGTTTGTAAATAAATTCCTTGCGATACCATACCTGCGCTCAGAAGGTTATAACGTAAACCAGGTTGACGACGATATATGTTGTAATAAAGGGTGGCGCCTTCTCTCTAGAGGAACTAGAAACTTCCTAGAACGAAATCACGTATCTTCATTGCAAGATCTACAATATAAGCTCATTGACGGTGAGCTTATATTATCCGTTCCTGGGTTTAGAAGAATTTCAACATCAGCAAGCTACCAGAATTTAGAGTCTGTCAAATCTAGTTTAATCAGTGATGGGTACTTTTATTATCATGAGATGTATGCGTTTGCTAGGAAGTACATCCTAAATAATTCATCGATTAAAGGCTCACTTCAGTCTCGTTTCCCCGTTGTATTTGTTGATGAGATGCAAGACACCCAGAGGTTCCAAGATGAATTGCTAAACGAAATATTCCAACATGAAAATGTTAGCTTCCAAAGATTTGGCGATCCTGACCAAGCTATCTATAGTAGTGGGGAAGAGGGAAATCAAACTTACAATCAAGTTACCTTAGAGAAAGTCGAAGACAGTCACCGCTTTAACCATTCTGTTGCTCTGCTGGCAAAAAATTTAAGTTACAACCGTATCAATCTGAACTCAGGTACAACTGCACCAGAACAAGTCTTACACACAATTTTTCTGGTTGACGAGAGATCGCGACACAACGTTTTTGAGAGATTTGCAGAATTGTGTGCACAAGCAGTCCCCGCAGACTGTAAAAAACCAATTAAAACGGTTGGTTCCGTTGGTGTTAGAAAGGATGATGGATTAACCATTTGTAACTATCTCGACTCATTTGATAAGGGGAATTCAACAAATACGTTTAAGCCAAGCAAACTTATTCATTACTTTTATGAAGGGAGTCGCCTAAAAGATGGGCATCAAGGATATCGTCTAATTCTTGATGGGATTGTCAGATGCGGTCGAATATCTAATTCTAAACAATCATTCCAAGATGGCACTCAATCTGGATACTCTACCACATATATACGCAAATACCTGAGAGAATCGGGTTTAAACATTGACTTTAATATCATGATTAAGTCATTGATTAAAAATGAAATAACAGAGGATGCATGGAGCCAGTCAGTCACTACTTTATTCAGTTATTTGAACTTGGATGACTTGACCCAAATTCAAGAGTTTATCTATTTTGAAGGTGATACGTCCCTCGCAGGTACTGTCAACAATGTCTGCGCTAACAAGGTTTATACAGACGTTGCAGGACGAATAATCGAAAATGAAGTTGCAACAATTCATGCAGTTAAAGGTGAAACACATGCAGCTACACTGGTCTTAGAAACAAAATTCCGTTCAAACGATTTAAAGTCATTGATTGACTATATTCTAGCCGAAAACATTACGAAACCAACAGCCGCTACAAAAATCAAGTTCATGAAGCAGTTATATGTCGCCTTCTCAAGGCCTGAGCATTTGCTCTGTTTAGCTATGGATAAATCAGGGTTTCCTCCAGAGCATCTTGGGAAGCAGGATTATGCAGGTTGGAAAATTTGTGACCTTACAATGATGTGAATTTTTCTTTAAAAGTCGATGAGATACTTTGTTCTTGGATTTTGGCTTACTTTTCCTAATCCTAGGCGGACGAGTTAGATATTTGTAACTAACTCGTTTGTGTCCAGAAATGTGCCGAAGGGGCATAAAACACGAAAAATGCCCCAAAATTGGTTTAGTCAAAAAGTCTACATTCACATGCGAGTGGATTTTGACCAAATAGAACTAACCTGAAACCCAGAACCCACAAAGTCCGAAAAATGGACGTCGTAGTGTTGTTAGCTCAAATGAAATCACTGATTTTTGCCTTGAAAGTCGTTCTGAAAGCGCCACAAAATTTCAAAGTATTATGGCGATATATTACCTTAAAAAAGTGTCCAAAATATCAAATTAGGGCGTTATAGACGGTTTAAGGGTTGTTTTTGGTCGTAAACTCGCACAGTTTTCATGTTAGTAATTTAGTAATAATGAATACCTCACTAAGTTGACCGAGTATTGATTACTATTGGTATTATTTATTGTCATTTTTTGTTAACTTACTGAGTTAAATAATTAATTTAAAAATGGCTTTATGTTTCTATCAAATAAAAAAAGATTAATAACGTTATCTGTTGCGTTGATGTTGGCTGGTTGTGGAAGTGATGATACAAGTGCTAATTCAACTGATGATACAATTGCTAATTCAACTGATGATACTAGTGCTCATGCAAAGCCTTTAGCATTTAACCTAACTACAATCACAGCATCAAGCAGTGATAAGGCAACAACTTTTACATGGGAGACTTCTGATAACGCTACCGAATATTCACTGTGTAGAAAAGATATATCAAAGCCAAAATCATGTGATGTGCTTGAAATAACTACTACGACGAGTGCAATCGTTAATGGTATTGGTGTTATCAGACATTTAACATCGGAATATTTTGTCATTGCAAAGAATTCTTTTGGAGAAATCGCATCCAATGAAAGGTCTCTGAGGACTCAAGAGTTAACTCCTCTCATTCAACAAATATATGCCTCTAACACTGTCAAAGATGACAGTTTTGGTTTTTCCATCGCTTTGTCATCAGATGGTAATACGCTAGCTGTGGGGGCGCCTGGCGAGGATTCAAATGGTACAGGGGTGAACTCAGGGGCTCAAGCAAACAATGATGCTAGCTACTCTGGAGCGGTTTATATCTTCCGTTACAGTGATTATAAATGGACTCAGGAAGCTTACCTTAAGGCCTCCAATGTGGGTGAAGGTGACGCTTTTGGTGGTGCCATTTCCTTGTCATCAGATGGCAATACGTTGGCTGTAGGGGCGAGTGGTGTACACTATGAAGAGCACTATGTCTGGGACTCTGGAGCGATTTATATCTTCCGTTACAGTGATTCTGAATGGACTCAGGAAGCCGACCTAAAGGCCTTTAACAATGATGAATTTAACTATTTTGGTGGTGACATTTCCTTGTCAGCAGATGGCAATACGTTAGCTGCTGGAGCGAGTCTCGAGAATTCAGATTGTGTGGGGATCAACTGTGAAGTGGTAAGTGATATTGTTGCTGATGGTTCTGGTGCGGTTTATCTATTTCGTTACAGTGATTCTAGATGGGCTCAGGAAGCCTACATAAAGGCTTCCAACGCGGGTGTAAATGACCGTTTTGGTGATTCCGTCGCTTTATCATCAGATGGCAATACTCTAGCTGTAGGTGCGTATGGCGAAAGTTCAGATGGTACGGGTGTAAATTCTGGAGCTCAAGAAAACGACAATGCTCTCCAGTCTGGAGCAGTTTATCTCTTCCGTTACAATGATTCTAAATGGACTCAGGAAGCTTACTTAAAGGCCTCCAATGCTGGTGTATATGACCATTTTGGTGATTCCGTCGCTTTATCATCTGATGGAAATACGCTAGCAGCGGGGGCACCTCGCGAGAGTTCAGATGGTTCGGGGGTCTATTCTGAGGCTCTATCAAACAACAATGCTCGCTACACTGGTGCGCTTTATATCTTTCGTTTCAGTGATTCTATATGGACTCAGGAAGCCTACCTAAAGGCATCTAATACTGATGTCGGTCGCTATTTTGGTTCGAAAATCGCCTTATCCTCAGATGGCCAGGCATTGGCTGTGGGAGTGCCTTACGAGAATTCAGGTGGTGTGGGGGTAAATTCTGAGGATCAAGAAAACAATGATTTTCGCGACTCTGGAGCTGCTTATCTCTTTCGTTACAGTGATTCTAAATGGACTCAGGAAGCCTACTTAAAGGCCTCTAACACTCATGAATTTAATTATTTTGGTGGTGCCGTCGCCTTATCGTCAGATGGTGAGGTATTGGCTGTGGGGGAGCCGGATTATTGGAGTGGGGATAATTCAGATGGTCAGGGGGACGACTCTAGACCAGTTTATATTTATTAAACTGAAGTTACTCCCAAATGCTATCCAGAGATTAAGTATCGAACTTAATCTCTGGATTAGGTCTTTCATTTAAGTCATCATTTATCGCAATAGCACTTCACAACAAATTGTCATACCTACACTCATTCATGATTTGCTAATTAAGCAAGCTCGATTGCTAATAGTTGTCCAGAGGCTTCATAGAGCTGAAGTTTTACATGTGGCAATTTTTAACAAAGTGCCTCCTAGCTCGGAGCTGCCCCAAAATCGTTCAGAGCTAAAACTCTACACATTCTAGTGTGCGTGCTTTTACCGTACCAAATCTAATCCGTTGTAAGAGAGTAAGACCATACTCATTTTTGTTTGAGGCGAAAATCGTATAGCTCCGAAGCCGCCGGAATTATACGGAAACTTTCGGCAATTTCTGAAGTTCACATTATAGGCGCTAGGCAATACGGGCATGAGATTGAAAGTGAGTATAATTAGCGTTACCATTGGTTGCATATGATTGCTGAAGAAATCCGTCTAATAAGCGTTATGTTTATAAGGAGAATCAAGAATGAAAGGGCAGTGGATAGGTAAGTACACTGGTGATGTAGATGGTATCGTAATGATAAATGTTGATGAAGTGGATGATCATTTTGAAGCTGTAGCTTACATCAATCCGTTTGACAAAAATATACCTTCGTCAGTTGCTTACTTCGAACCTTTTAAACTACAGGAAAAATTTAGAGTCAGGGCTTACTTAAACCCTGTTAACCCTATAAATGGCTTTGAAACTAAATGGGATAATCTGAAGGATTTGTATCCTGACTCAAGTCACTCCAATCAAGCCGAAGCCGAAATTGAATATGATGGAAAGCAGTTAAAAATATCTTCGACTACAGATATTGGTGTTAAATTTTTTGCTCAAATTGATAGCCCTGAAAGAAAATCAGAATCAAGTATCAGTGCCGTAGAAATGAGTTGGTATCAATACAAAAATCATGTGTCGGAACTACTTGGGAAGGGATATTTGTTCAGAGGGCAGCAAAAACCGTGGCGCTTGCAGACAACCTTTCATAGATTAGGACGATATAGAATTAGTCAATTTACTCAGGTAGATGTTAAGCAGCTACACCAACGTTTGTGTGCAATTACGTCACACTACTTTGACTTAAATGACCCACAGCAAAATGGCGCTTTTTTTAATCTTTTACAACATCATGGTTATCCAACTCCGCTATTAGATTGGAGTCATTCACCCTTTGTATCATCTTTTTTCGCTTTCAGAGACTGGCCAAAGAACTATGTAGGCAATGAAAAAGCAAGAATATACGTTTTTAACCACGAAAAATGGAAATTAAAGTATCCCCAAATCTCAAACTTAGATCCTCCTTTTCCACATTTGTCTGTCACTGATTTTATTGCACTAGATAATC
Organism: Vibrio sagamiensis NBRC 104589; assembly: GCF_007990935.1. Lineage (GTDB taxonomy): Bacteria > Pseudomonadota > Gammaproteobacteria > Enterobacterales > Vibrionaceae > Vibrio > Vibrio sagamiensis. Next base: position 40,348 of record NZ_BJXJ01000037.1, read on the forward strand.
CAAGAATGATACCCCAACAGGCTCTAACCACTGTTACAAATGTTGAAAATATTGAAGCATATATTATTAGCAAGGAGCAGGAAACTGGGGAAAGGTTTATCGAGGCAATTGATATACCAGCTACAGAGCGAGAAATTGCGATGAGAGAACTTGCTTATATGGGAATAACTGCCGGCTCTATGTTTCCTGGTGTAGATGGTGTGTGCGAAGAGTTGAGAGAACGAAACTTTGGAAAATAAACATAATAAGACGCTAAAGATGGACTAACAAACGTTTGGCATTTTTGTCTCGATTTAGTGTAGAGTTTTTGGTTTTCAAATTTGGTTGGGTGGTCAGTTTGTTAGCCACTTAGCTTTGCGTAAGTGAAATAGAGGAAATAATGGGTAAAGCCGATCAAGAAATCATCGCCATTTTAAAAGATGTATTCCGGTTAAAGTTCGTGAAACCACTTGAGTCAGACCACAACCTACGGATTTGGATGATTCGCATGACTTTTACACTCTCGATATTAGGGCTTCTCGGACGCGGAGTGCTAGTTCTGGCGGGGAACGAGATTTCTGCTGATTATTCGTCAATAATGAACACCCCAATTGCCTTTTTCTTCACTCTATTGTTCTTGCATATAAATAACGAAATTGAAGATACAAGTATCATCATGTTTGTACTTACTTGGCTGTCATTGATGTTTTCCTTGTATGTATAGGTAGGATTTAACCTAATTTGTTCAAGCATCTGCTAACAGTTGACGATCTTGGTTTTAATTGAGTTTAGTGATTACGATGGCTTTGTTTGAGTGTAGTGGTAGTTAGCTGTTTCTTAACAAGGCGTTAGGAATCAGGAGGGTAAAATGGATGATATAACAACTGCAATGCAAAGTGTGAAAGTAGGGATTTCCCTGCTATCCGATACAATTGGTTTGGTAAAACAAACTAAAGATGTGTTGCCAGAATCTAAAGAAAAACAAGTAATATAGCAGTCATTAGAAGAAGCTACTAAGGCGACTAAATTGGCTGAAGCGCAAATTGCACAAGCTTTAGGTTATCAGCTTTGTAAATGTACGTTTCCACCTCAAATAATGCTGTCGGTAGGGTATAGAGATTTTGAAGAAGCATTCGAATGCAAACTTTGTGGTAAGTCTTCGCAACGTCCAGAACGTTCGGCTCACATCTCAGAGTCAGTCAATCATTGGTAGGTGATTCATAACAAATAAGGATTAAGCGTTGCGTAGCCAACGTTAACCCCCGAGTGTTGAATAAGCCCGAGCCTCTATATAAGTAAATTGTGCGATCTGCTCTGGAAGGGTGGCGGGCTTGATGCTTGTTTATAGGCGTATGCGTTCTTTGTAAGGCAGAGCTTTCGCCAAGTAATCCGTTGGATTCTGCACATCACTTTTGCTATTTGCTATACCTGAGATTATTCATGACTCGCTAATGTAAGATTTTTCTAAACTCATTTTTGTCCAGAAATGTGCTGAAGGGGTATTAAACACGAAAAATGTCCCTAAGTGTGTTTAGAGTGCATGAAGCTATCATGAGAACTATTTGGGCAACTGATTGTTGGACAATTTATGTTTTACAGAAAAAATCTGTATTTAGTGATGTAGGTACAGAGCTGTATAACTTAACTTATTGTGAATTAAAGTGAAAAATATGTATCGTGTACGTCATTGAGATATTAGCAGTCTATGGAGTTAAATTTGAACAATAGAGTTATTTTTACAGGTGGACCTGGCTCAGGTAAGACCTCAGTTATCGAGCTGTTATGTCAGATGGGGTATCAAAGTGCACCAGAAGTTGGGCGTAAAGTTATTCAAGCCCAAGTAAAGTCGCAAGGTAGTGCATTACCTTGGCTGGATAAAAAAGCATTCCGAGATGAAATGGTTCTTGAAGAAATCAACAATTACAGGAACTTTGGTGATACTGAGATTACGTTTTACGACCGAAGCATTGTCGACTCTTATGGGTATAGTATGCTTGAGCACATACCTGTTTCGGAACTTCTGTTAGCTAAATGTGATGAATTAGATTACTGCCGTATAGTTTTCATCTTTCCTCCTTGGGAAGAAATCTATGAAAATGATACTGAACGGAAGCAAGATTTTAATGAAGCGGTTGCGACATATCATGAAATGGTTAGTGCTTATACAAAATTTGGCTATGACTTAATTGAAGTTCCAAAGACATCTGTTAAAGAAAGAGCGCAGTTCATCGTGAGTAAATTGCGCGCTTCCTTATAAATAACAATGACTACGAAGGTATCGAGTATGACAGCAGCTTGTTGGAAGGAAACGCATAACAAACATTTAAGACTCAAGATACTTTTTCTAATCGAAACTATTTGTTATGAAGTAAAGACTCTAGCTCATTTCTCTCCAAAAACTATTTATACAAAGTTGGAGTGACTAACCCTCACGCTCAGCTTTCATTCTCTTAACGACACGCACAACCGTTCGAGCCGAGACACCAATCATTTTGGCCGTTTCATTAATGCTCATGTGGTCATCGACTCTGAGCTTATAGATCTTTTCATGCAGTTCCTAGTCAGGCTTCCTTCCTTTGTATTTCCCTTCGTTCATGGCCTTCTCGATGCCTTTCTTTTGGCGGTGACGTCTATCTTCATAATCCGTTCTTGTGCAGCATTTCTTTTAATTTTGACTCTCATTACCATGATATTAATTATTATCTGAAATATAATATAAATATAAAAACAAAAAGAGTTATGCTATGGGAACTAAAAGACTAAATGTTTTTTTAACTTTTATAATTATAGTAATGTCATTATTTATTTTATATGAAAAAAATAACAAAAAGTACAATGAAAGTCTTGAATCAGGCTACATAAAAAATGCTAGGGAAGATTTAAGAGAATATGCACTTATATCTTGCTTAATAAAAATAGAACCTAGTGGTAAAATGGCAAATGACCTTGGAAATCTGCGAAGATCATTATCTTACATGGGAAAAGGGAAGTACTTTATAGAACAAGATAAGGATACATTGGAAGACATAAGAGACCCATACCGTAATGCAGTCGAATCTATACTTTTAGAAGCGAGTAAACACAAGGGTTATATGAAAAATGGTAACATATCTGAATCATTCACCTGTTTTAAAGCATATCGTTCGAAAATATTTAATGAGATAATTCATGGTCAAGATGATTTAATATTACCCAATGAAAAAAACTCCTTTTAAAAATTTGTTAGGCTTGTGTAGGGGGACTTGCTGCAAAAATTGAAGATGTACCTTAGGTGCCTAGCTGAGCACCTCTTTTCATGCGTAAAGTCCGAAGATATTGAAGAGTTC
>NZ_BJXJ01000038.1 GCF_007990935.1 Vibrio sagamiensis NBRC 104589
GGCCACGATCATGAAGAACATCACGATCACAAACATGGCGGCCATGGTGAATTTTCTGCACAATACCAGTTCCATTGTGAGAACATCACTCAACTCGACTCTATCGATACCTCTTGGTTTACCCAGTTTGTTACCACAAAGGCAATCAACGCCAACGTATTTACCGATAACATTCAGGCTTCAACAGAGCTTGATAAAACCAAGACCCGTATCAAGCTAAAATAATCACCCGTGTCACAATCAATGGCCTTTAAACAGACACTAAAATCACTTTGTATCATGACTGCAATGAGAATAGTGTGTAGTGAAAATATTATGTAATAAGAATATTGCGTGATTAAAGTATTTTGAAGGCCTTGATTAAAACAAAATGAGGGAGTAAGTAACTACTTACCCCTCATTGCAACTTTGGTAACCAACATGACTGAAACCACGTCAAACGTTGTTGAGCTCAATAACGCTAAGTTTGTCTGGCCCGGCTCAGCAAACGCCACCATTGATATTAAACAATTAAACATTGCTCATGGCGAACATGTGTTTATTAAAGGTCCTAGTGGCTGCGGTAAATCAACCTTACTTGCCTTGCTTACGGGCATCAATGTGCTTTCTTCAGGAACCTTATCGGTGTTAGGTACCGATCTTGCTCAGTTGCGCTCAAGCCAACGCGATAAATTCCGCGCTGATCATATTGGCTATATTTTCCAACAATTTAACTTATTGCCTTACTTAACGGTCGTGGAAAATGTCCTTATTCCCTGCCAGTTCAGTGAGGTCCGTCTGCGTAGAGGCGCACCTAATGCTTCTCTCCATACAATGAAAGAGCAGGCCATCGCACTCCTGACCCGTTTACGCCTGCCCGAAGAATTACATCATCGACGGGTCTCCGAACTCAGTATTGGTCAGCAACAACGTGTCGCCGCAGCTCGCGCACTAATAGGTAATCCAGGGCTGGTTATTGCCGATGAACCCACTTCTGCCTTAGATCATGATAATCGCAAAGCCTTTATCGAATTGCTCATGGAGCAAACCAGCCACGCTAACGCCACACTCATTTTTGTTAGCCATGACCCGACGCTAGAGCCTTTATTCCACAAAGTCATTAGCTTACCTGAAATCAATCAAGCTCAGCACATGGGGGAAAGATCATGAAAACCATCGCAATACTCGCTTGGAAGAGCTTGATGAATCGTAAAGCGACGGCGCTACTGACTGTTTTGACAGTTTCTATCTCCGTTGTTCTTTTACTGGGTGTAGAGCGAATTCGAACTGAGGCAAAAGACAGTTTCGCTAATACCATTTCGGGAACAGACTTAATTATTGGTGGCCGTTCAGGACAAGTTAACCTGTTGCTCTATTCCGTATTTCGCATTGGTAATGCAACCAATAACATTGACTGGAAAAGTTACCAAGAATTTGCCAATCACCGAGCTGTAGATTGGGCTATCCCGATTTCACTCGGTGATTCCCATAAAGGGTTCCGAGTAATGGGCACCAACCACAGCTACTTTGAGCATTATAAATATGGAAGTAAGCAACCACTTACTTTCTCTCAAGGTAAGGAGTTCAATGGTTTATTTGAAACCGTCTTAGGCGCGGACGTAGCAAAACAGCTTGGCTACAAAATTGGTAGCGAGATCATCATTGCTCATGGCATCAGCGACGTTGGTTTTAGCAGGCATGATAACTTACCTTTCAAAGTTGTCGGTATTCTGGCGCCAACGGGCACACCGGTTGATAAGACCGTCCATGTTTCCTTAGAAGCCATTGAAGCAATACACGTGGGATGGGAAAGTGGCGCTCGCTTGGGGCCAACTCCAGATGCAGAGACGTTAAAAACAAAAGCGCTACAACCAGAACAAATTACCGCCATGCTTGTCGGTTTGAAGTCGAGAATTCAAACCTTTACACTACAAAGACAAATTAACACCTATACCCAAGAGCCACTCAGCGCTATTATGCCGGGTGTCGCACTGCAAGAATTATGGGGTATGATGTCCGTGGCGGAGCAAGCCTTAATGGCAGTGTCTGGCTTTGTTGTCATTGCAGGCCTACTGGGCATGCTCAGTAGCCTTCTAACCAGCTTACAAGAACGCAGGCGCGAAATGGCGATTCTTAGGGCCATGGGGGCTAGGCCAAAACACATTTTCTCGTTATTAATTAGTGAAGCCAGTCTACTGACTTTCGCGGGTATTATAACAGGTGTGGTCGGCCTCTATCTGGTGCTCGCTTTTATACAGCCTCTCATTCAGCAGCATTATGGTATCCATATATCGTTAACGCCTCTGTCGAGTTATGAATGGATACTGATTGGTTTAGTCCAGTGCGCAGGTATTTTTATTGGCTTTATCCCAGCATTTCGTGCTTATCAACAATCACTCAGCGATGGAATGACCATAAGGATTTAATAGATTATGTGGAAAAATATTTTGGTAAATAGCGTCCTGCTGATGTCATTAACGACAACAGGTATCGCTGCTGCAGCTTCAACCAGTGAAGTAAATAAAAACAGCGATGCTAAAAAAGCAGTGCAGACAGAAAGTAAAGTACAAGTCTTGGATTGGATCGATCTCATTCCTGAAGCAGAACGAAAAATGTTTGATTCTGGTGGAATGCCGGCTGCTAACCACAGTGGCGGCCAAGCCAAACAAAATAAAGTCGGTATGGTACGTAAAGATCTGAATGGTAAAACCGTTAAGATACCTGGGTTTGTTATACCATTAGAGGGTGATGCTAACTCTGTCACTGAGTTTTTACTCGTGCCTTACTTTGGAGCATGTATTCATGTACCACCACCACCACCAAACCAAATCATCTATGTGAAGTTTCCTAAAGGTGCGCCAGTACAAGACTTATGGGATGTGGTTTATGTTATCGGTACATTGAAAACACAAACAATGAACCATGAAATCGCAGAAACAGGTTACGTACTTGAAGGCTCCAAACTTGAACCCTATGATGATATGTAATTAGTTTTATCAGCCTTGGTAAAAAAGCGCTCTTGTAGCGCTTTTTTATATCTGGACCTTATTAACAAAGTTTTAAGGCTCATCAACTATCACTAATTAACTTAAAAAGACTACATTAAACACGATGAACCTAACTTTACAACGCATTGACCATTCGAAGACGTTAGTTCTTGATCTATATTAAAATCATTAAAAATAAACTAAACAATATAGCGCGATAAATACGCTAACGATCCAATGTAAATTGTAAAGACAAATACAAACGATAGATATTTCTTTAGCTTTCTTACATCTAAATACTTCATCTTTCCTCCAATCAATGATAACAACTTTAACAACTTGTTATCATTTTGGGTAGTATTTATTTTGTAAAAATAATGATGAGGTAATAGTTGCAAAAGTCAGAAAGGTGTAGATTCAGGAAAGCAGCATTTGTCAGCACTCGATAGGAGAATACATGACGGAACCCATTCAGCCATCTGTTATCAACTCAAAAGAAACAGCAAATAATGATAAGAAATCCAGTTATATTAAAGGCAGTGCTGATCGAGTAAAGAATATCGCTCAAATATATGGACTTGATGCTCTCATGCACTCAGAACCACCTGTGAAAAACACTCAAGAAAGAGCTCAACTGCGGGAGCAACGTCGCCAAGAACAAAGACAAAAAAACCTAGAGCAAATTTTAAAGCTGTCACACAGTGCATGCCGTGATGAAACAGCGGGAGACCCAGACCCAGATTGGCTCACACGCTTTTTCGATCTCGCCCAAGATATCCAAAATAACGCTATGCAGAAACTATGGGCACAAGTGATGAAACTAGAGGTGATAAATCCGGGGTCAACGTCACTAAAAGCATTAAAAGTACTCAAAGATATGTCTCTAAAAGAAGCACAAGCATTACAACGTTCAGCGGCTTTGGCTTGTAGTTTTGGCGGCGATACCAGCAAAAAGCTATTAACTGGCTATAAATCTCATAATGGCCTGTTCAGTTTTGGCAAACGCGACTCCAATTACCATCTCAATATGGGTAACTTTCAATTGCCCTTTTCAAGTCTATTAGTGTTAATAGAGCTTGGATTACTTCACCGTACTGAGTTGGAATCAGGAGAGATTGACATTGACTCCCCTCTGCTGCTCAACTATCAGGGGAAAAACCTCTCCCTGCAGGTACATAGTAAAGGAGTTCGTCTGCTGTACTATCGCTTTACACCGACGGGGAACGAGTTATGTCGATTACTCGGTAATAAACCCAACAGCCAGTTCTACGATCAAATGATCGCCCTGTTAAATCACAAGTTTAGCGTGCAAAGTGATGTAAAAAGCACGGTGGACTATACCGTCTAATATCACCATTACATGCGATGATACCCAAGTAACCTCAGGGTGCTTGGATAGACACTCTATCACTCAAACTACGAGGGATGCCTGTTGATTTAGCCCTAACGAATAATGCCTCGCTGCTGCATGGTTTCGATACACAGCTCAACAAGCTCAGCCACACTTTTCTCACCAGCAGGTAAATCGATCTCGGGAGTGAGTGGGGCCTGATATTCTGAGTCAATCCCTGTGAAGTGGCGGATCTCCCCTGCTCGTGCTTTTTTGTATAGCCCTTTAGGATCTCTTTTTTCGCACACTTCTAAAGAAGCATTAACGTAGACCTCAATAAATTCATTTTCTGGCAGTAAATCACGAACTAACTGACGTTCTTCACGATGTGGTGAGATAAAAGCAGATAAGACAATCAAACCCGCATCTGCCATCAACTTTGCTAATTCACCAATACGACGAATATTTTCACGGCGATCCTGTTCCGAAAAGCCGAGATCACGACACAGTCCATGACGAACATTATCCCCATCCAGCAAATAAGTATGATAACCCAACTGCGCTAAGCGTGTTTCTAAGGCCCCAGCTACTGTCGATTTTCCTGCACCAGACAGCCCGGTAAACCACAGCACGGCAGGTTTTTGCTGCTTTAAATTGGCACGAGTCCGCTTATCAATAGCGTGCTGGTGCCAAACAATATTTTGATCTTTTAACAGGGTATCGACTGTCATAGTAACCTTCTGAATATTTTAAAATTAAAAGGGGAAGAAGACCGGAATCAACGTAAGTACAAGAACAGAATAAACAATCGAGATCGGTACCCCGACTCTCACATAGTCACTCAATGTGTAGTTACCTACGCTATAAACCAACAAGTTGGTTTGGTAGCCATAAGGTGAAATAAAGCTGGCACTGGCCCCAAATAACACCGCCATAATAAACGGCATAGGATCAACGCCATAGCCTACTGCCATACTGTAGCCAATCGGGAAAGATAACGCTGCAGCAGCATTATTGGTGACAAGTTCGGTTAATACCAACGTCATGATGTAAGTGGCCACTAACGCTCCAAACACCCCCCAGCCATCAAAAGCTTGCATGAACACTTCGCCCATACGAACCGAAAGCCCTGACGATATCATTAACTGAGCAATCGACAGCGCACAGCCAACGATCACCACAATATCGATGGGAAAGCGACGCCGCAGTTCAGACATTTGAATCACACCAAAGGCCAGTAAAGTGAGTAAATAAGCAGCCAAGCCTTTAAGTATCGGTACCCACTCCAGCAACGCTCCAGCAATCACAGTAGCAAAGCCAGCCAATACAAAAGCAGACTTATTACGATCCAAGCGCGCACTAGAATCCAAATCATTAATAACAACAAACTCTTTACGATGCGCTTTACGCTCAGCTTCAAAACGTTTTCCTGGCACTAGAACTAATGTATCACCGGGGGCAAGATGAATATTTCCCAATCCACCTTCCAAACGTTCATGACCTCGACGAATGGCGACAACCACCGCGTCAAAGCGATCACGAAAGCGACTTTGCTTCAGGGTCTGATGACAAAAAGTGGCAGAAGAGCTCACGACCACTTCCATAAAGTTTTGACCATTGAGGTGTTGCTGACCAAATAGGGTTAAACCCGGAATTTCCTGTAAGGTTGCAACACTTTCAACATCACCACAAAACAATAATCGATCGCGTGCTTCAAGGACAAAGTCAGGCCCAACCGATGGCACCGTCACACCATCACGAATCACTTCCGCTAAAAATAACTTTCGTAAGGCTCGCAAATTATTTTTGCTAATCGTATGACCAACCAAAGGAGAATCTGATTCTACGCGCGATTCTAAAAAGTACGGTAACTCCTCTTGGTTTTGCTCATCATAACTGGGTAACAAATAGCTCAGCGGGATCAAAATTAATAACCCACAGAAAAGCACCACCAAACCTATCAAGGTCGGACTGAAAAAGCTCAAGCTTGGCAAGCCAACATCTTCGACAAAGCTATTGATGATCAAATTGGTTGAGGTGCCGATCAACGTCAGCGTACCACCCAAAATTGCGGCATAAGAAAGAGGAATTAACAACTTAGAAGGCGCATGTTGCTGATTACGTTTTATCGCACCAATTAAAGACACCACAACCGCGGTGTTATTCGTGAAAGAGGAAAGCAATGCTGTTGAGAGACCCAGTTTAGCGATCACACTGCCTAAACGTCCTTGAGAAATACTGCGACTCACCCAACTGATTAACAAGGTCTTTTCAAGCGCACAAGAAACCAAGATCAGCAGCACCAAAGTCAATAAAGAAGCATTGGTGAAGTTCGATGCAACCGTTTGAAGTTCAATACAACCGAGCATAAAGGCAATAAAAGCAGCACCCGCAAATACATAACTGGGCTTTAGCTTTGTCATGATCAAACAAGTAATAATACCCAGCAAGATCGCAAATACCATCACTTGTTCCCACATAATATTTCCTTAGCAATAAGCCCAATGCAAGTAACACAACAGCTTGAACCGAGCGATACGACCACCTGATGAGAGCCTTGTCGGATAAAACCAGTTGGTCAGTACACAGAACAATCCGTCATAAAGAACGATCAGTCACAAAAAGCCATCAGTCAGCGAAAAAGAACACCAGAGGCTCAACCAAAATCGATATCAGCACTCTGGGTTCTTGGGGGAGCGGCTCACTGACACATGAAACTGATTTATGAATGCTGCAACATTTGGCTGAGGTCCTTTGCTTCCCAGTGAGGAAAGTGTTTCCTAACCAGTGCATTAAGCTCAAGCTCAAAAGCTGAAATATCCGCTAAACTGCGTTCAATCGTGGCGAGACTGCTTTTCACCATCCCAGCGCCCACTGTCACGTTGGTTAAACGGTCAATAATAATAAAACCGCCAGTATCGACACAGTCTTGATAACGGTCGAGTGCTACTGCTTCCGTTAACGACCATTCACATAAGCCAATCCCATTGAGTGGTAATTCAGATGTGCTGTAGGTCGATAAGTTATTGATATTGTATTGATGATGAATCGATTCTAAACGCCCAACCGTCTTCTTCCCTGCAATTTTGATGTCATAATCTCGGCCTGACTGCAAAGGCTGCTCTGTCATCCATACAACATCAGCCAACAAGTGGTTAGTTGATTCTACTTGAGTATTTTCTAGAACAATCAAGTCACCACGACTGATATCAATTTCATCGTTTAAAGTCAGAGTGACGGCAAGACCTGCCTGTGCTTCTTGCACATCACCATCAAAAGTTACGATACGTGCAACTGTTGAAGCTTTACCAGAAGGTAAAGCCTTAATCGCATCTCCAACTTTTATCGAGCCCGAGGAAATCGTGCCAGCAAAACCTCTAAAATCAAGGTTCGGTCGACTGACATACTGCACAGGAAAACGAAACTCTCCCTCGCCTTTCTCTTGATCAACATCGACATTTTCAAGCAGCTCCAATAAAGATGGGCCTTCAAACCAACTCAATTGGATGCCTTTATCCACCACGTTGTCGCCCTCTAAGGCAGAGATAGGAATGATCTGAATATTGGTATTTCCGGTTAAGTTCTCAGAAAACTGCAGGTATTCATCACGAATCTCTTCAAAGCGCTGTTGAGAATAGTCAACGAGATCCATTTTATTGATCGCGACAATAAAATGTTTCAATCCCAGTAAATTAGAAATAAACGAGTGACGACGAGTTTGATCTAATACGCCTTTACGCGCATCAATCAAAATCACCGCAAGATCACACGTTGAGGCTCCAGTCGCCATATTTCGAGTATATTGTTCATGTCCTGGTGTATCGGCAATAATGAACTTACGTTTTTGGGTTGAAAAATAACGATAAGCCACATCGATGGTAATGCCTTGTTCACGCTCTGCTTGTAGACCATCGACCAGCAATGCCAAATCAGGTTTCTCGCCAGTCGTGCCGACCCGTTGACTATCAGAATGAACGGCCGCTAATTGATCTTCATAAATTTGTTTAGAATCGTGGAGCAAACGGCCAATTAGCGTACTTTTCCCGTCATCTACCGAACCACAAGTCAGGAATCTAAGTAACGACTTGTACTGATGTTGTGTTAAATAGCCTTCAATACCAAGCTCGGCTAATTGAGCTTCAACTGCACTGTTCATTCTCTTCCCTTTGATCCTTTAGAAATAACCTTGACGCTTTTTCAGCTCCATCGATCCTGATTGATCATGATCGATCGCACGCCCCTGTCGCTCACTGGAGGTCGCCACCAGCATTTCTTCAATGATGCCAGTTAATGTATTCGCTTCTGATTCAATCGCTCCCGTTAATGGGTAGCAACCTAGGGTACGAAAACGAACACTTTTCTCTTCAATCACTTCTCCTGGTTCTAGCTCCATACGTTCATCGTCAACCATGATGAGCATTCCATCACGTTCAACAACTGGACGTTTGTCAGCTAAATACAAAGGGACGATTTCAATATTTTCCAGATAGATGTATTGCCAAATATCTAACTCAGTCCAGTTAGATAGAGGGAAGACTCGAATGCTTTCACCTTTATTCACCTGACCGTTGTACGTCTTCCACAACTCCGGACGCTGGCTCTTAGGATCCCACGTATGGTTTTTATCGCGGAATGAATAGACTCGTTCTTTAGCACGGGATTTTTCTTCATCACGTCGAGCGCCACCAAAAGCTGCGTCGAATCCGTACTTGTTCAGAGCTTGCTTTAAGCCCTGAGTTTTCATAATGTCAGTGTGCTTCGAAGAGCCGTGAATAAATGGGCTACATCCCATGGCAAGTCCCTCTGGGTTCTTATGAACCAACAACTCAAAACCGTACTTCTCGGCAGTACGATCACGAAACTCAATCATCTCGCGAAATTTCCAATCGGTATCGACATGTAATAGAGGAAACGGAATTTTACCGGGATAAAAAGCTTTACGTGCCAGATGGAGCATGACGGAAGAGTCTTTGCCAATCGAATACATCATGACAGGATTATCAAACTCAGCCGCAACCTCACGGATGATATGGATACTCTCCGCCTCCAGTTGTTTCAAGTGAGTTAAACGTTGTTGGTCCATGTGTTACCTTTCCTTTTGAGCTTTTAAAATCGAGTGCTGATTTATATTGCGTGCTTATATTGCTTGGGCCATCGCACTAGGTTCTTCAGCCGTTTGTGGTGAGAACCAATCCAATTTCTGATGCAACGTGACGACTTCACCCACCACAATTAATGATGGTGACTGAGCATGTTTAGACAGTTCAGCAAGTTGGTTGAGTTGCCCAGTAAAGACTTGTTGTTGATCCTGAGTACCACGTTCAATAATGGCGACAGGCGTCGAAGTAGAACGACCAAATTTAATTAATTGATCTTGGATATAATGGGATTTCATCAGCCCCATGTAGATCACCAGAGTTTGATTACCACGGGCCAAGGTCGACCAATCCATGTCGTCACTGTCTTCTTTCAGGTGGCCTGTCACAAACAGCGCTGACTGAGCATAATCACGATGGGTTAAAGGAATGCCAGCATAGGCTGTGGCCCCTGCGGCGGCAGTAATGCCTGGCACCACTTGAAAACGGATGCCAGCTTGTGTCAAGACCTCCAGCTCTTCACCTCCGCGTCCAAACACAAATGGATCGCCCCCTTTTATTCTCACCACTTTGTACCCTTGCTGAGCGAATTCAACTAACAGCTGATTAGTCTTCTCTTGTGGCACACTATGATGTCCTGCTTTTTTGCCCACACAGACTAAAATAGCGTCACTCGGGGCAAAAGCCATGATCTCTTCCGATACCAAATAATCATAAAGAATCACGTCAGCTTGCTGTAAGCAATTCAATGCTTTAATCGTTAATAGCTCAGCATCGCCAGGCCCTGCACCAACTAAAGCCACTTCCCCCGCTTGCAAGGGGTGCTTACCAAAACGAGAACGCTCAGCAAAAGGTTGATGAGCCACGAGGCGAGGCTTCTTCGCAGAAAAAGGGGTCACTGAATTATTCACTGTCATTCTCTTGCCTATCATCCGTTGATATCGTTATGGTTCTCATTATGACGTCAGCGGCATATTACCTGAAATTCTAAAATTTCATTTTTTATGCCAAAAACTGCTAAGGCATGTTGTTGCTTAAATCAGCAGGATGATTAAAAAATATGTCGTTGTGACAACACTCATTAATTGTCATGAAACTCATTAAGTAACTCGACTATACTCACACTTTTCTGTGTGGCTTAGATGGCTTTACAAGCTTCTTTGATACATTACGCATTTGCACTTTTATCCCATTAACTTGGAGTTACTCATGAAAATGGCCGTTAATCCAATCTCCATCGCAGTTCTCGGTGGTATGTTCGCTCTAGCCAACCCAGCTATGGCAGACACCATTAAACTACGTATCATCGAAACCACTGATATTCATACCAATGTGATGGATTATGATTACTACAAAGACCAGCCTTCTCAGCAAATTGGCCTAAGCCGTGCGGCCAGCTTGGTTAAGCAAGCCAGAGCAGAAGCAGAGAACAGTGTCTTAGTCGATAATGGTGATTTACTTCAAGGCAGTCCAATGGGCGATTACATGGCAGCGAAAGGAATCAAAATGGGGGAAATACACCCTGTTTATAAAGCCATGAATCAATTAGGCTACGATGTAGGTAACATCGGTAACCACGAATTCAACTATGGCCTAGATTTCCTCAAAAACTCGACAGCGGGAGCTAACTTCCCTTACATCAATGCTAACGTCTTTGATCAAAAAACGGGTGAACACTACTTCAAACCTTACCTTATCAAAACACACACATTCAAAGATACCGATGATCAAGAACATCAAATCAAGGTCGGATACATCGGTTTTGTTCCACCTCAAATCATGGTTTGGGATAAGAAGAACCTAGAAGGCAACGTATTTGCTAAGGACATCAAGGCCACAGCAGAAAAGCTTGTCCCACAAATGAAAAAAGAAGGGGCTGATATCATTATTGCTATCCCTCACTCAGGCCTATCTACCGATCCATACAAACTAGGAGCTGAAAACTCGGTATATTACCTCACGGAGGTTAAAGGGATTGATGCCATCGCATTTGGACATTCTCACGCTGTTTTTCCAGGCAAAGGCTTTGATAACCTACAAGGCGTAGATAATCAAAGAGGCGTAATTAATGGCGTCACTGCCGTCATGCCTGGACGCTGGGGAAGCCACGTTGGCGTAATGGATTTGATGCTTAAGCAGAAAGAGGGCAAGTGGCAAGTGGTTGATGGCCAGTCTGAAGCGCGTCCTATCTTTGACAAGGCTCATAAAAAAGCGCTAGCGAAAGCGGATCAAGGCATTGTTGATGCGTTAAAAGGCGATCACAAAGGCACACGTGACTTTGTGAACCAGCCGATTGGTAAAGCAAATGATGTTATGTACAGCTTCCTTGCATTGGTACAAGATGATCCTACGGTTCAAATTGTTAACCTTGCACAAAAAGATTATGTAGAGCGCTTTATTCAAGGTGACCCAAACCTAGCCGATATTCCTGTTCTCAGTGCCGCAGCCCCGTTCAAAGCAGGTGGCCGTAAAAACGATCCTAATAACTTCACTGAAGTTGAATCTGGGCAGTTAACGTTCCGTAATGCTGCCGACCTTTATTTGTATCCAAACACGCTTGTTGCACTAAAAGTGACTGGAAAAGAAGTCAAAGAGTGGCTGGAATGCAGTGCAGGACAGTTTAAGCAAATTGATACTAGCACCACTAAACCGCAATCCTTGATCGATTGGGACAACTTCCGTACCTACAACTTCGATGTGATTGATGGCGTTAACTATCAAATCGATGTGACTCAAGCGCCTAAATACGACGCCTCATGTAAAGTCATTAATCCGACTTCTCAACGTATTGTCAATCTGACCTTCAACGGTAAAGCGGTTGATGCGAAGCAAGACTTTATTATTGCTACCAACAACTACCGAGCATACAGCAATGCCTTCCCCGGTACTGGCACTGACTTCATTGCTTTTGATTCTCCAGATGAAAACCGCTCTATCTTAGCGGCTTACATTTCACGCATCAGTAAAGAGAAAGGTAAAGTAACACCAAGTGCAGATAACAACTGGTCGTTTGCACCAATACAATCCAATAAAAAATTGGATATCCGCTTTGAAACATCACCCGGTGACAAGGCAGCACAGTTCATCAAAAATAAAGGCCAATACCCGATGACACGCTTAGCAGATGATGAAGTCGGCTTTGCCGTTTATCAAATTGACCTAAGCAAAAGATAACCGATTAAGTTATATTAATAAGTTATTAATGCGGCTCAATTGAGCCGTTTTTTTCACCCGTTTCCCGATTAGGTTTACCTATGCCCAACAACCTCTCCAGCGATTTAATTCGGCTCGGCTTTATTGCTGACGAAGCTCGGCAACTCATAGAGCATGGACAACAACTTGAATTACCAACGCGCCATATTTTACATCATCAAGGTGAAGTCAGCTCGCACATCTACTTTGTGTTGGAGGGCTTATGCCATGCCAGTTATCTAACAGATAAAGGTAAGGAGTTCAGTAAAGAGTTTTACTGGGAAAAAGATTGGATAATCGGCTTTGAAAGCGTGATTAAAGAGCAACCATCGCCCTATGTTTTAGAAACACTGACCCCTTGCCATTTGTTTTGTTTACCGATCGAAGTCTTTCATCAATGGCGCGAAGAGGCGCACCCAATCTACATCAAATTACTCGAAGCTCAGTTGATGTACAAAGAAAACAAAGAACGCTTTATGCTGCTTTACACACCAGAAGAGCGCTACCAATTATTCTGCACTCATTACCCCAATTTAGAACAGAGAATCACTGACAGTCAGATTGCTGCTTATTTGGGGATTACCGCAATCAGTCTTAGCCGAATTAAGTCACGCTTAAAGAACAGCATAGAATAAGGTCAGACACCCAAGTGACCTCAAGATGCTTGATTCAGAGCGAGGACACTAAAGTACATAGGCTGGAAAAACAAAGGCGCTCAATGTCGAGCGCCTTGGCATTAAGTGAGGTTTAGCTTATTTCAGAATACGAGCTCGGAATTGACGCCCTTTCATTTTGCCATTACTGATGATCTGTAACGCTTTCTTCGCCACAGATTTCTCCACTGCAACATAGGAACGCATCGCCATTAACTGGATCTTACCCACCTGTGCGCCTGTGATACCGTTTTTACCAGTTAAGCAGCCTAGAATGTCACCTGCACGTACTTTCTGCTTCTTACCGCCATCGATGTTAATCGTCACCATTTTCGCTTGGTATGGCTGCTGGTTTGATTTCACTGGCAATGTTGCTGGCATTACATCCATCTCTAAATATTCTTCGATACGCGCGACACGTAAGCCATCTTTTTCACCATAGAAACTAAATGCTAACCCTTTACTCCCTGCACGACCAGTACGACCGATACGATGTACATGGACTTCCGGGTCGCGAGACAGTTCAAAGTTAAATACTGCATCAAGGTTATCGACATCGAGGCCACGTGCGGCAACATCCGTTGCAACAAGGATAGACACACTCTTGTTAGCAAATTGCACCAAGGCTTGGTCACGCTCTCGTTGCTCAAGATCACCATGAAGATCGATCACACTAAAACCTTTGTTATGTAGTTCATCGGCAACACTTTGTACTTCTTTTTTAGTATTACAAAATACCACAGCAGACTCTGGTTGATGGGTTAAAAGCAAATTGGCTAGGGCCTCATCTCGCGCTTCTGAGCCTTCAACCTGATAAAAGTACTGTTTAATACTAGAGGTATCATGCGTTGATTCAACTTTGATCATCTCAGGTGATTGCATAATGCGTTGAGCAATCTGTTCGATCTTCTCTGGGAATGTTGCACTAAATAGCAGGGTTTGACGTTGTTTAGGCGCAGCCTCAATGATGGCATCGAGTGCATCTTGGAAACCCATGTCCAGCATACGATCGGCTTCATCAAGCACCAAGGTGTTCAACTCATCTAAATTGATACGACCTTTATCTAAGTGATCAAGAATACGGCCAGGAGTACCAACTAAGATATGTGCACCATGCTCCAGTGAACCAATTTGAGGACCCATTGGCATACCGCCACATAAAGTCAGTACCTTAATATTGTGAATACCTCGACCCAAAGTACGGATCTCTTTCGCCACTTGATCGGCAAGCTCGCGCGTAGGACAAAGTACCAAAGACTGAACTCGAAAGCGCTTCACGTTAAGGTTAGATAATACACCAAGGCCAAACGCAGCGGTTTTACCAGAGCCTGTTTTACCCTGACCAATAACATCATGAGCATTTAAAATCGCCGGTAAACTCAACGCTTGAATCGGCGTCATATGTGTATAGTTCAATGAAGCCAGTGTATCGAGTAAGGCTGGATTTAACCCTACTTGGTCAAAAGTTGGTTTGCTCACGGGGAAATATCCTCAGGTGGTGTGAAAAGAGAGCACATTATCGCCAGATTTTCGGCGAAGGCCAGATAAAATTAACCATTGTTAATGAGTATGAGTACAAATAAGCGTAAAGTCGTCACAATATTGAATAACCCCTCTTATTCCTGGAGATACAACTATGCTGAACTGGGTACTTTTGCCTTTCTCTCAACTCACCAATCAACAATTGTATGAAATGCTTCGTTTACGTGTCGATGTCTTCGTCGTTGAACAAACATGTCCTTATCCTGAGCTCGATGGTAAAGACACCATCGAAGGTGTTCAGCATTTACTCGGCTATCAAGATGAACAACTGGTCGCTTGTACACGCTTGCTGCCCAGTGGTGTCTCTTTTGAGAGTGTCAGTATTGGTCGAGTCGCCACAAAGTTGAGTGCCAGAAAACAAGGTTTAGGTCATCAATTACTCCAACAAGCGCTGACTCATTGTCAAATACTCTGGCCTGATCAAAGCATTGAAATTGGCGCACAAAAACATCTTGTCGACTTCTATGCTCAGCATGGTTTTGAAGTCAGCTCTGATGTCTACCTTGAGGATGGCATCCTACACGTAAATATGCGTCGAGGAAGCTAGATGTCTTCCAATCATTTGGCGTTACTCTTACTGGTTATCGGTAACTTGGCAGCATCTTTGTCAGATGTTGCCGTAAAGCTAATTGAAGGCGGAATCTCACCATTTCAATACATGTTTCTGCGCCAATGTTTTACATTGTTACTTATTTTACCTTTTTATCTAAAACAAAAGCAGGGGAAGAAGGATCTTAAACAGGCTCCGATAACACTCATTCGAGCTCATCTTATTTTGCTAGGCAGTGGCTGCATGATGGTTGCTATCACTTACTTACCCTTAACAACGGCCAATGCCGTCTTCTATGCTGCACCACTTTTAATGCTACCGCTGTCGGTATGCCTTCTTAAAGAACATCCTTCATTAAGTAAAATATTAATGACCTGTTTTGGGTTCATTGGTGTATTAGTCGTGTTACGACCTACACAATTTCACTGGGCCGCTTTTTTTGCCTTAGGGACCGCGATAACACTTGCTCTATTCAATATATTAGTAAGACGTCTTCCTAGCGAACAAACTGTCGTGACGACATTATGGTGGACCACACTATTTTCGCTCCCTCTCTCTGCACTATTAGCAACGTTCTATTGGCACTCCATAACAGCAAGAGAATTAGCGCTTGTTTTGATCAGTGCGGCCTGTATTTTAAGCTATAATGGTCTAGCAGTATGGGCATACAAAAACGCACCTGCTGGAGACATTGCTTTTGCAGAATATTCTGGTTTAGTATTTGTCACAATATTTGGCATATACTGGTTTAATGAAATACCTGATCTTTTAAATATCATTGGAATGGTAATGATAATCATGCCAATAATACTCAAAAATACTATTTCCTCTCATAATAGGTTAGCAAAAAAGCGATATGATAGAGCATAATATAAAACATTATGAAATAGAGGGACGCTCGGATTATCACTCTCACCAAGAGCATCAACTAGTCTATGTACATAGTGGACTATGCGTTTCACGATCTGAGGGACAAAACTACTATGCTGTTAATGGCCAGGCACTTTGGATCCCTGCGAACGAATCCCACTCTGCAATCTTCTTTCAAGATTCTGACTTAAGCTTACTATTTTTCAATCAACCTCCGCCTAAACCATTGACAAATAAACCTTCCTTACTCAGAGTCAGTAATCTTTGGTCTCAATTAATGCATGAGTATTATCAGCATCACCTCAGTTTCGACTCAAATACCCGACAGGCTTATAACGTTGTACTGTGGAACCAAATACAACATTTTAGCCAAATACAAGAGTGTAAATCACATACTAGCCATTTCGATAAGCGATTGAATGCAATTATTCACTCTGTATGCCTAAAACCAAATAAAAATATTACCTTAAACTATTTCTCCAAACATTGTGGCGCTTCAGAGAGAACATTAAACCGACTTTTTTACAAACAGTTTAATCGTTCATTTGGAGACTGGCGAAATATGATCGTAATGGAACGTGCAAATCAAATGCTCAAGCAAGGTCGTAGTGCAACTGATATAGCCATCGAACTTGGGTATCAAAGCCTTCCAACTTTTTCCTCCGCACTTAAGCGTTATAACGCAAAAAATAATGGCACATATAATGATAGTTTTGTCATAAATCGATAAGTTATATTTTAGCAAGCTTTTATAATTCTACTTATGAATAGTAAGGGCTATAGTATTATGTTAAAAAGAAAAAAAACCACTCCACTTCTCATCATTACTAGCCTGCTGGTATTGGTATCAGGTGTAATGCTTTTCTTCGACATTCTGCCAAAAAAAGTAGTTTTGATGCATGAATGGATAGGCATAATACTCACAATAACTGTAATGAGCCATGTTCTGATGCATAAAAAATCTGTTTTTATGCACTTAAAACAAGGCAGTAATCTTGTGTTAATTGTCTGCGTCCTATTATTTGGTATCAGCATGTTACAACCCGAAGATGGCACAGGTAACCCGGCTGCAAACTTATTCTCTGCCATAGATAACGCTTCCATGGAAACCATTGCAACGTTAAAGCATATGTCATTTGAAGAAATAAAAGATGTGATGGAAATAAATCACATAGTAACGAATAATAAGAACGCTACCGTCATAGAAGTAGCTCAGAAAAATAATATTACCACTGAACAGCTTCTGATGTTGATTTTCCAATAAATACATTTAGTTGTATCAGAAAAAGAAAGACTCAATATATACCCAAGTACCTCAAGGCGCTTGGGTATATATACTTTGAAGTAACTGAGGTCTACCTCCCTTATTTACTTCGTGCAAAGCCACCGTCAGATAGACGGAAAAAAATCACTGATTCACCACTGTTTTCCAATTGTAGCATGTCAAGTGTGCCCGTTTTGGTTAGCTTAAAACGAATAAGCTGACCTTGTTTAATCCGGCTAAGAGGTTTATCGCTGCCTTCCACTTTAACCAGTGCATTGAGGTCAGACATAGGCAATTGAATGCTACGAAACACTTGGGCAAGCGTATCACCTGTTTTAACCGTGTAGGTTTTCCAAAGCGCAGATTTAGATTCAGATTCTTTGAGTGAACGTTGCTCACTGAGACTCTCTGCGTTCAACTCGATAGCCACGCGCTGAGTTTCCACAGGCGGTAAGGCCTTATCATCCGTCAATGCAGGTTGCGGCAAAACCAGCAATACCAAGACAAACGGGATCAACACCATCAATAGGCGTTGATGTAGCTTCGGAAGCCTCTGCCAAAAAGATACGATTGGCTGGCAACGACGATGCCAGAACGCTTTACTGCCTAGCGCTTTCCAGTCGATAGCTGTGAACTTTTGTTTCACCAATTCGACATAATCGACCTGCTGTTTTTTCTTTCTGCGACGATTCATTCTCATGGTTTCCTTAATATTTCTGATCTCAGTATAAAAATATCAACGCAATGAGTATATATTTTTTGCTAAAGTAAAATGTAATTTGGCGTAAATTAGCCTAAAAATGACCAAGATTAACCAAGCATATACCATCTTATCGCGTTTCTCGTCCGACATGATGGCTATGGTACACAGATTGAAGGACTATTATTTAAACCCTAGCCCGAAACTGATATGCTGTCTTTTTATTACTCCTAACGAGAGCGACATTCCATGTCTGAAACTAAATTAGAAACAGTAGAACAAAAAGCAAGCTACGGCATTGGTCTTCAAATGGGTCAACAACTTGCTGGCTCTGGCCTTGAAGGTCTTAATGTTGATGCGATTGCAGAAGGTATTGCGACAGCATTGACTGGTGATATGCCAGCGATCGAAATTGATGAAATCAACAAAGCATTACAAGAGCTACACACTCGTGCAGAAGCTGTTCGTCAAGAAGCAGCTAAAGTAGCAGCCGCAGACGGTGAAGCTTTCTTAAAAGACAACGCTCTACGTCCAGAAGTTAACGTTCTTGAGTCTGGTCTACAGTACGAAATCATCACTGAAGGTACTGGCGAAACCCCAACTTCAGCATCTCAAGTACGTGTTCACTACCACGGTGAGCTAACTGACGGTACTGTCTTCGATAGCTCAGTATCTCGTGGCCAACCTGCAGAGTTCCCAGTAACGGGCGTAATCAAAGGTTGGGTTGAAGCCCTTCAACTGATGCCTGTAGGTTCAAAGTGGAAACTATACATCCCACAAGATCTTGCATACGGTGAGCGTGGTGCTGGTGCAGCAATCCCTCCATTTGCAGCACTTGTTTTCGAAGTAGAGCTACTAGATATCCTATAATTGAGACTCACTTCAACATGTTGAAAAGCGGCGCACAAGCGCCGCTTTTTTTGTCTAAAATTTAAGCCAAATCCAAACGCCTTCGAATAACTATTATCGAATTCTGATATGTCCAACCTATTTTCTCACTCAAGTAGGTTTCCATACACATCACAATCCACTCAGACGATTATGAACCACATGGAGGGCTCATGCGCAAACTATCACTTGTTTTACCGTTATTGACTATGAGTATTGGCAGTGCACATGCATTTCTTGACAACCTTACGGAAAAAGCAGAGCAAGAAGGAAGTGGCTTAATGGATATGGTCAGTGACAAAATGACCACGGGAGGTTCACCATTGACTAATTTTTTAACCAGCCAACTACCAGTTTCCACTGAGCAAGCTGCCGGGGGAACCGGTGCTTTACTGGCTTTAGCTCAGAGTCAATTATCCGATCAAAACAGTAAGGAGCTCAGTTCACTGATCCCAGGTATATCTAAGTTAGAAGGTGCACAAAAACTTTTAGGTAACGTAGAAAACTTAGGTGCGGTAAAAGGTGCTTTCGATAAACTTGGCTTGAATTCATCTATGATAGGTCAATTTGCGCCACTAATTTTAGGGTATTTAGACAAGCAAGGGGCAAGTGAAGGCTTATTGAACTCTCTGACAAAATTATGGCAGCCGGGTGGTTAGAGAAGGATAGAAGAACGCTATCTTAGCAATGGCGAAAGCAAAAACAAAAAAGCCGAGCTAATGCTCGGCTTTTTCGTTCTTACGAACTGATTACTCAGCAGCTTCTTCAGCAGCTGGGCGATCAACAAGCTCAATGTAAGCCATTGGAGCTTTATCACCAGCACGGAAGCCAGCTTTTAGGATACGAGTGTAACCGCCCTGACGAGCAGCAAAACGTGGACCTAGTTCGTTAAATAGTTTTGCAACTACTTCGTTGTCACGAGTACGTGCAAATGCAAGACGACGGTTAGCAACACTGTCAGTCTTAGCTAGTGTAATCAAAGGCTCAACTACGCGACGCAGCTCTTTTGCTTTTGGCAAAGTAGTCTTGATAACTTCATGACGTACTAGAGAGCTAGCCATATTGCTGAACATCGCTTTACGATGTGAGCTGTTGCGGTTGAGTTGACGACCACTCTTACGATGGCGCATGACCTAATCCTTCTAACTAGTATCGATTAATCTTCAGCGATTGATGCAGGTGGCCAGTTTTCTAGGCGCATGCCCAGAGAAAGACCACGTGACGCAAGTACGTCTTTAATCTCAGTAAGAGATTTTTTGCCAAGGTTAGGCGTTTTAAGTAGCTCAACCTCAGTACGTTGTACTAGATCACCGATGTAGTGAATCGCTTCTGCTTTCAGACAGTTAGCAGAGCGAACTGTTAGTTCAAGATCGTCTACAGGACGCAGTAGGATTGGATCGAATTCAGGCTTCTCTTCCTTCTCCTCAGGAACACGTACATCACGAAGATCTACGAACGCATCCAATTGCTCAGCAAGAATAGTTGCTGCGCGACGGATGGCTTCCTCAGGTTCTAGAGTGCCATTCGTTTCCATATCGATAACAAGCTTGTCTAAATCAGTACGTTGTTCTACACGAGCTGCTTCTACAGCGTAGGCAATTTTGTCTACAGGGCTGTAAGTAGCATCTACGAGTAGACGACCGATTGGACGTTCATCTTCATCTGTATGGATACGGGCAGAAGCTGGAACATAACCACGACCACGTTCTACTTTAATACGCATTGCGATATCAGCACTGTCATCCGTTAGGTGACAAATAACGTGTTCTGGGTTAGCGATCTCTACATCACCATCATGGGTGATGTCACCTGCAACCACAGGGCCCGAGCCTGATTTGTTCAAAGTAATGAACACTTCATCTTTGCCTTCAGCAACACGCACAGACAACCCTTTCAGGTTTAAAAGAATTTCAAGAATATCTTCCTGAACGCCTTCTTTCGTACTGTATTCATGAAGTACGCCTTCGATTTCTACTTCTGTGACTGCACAACCAGGCATAGAAGATAGAAGAATGCGACGAAGTGCATTACCCAGAGTATGACCAAAGCCACGCTCTAATGGCTCAAGAGTTACTTTTGCGTGAGTCGAGCTGATTTGTTCGATGTCAACAAGACGTGGCTTAAGAAATTCTGTTACAGAACCCTGCATTGTGTCCTCTCTTTAGTTTAAACCTTACTTAGAGTAAAGTTCGACGATCAATTGTTCGTTGATGTCAGCTGATAGATCAGAACGCTCAGGCATACGCTTGAATGTACCTTCCATCTTGCCACCATCTACTTCAATCCAAGTTGGTTTTTCACGTTGTTCAGCAACTTCTAGAGCAGCTTTGATACGAGCTTGCTGTTTAGCTTTCTCGCGGATAGAAACAACGTCATTAGCCGCTACTTTGAAAGAAGGAACGTTTACAACTTTACCGTTAACTAGGATAGCTTTGTGGCTAACTAGTTGACGAGATTCAGCGCGAGTCGCACCAAAGCCCATACGGTAAACTACGTTATCAAGACGACCTTCAAGAAGCTGAAGTAGGTTTTCACCTGTATTGCCTTTAAGGCGAGCAGCTTCTTTGTAGTAGTTACGGAATTGTTTTTCTAGAACGCCGTACATACGACGAACTTTTTGCTTCTCACGAAGCTGAACGCCATACTCAGATAGACGACCGCGACGAGCGCCGTGTACACCTGGTGCGTTATCAATTTTACACTTGGTATCGATCGCACGAACACCAGACTTAAGGAATAAGTCAGTGCCTTCACGACGGCTAAGCTT
The DNA here is from genome assembly GCF_007990935.1 of Vibrio sagamiensis NBRC 104589. Taxonomy (GTDB): domain Bacteria; phylum Pseudomonadota; class Gammaproteobacteria; order Enterobacterales; family Vibrionaceae; genus Vibrio; species Vibrio sagamiensis. The sequence continues at coordinate 21,819 of NZ_BJXJ01000038.1, forward strand.
CAGCTTAGGACCCAAATATCTTGCCATGATTCTTCTCCAATAGTCCTAGAAACGTTATACGCGACGTTTCTTAGGTGGACGACAACCGTTATGAGGGATTGGTGTAGCATCAACAATATTTGTGATGCGGAAACCAGCTGCATTCAGTGCGCGAACAGTAGATTCACGACCTGGACCAGGACCCTTAACCATAACTTCCAAGTTCTTTAGACCGTATTCTTTAGCCATTTCAGCACAACGTTCAGCAGCAACCTGTGCAGCGAACGGAGTAGACTTACGAGAACCACGGAAACCAGAACCACCTGCAGTAGCCCAAGCTAGAGCATTACCTTGACGGTCAGTAATGGTTACGATTGTGTTATTGAAAGAAGCATGGATGTGCGCAACGCCATCTGCAACTTGCTTGCGTACGCGCTTACGAGCGCGAGTTGGTTGTTTAGCCATTGTACTCTACCTTCCCGACTATTTCTTGATCGGCTTACGCGGACCCTTACGGGTGCGAGCGTTGGTTTTAGTACGCTGTCCACGTAGTGGTAGACTGCGACGATGACGAAGACCACGGTAACAGCCAAGGTCCATAAGACGCTTGATGTTCATAGATACTTCACGACGTAGATCACCTTCTACAGTGTATTTAGCTACACCATCACGCAGTTGATCGATCTGCTCTTCAGTTAGTTCACTGATCTTAACATTTTCAGCAATACCCACTTCAGCTAGGATAGCTTGAGAGCGAGTTTTACCGATACCGTAAATCGCAGTTAGAGCGATTACAGCATGCTTTTGATCAGGAATGTTAATGCCGGCTATACGGGCCATTATTCACTCCTAAGTGGTTCTATAAAAGAATTAGCCGCAGCAAAGCCCGTTATGGATACGCTGCGGGATACTACTTCTTTTGCACGCAAAAGGTAGGCCGAGAAATATACCCGACCTATCCTTCATTTTCAAGTAAAAATTTCTGCTAATTAGCCTTGGCGCTGTTTATGCTTTGGCTCACTGCAAATCACGCGAACGACACCGTTACGCTTGATTACTTTACAGTTACGGCAGATTTTTTTAACGGAAGCACGAACTTTCATTGCTAAACTCCGTAATTGAAACTGAGTCTACCGCCGGATTAACGGCCGTAGCCCTTCAGATTCGCTTTCTTCAACACAGAATCATACTGCTGAGACATCAGATGAGTCTGTACCTGTGCCATAAAGTCCATGATAACAACAACTACGATTAGTAGTGATGTGCCGCCAAAATAGAAACGTACGTTCCATGCGACCATCATGAACTCGGGAATAAGACAGATAAAGGTAATATACAGTGCACCTGCTAAGGTTAAACGTGTCATTACTTTATCGATATACTTCGCTGTCTGCTCACCTGGGCGGATGCCGGGTACGAATGCACCGGACTTCTTCAAATTATCAGCTGTTTCACGCGGATTGAAAACCAATGCCGTGTAAAAGAAACAGAAGAAAATGATTGCTGCTGCATAAAGCATAACGTACAAAGGTTGACCTGGACTAAGAGCCAATGACACGTCAGTTAACCAACTGAACGCGCTGCCCTCACCCCCTTGACCGAACCACTGAGCTAGTGTTCCAGGGAACAGAATAATGCTTGATGCAAAAATTGCTGGAATTACACCTGCCATATTTATTTTTAGTGGCAGATGAGAACTTTGCGCAGCAAATACTTTACGACCTTGTTGACGTTTAGCGTAGTTAACGACAATACGGCGTTGACCACGTTCCATGAAAACAACGAAGTAAATTACTGCGAAAGATAGTACAGCAATAAACAACAAAAGAAGTACATGCAATTCACCTTGACGCGCTTGCTCAATTGTTTGACCGATTGCAGATGGCAATCCAGCAACAATACCTGCAAAAATCAGAATGGAGATACCATTACCGATTCCACGCTCTGTAATTTGTTCACCTAACCACATCAAGAACATGGTACCGGTTACTAAACTTACGGTAGCAATAAGCGTAAACATGGTTTGGTTGATAACAACCAAATTATCGACCATGTTTGGTAAGCCTGTTGCAATACCAATAGCTTGGAATGTTGCAAGTACAAGCGTGCCGTAGCGCGTATATTGGCTTATCTTACGACGGCCTGCTTCACCCTCTTTTTTGAGTTCGGCTAACGCTGGATGAACTACAGTTAGCAATTGGACAACAATAGATGCCGAAATATACGGCATGATGCCCAATGCTAATATAGATGCACGCTCAAGAGCACCACCGGAGAACATGTTAAACATTTCAACGATGGTACCTTTTTGCTGTTCGAACAAATTGGCAAGTACAGCCGCATCAATACCAGGAATCGGCACAAAAGAGCCGGCTCGGAATACTAAAAGTGCACCAATTACGAATAATAAGCGCGACTTTAGTTCACTTAAGCCGCTCTGAGCACTACGAAAATCTTGTCCTGGTTTCTTAGCCATCTGTACCTCGTTCCTCGAGATTAATCCTCGATTTTACCGCCTGCAGCTTCGATTGCAGCTTTAGCGCCTTTAGTCACACGTAGACCTTTAACAGTCACAGCTTTGTTAATTTCACCAGAAAGAACAACTTTAACAAATACGATGTTCTTAGTGATGATATTCGCAGCTTTAAGGCTGTTTAGATCAACTACGTCACCAGAAACTTTCGCTAGTTCACCTAGACGAACTTCAGCAGACACTAGGCTCTTACGAGAAGTGAAACCGAATTTTGGTAGACGTTGTTTCAGAGGCATCTGACCGCCTTCAAAACCTGGACGAACACTGCCGCCAGAACGTGACTTTTGACCTTTGTGACCACGGCCACCAGTTTTACCTAGGCCAGAACCGATACCGCGACCTACACGCTTAGGAGCATGCTTAGATCCAGCAGCCGGTGCAAGAGTATTCAAACGCATTTCTGATTACTCCTCAACTTTAACCATGTAGTAAACCTTGTTGATCATTCCGCGAATACACGGAGTATCTTCAAGTTCTACTGTATGGTTGATTTTACGAAGACCTAGACCACGCAAAGTAGCTTTATGCTTTGGCAGGCGACCAATTGAGCTTTTAGTTTGAGTTACTTTAATAGTTGCCATTGTGTTCTTACTCCGAAATAGCTTCAACAGTTAGACCACGTTTAGCAGCAACCATTTCTGGCGACTTCACACTTCCTAAAGCATCAATCGTTGCACGAACGATATTGATTGGGTTCGTAGAACCGTATGCTTTAGATAGTACGTTGTGTACACCAGCAACTTCTAGTACCGCACGCATCGCACCACCTGCGATAACACCAGTACCTTCAGCAGCAGGCTGCATGTAAACTTTAGAGCCCGAGTGGCGACCTTTCACTGGGTGGTGAAGAGTGCCTTCGTTTAACGCGATCGTCGTCATGTTACGACGCGCTTTTTCCATTGCTTTTTGAATCGCAGCAGGTACTTCACGGGCTTTGCCGTAACCGAAACCTACACGACCATTACCGTCACCAACTACTGTTAGTGCAGTGAAGCTCATGATTCGACCACCTTTAACCGTTTTAGAAACACGGTTAACTGCGATTAATTTTTCTTGCAAATCATTCGCTTGAACTTGTTGTTCTTTAGCCATCTTCCAACCCTACCTTAGAATTTCAGACCAGCTTCGCGAGCAGATTCTGCTAGCGCCGCTACTCGACCGTGGTATTGGAAACCAGAACGATCAAATGCAACTGCAGTTACGCCTTTTTCAAGAGCGCGCTCTGCAACAGCTTTACCTACTGCTTTAGCTGCATCAACGTTACCAGTGTATTTCACTTGCTCACGGATCGCTTTTTCTACAGTAGAAGCTGATGCGATAACCTCAGAGCCATTAGCCGCGATAACCTGTGCGTACACGTGACGAGGAGTACGGTGTACAACTAGGCGAGTCGCACCCAGTTCTGCAATCTTACGACGTGCACGTGTAGCACGACGGATGCGAGATGCTTTCTTATCCATAGTGTTACCTTACTTCTTCTTAGCTTCTTTAGTACGCACATTTTCATCTGCGTAACGAACACCCTTACCTTTATAAGGCTCAGGCTCACGGTAAGAACGAATGTCAGCCGCAACTTGACCAACTAACTGCTTATCACAACCAGTAATGATGATCTCAGTTTGGCTTGGACATTCAGCTTTAATACCCGCTGGCAACTCGTGCTCAACTGGGTGAGAGAAGCCTAGTGTTAGACCTACAGCGTTGCCTTTGATAGCAGCACGGTAACCAACACCTTTAAGAGTTAGCTTCTTAGTAAAGCCTTCAGTAACACCAACAACCATGTTGTTAACTAGAGCGCGAGCTGTACCAGCTTGTGCCCATGCGTTAGCAAAACCTTCTTTAGGACCGAAAGTTAGGTTGTTTTCTTCCTGAGCGATCACAACTGCGCTGTTCATAACGCGAGTTAGTTCGCCTTTAGCACCTTTTACAGTGATTTCTTGGCCGTTTAGTTTCACCTCTACGCCAGCTGGAATAGCGACAGGTGCCTTAGCAACACGAGACATATTCTACTCCTATTAAGCTACGTAGCAGATGATTTCACCACCAAGACCTGCTTTACGTGCAGCGCGGTCTGACATAAGACCCTTGGAAGTTGAAACGATAGCAATACCAAGACCACCCATTACAGAAGGAAGTTGATCTTTCTTCTTGTAAACACGTAGACCTGGACGAGAAACACGTTTAAGTTGCTCAATTACTGGTTTTGCTTGGAAGTACTTAAGTGTAACTTCTAGCTCTGGTTTTGCTTCGCCTTCAACAGCGAAGTCAACGATGTAACCTTCAGCTTTCAGTAGTGCAGCGATTGCAACTTTAAGCTTTGAAGAAGGCATTTTAACAGCAACTTTGTTTGCTGCTTGACCGTTACGAACACGGGTCAGCATATCCGAAATCGGATCTTGCATGCTCATATGATTTACTCCAAATGATTAAGTGGCAATTACCAGCTAGCCTTACGAAGACCCGGAATCTCGCCTTTCATGCAAGCTTCACGAACCTTAATACGGCTTAGACCGAACTTACGTAGGTAACCATGTGGACGACCAGTCTGGTTACAACGGTTGCGCTGACGTGATGCACTTGAATCACGTGGAAGAGATTGCAGTGTAAGAACCGCATTCCAACGATCTTCTTCAGATGCGTTTACATCGCTGATGGTAGCTTTTAGCGCTGCACGCTTTTCAGCGAACTTAGCTACTAGCTTCGCACGTTTTACTTCACGTGCTTTCATTGAATTTTTAGCCATAACAGTAACCCTTCACCTTACTTACGGAATGGGAAGTTAAAGGCAGCCAGCAGAGCACGGCCTTCCTCATCAGTACCAGCAGACGTCGTAATAGTGATGTCTAGACCGCGTACTCGATCAACTTTATCAAAGTCGATTTCCGGGAAGATGATTTGCTCGCGAACGCCCATGCTGTAGTTACCGCGTCCGTCAAAAGACTTAGCGCTAACACCACGGAAGTCACGTACACGTGGAAGTGCAATCGAGATTAAACGCTCGAAAAAATCCCACATACGTTCGCCACGCAAGGTTACTTTACAACCGATAGGGTAGCCTTCACGAATTTTGAAACCAGCAACAGATTTACGCGCTTTAGTGATAAGTGGCTTTTGACCAGAGATCGTTGCCATATCAGCAGCTGCGTTTTCTAGCAGTTTCTTATCGTTGATTGCTTCACCAACACCCATGTTTAGGGTGATTTTCTCGATTCTAGGGACTTGCATGACGCTTGTGTAGCTGAACTCTTTGGTAAGTTCAGCGACTACAGACGACTTGTAGTAATCATGCAGTTTCGCCATAGTAGAACTCCAAATTACTTCTAAATTAGTTAGAAACGATTTCGTTATTAGACTTAAAGAAACGTACTTTCTTACCATCTTCAAAACGGAAACCGATACGGTCAGCTTTACCAGTAGCTGCATTAAAGATAGCCACGTTAGAAACATCGATTGCTGCTTCTTGCTCTACAATACCGCCTTGGATATTTAGTGCAGGAACAGGTTTCTGGTGTTTCTTAACAAGGTTGATACCTTCAACGATAACTTTACCAGTTGCTAGGACCTTAGTTACTTTACCTTTCTTGCCTTTGTCTTTACCAGCAAGAACGATTACTTCGTCATTACGACGGATTTTAGCTGCCATTTCTACGTGCTCCTTACAGAACTTCTGGAGCCAGTGAAACGATCTTCATGAACTTATCGCCACGAAGTTCGCGTGTCACAGGACCAAAGATACGTGTACCGATTGGTTGCTCAGTGTTGTCGTTCAACAATACGCAAGCGTTTCGGTCGAAGCGAATGACAGAACCGTCAGGACGACGTACGCCTTTACGGGTGCGCACTACCACCGCCTTCAGAACGTCACCTTTCTTAACTTTACCGCGAGGAATTGCTTCCTTAACAGTAACTTTGATAACGTCACCGATATGTGCATAACGGCGGTGAGAGCCACCCAGAACCTTAATACACATTACGCTGCGTGCGCCTGAGTTATCAGCTGCGTCCAGCATACTTTGCATTTGGATCATGTTAGTGCTCCGCTAAATTATAAAAAAACTAGACCCTCTCGGGTCGGGCTGCCTCTTTAAAAGGGACGCGAATTGTACCACCCTTTTTTGTGATTGGGTAGTCAAAAAATAAGCGGCTCCAAAAATAATTTCTTGGAGCCGCTTTTTACCTAAAAACCGTGAAGATTAAACCTTCGCTTTTTCTAGGACTTTTACCAATGTCCAAGACTTAGTCTTAGACAGAGGACGACACTCAGCGATTTCAACTTTGTCGCCTAGGCCACACTCGTTGTTCTCGTCATGTGCGTGTACTTTGGTCGTACGCTTTACGAATTTACCGTAAATTGGGTGTTTCACCATGCGTTCGATAGAAACAACGATAGACTTGTCCATCTTGTCGCTAATTACACGACCTTGTTGAGTACGTTTTACTTCGCTCATTATGCGCCTGCCTTCTCAGTCAAAACAGTTTTCACACGTGCGATATCACGGCGTACAGCTTTCAGAGTATGAGTTTGCTGTAGCTGACCAGTTGCAGCTTGCATACGCAAGTTGAACTGTTCACGTAGCAAATTCAATAGCTCAGCGTTAAGCTCTTCAACGCTTTTCTCGCGTAGATCTTGTGCTTTCATCACATCACCTGCTTAGTTACAAATGTAGTTTTGAAAGGCAGTTTACGAGCCGCTAGGCGGAACGCTTCACGTGCCAATTCTTCAGGTACACCACCCATTTCGTACATTACCTTGCCAGGTTGGATTTGGGCTACCCAGTACTCAACGTTACCTTTACCCTTACCTTGACGAACTTCAAGTGGTTTTTCTGTGATTGGTTTGTCTGGGAACACACGGATCCAGATTTTACCTTGACGCTTAACGTGACGTGTCATTGCACGACGTGCCGCTTCGATTTGACGAGCAGTTAGACGACCACGGCCAACAGCTTTAAGACCGAATTCGCCGAAGCTTACATCAGTACCTTTAGCTAGACCACGGTTACGACCAGTCTGAACCTTACGGAACTTAGTACGTTTAGGTTGTAGCATCTGTCGACTCCTTACTTACGGCCTTTACGCTGCTTCTTAGGCTTATCGCCTTTAGGCTCTACAGCGTTAGCTGCTGGCATACCACCTAAGATCTCACCTTTGAAGATCCAAGTTTTAATGCCGATCACACCGTATTGAGTGTGAGCCGAAGAAGTTGCGTAATCAATGTCTGCACGTAGAGTGTGTAGAGGCACACGGCCTTCACGGTACCACTCAGATCGTGCGATTTCAGCGCCGCCTAGACGACCGCTTACTTCCACTTTGATGCCTTTAGCGCCTAGACGCATTGCATTTTGTACCGCGCGCTTCATAGCACGACGGAACATAACACGACGCTCTAGCTGAGACGCGATGCTGTCACCAACAAGTTGCGCATCAAGTTCAGGCTTACGTACTTCAGCGATGTTAATTTGCGCTGGTACACCTGCAATTTTTGCTACAGCTGCGCGTAGTTTCTCTACGTCTTCACCTTTCTTACCGATTACAACGCCTGGACGAGCTGTGTGAATAGTCACACGGATGCTCTTAGCAGGACGCTCGATAACGATACGTGAAAGAGACGCTTTTTGTAGTTCCTTAGTTAGGAACTGACGTACCTTGAAGTCGCCGTCTAGGTTGTCAGCGAAATCTTTGGTGTTAGCAAACCATGTAGCATTCCAAGGCTTAACGATGCCAAGACGAATACCATTAGGATGTACTTTTTGACCCATTGCTTACTCTCCTAGTCTCTAGCGATCTGCTACAACAACAGTGATGTGGCTTGAACGCTTCAAGATACGATCCGCACGACCTTTTGCACGAGGCATAATACGCTTCATGGTTGGGCCTTCATCTACAAAGATTTTTGCGACATTCAGATCGTCAATATCTGCACCTTCGTTGTGCTCCGCGTTTGCGATAGCAGACTCAAGAACTTTCTTAACAAGAACAGCAGCTTTTTTGTTGCTGAACGTTAGGATTTCTAGAGCTTGGTCAACAGATTTACCACGAATTAGATCCGCAACTAAGCGAGCTTTCTGAGGCGAAATGCGAGCAAAGTTATGTTTAGCAATAGCTTCCATTATTTACTCCTTAACGCTTCTTAGCTTTCTTATCCGCAGCGTGGCCGCGGTAAGTACGTGTTGGTGCGAATTCACCCAGTTTGTGACCGATCATTTCTTCAGTTACAAATACTGGTACGTGCTGACGACCATTATGGACAGCGATGGTCAAACCGATCATCGTAGGGATGATCATTGAACGACGGGACCAAGTCTTAATAGGCTTTTTGTCTCCGCTTTCCACCGCTTTCTCTACCTTCTTCAGCAAGTGTAGGTCAATAAATGGACCTTTCTTGAGAGAACGTGGCATGGCGATTCCTCTTTAAATAGATTACTTATTACGACGACGTACGATGTACTTGTCAGTGCGTTTGTTCTTACGAGTCTTGTAGCCTTTAGTAGGCATACCCCATGGAGATACTGGATGACGGCCACCAGAGGTACGACCTTCACCACCACCATGTGGGTGATCAACCGGGTTCATTACTACACCACGTACGGTTGGACGTACGCCGCGCCAGCGTGAAGCACCTGCTTTACCAAGTTCACGTAGCATGTGCTCAGAGTTGCCTACTTCACCGATTGTTGCACGGCCTTCAGACAATACTTTGCGCATTTCGCCAGAACGTAGACGAATAGTTACATATGAACCGTCGCGAGCAACGATTTGAGCATACGCACCAGCCGAACGAGCTAGCTGACCACCTTTACCAGGTTTTAGTTCAACGTTGTGTACAGTTGAACCTACTGGGATGTTACGCATTGGTAGAGTATTACCAGCCTTGATTGGTGCATCTACACCTGACTGAATAACATCACCTGCTGCAACACCTTTAGGTGCTAGGATGTAGCGACGCTCACCGTCTTTGTAAAGAACTAGAGCAATGTTTGCACTACGGTTTGGATCGTATTCTAGACGCTCAACTTTCGCTGGGATGCCATCTTTAGTACGTTTGAAGTCAATTACACGGTAGTGGTGCTTGTGACCACCGCCGATGTGACGTACTGTGATACGACCGTTGTTGTTACGACCACCGTTCTTAGAGTTTTTCTCTAGAAGAGGTGCGTATGGCTTGCCCTTGTGTAGGTCAGCGTTAACAACTTTAACGACGTGACGACGACCAGGGGAAGTCGGCTTACATTTAACAATAGCCATTCTTAACTACTCCTGTTATTCCGCGCCGCCAACAAAGTCAAGATCTTGACCTTCTTTCAAAGTAACGTACGCTTTTTTAACGTCGCTGCGGCGACCTTGGCGTAGACCTTGACGTTTGGTCTTACCCTTAGTGATAAGAGTATTTACTGACTTAACTTCAACTTCAAAAAGCTTTTCTACAGCTGCTTTGATCTCTTTTTTAGTTGCATCTTTTGCTACTTTGAAAACGATAGCGTTCGTTTTCTCAGCAATCATTGTTGCTTTTTCAGAGATGTGCGGAGCACGTAGAACTTTTAGGATACGCTCTTCAGTGATCATGCTAGCATCTCCTCAACTTGCTTAACTGCTTCAGCAGTCATTACAACTTTGTCGAACGCGATCAGTGAAACTGGATCGATACCAGCAACATCACGTGCGTCAACTTTGTATAGGTTACGAGCAGCTAGGAATAGATTCTCATCTACTTCGCTAGTCACGATAAGCGCGTCAGTTAGCTCAAGCTCTTTTAGCTTAGCTACAAGCTCTTTAGTCTTTGGCGCTTCAACTGAGAAGTTATCAACAACGATTAAACGCTCTTGACGAACTAGCTCAGAAAGAATGCTCTTCATAGCACCACGGTACATTTTTTTGTTTACTTTTTGGCTGTGATCTTGTGGTTTCGCAGCAAAAGTAACACCACCTGTACGCCAGATTGGGCTACGGATTGTACCAGCACGTGCACGGCCAGTACCTTTTTGACGCCATGGCTTAGCGCCACCGCCAGAAACTTCTGAACGTGTTTTTTGAGCACGAGTACCTTGACGAGCACCTGCTGCAAATGCAACAACTACTTGGTGTACAAGAGCTTCGTTAAACTCACGTCCGAAAGTAGTTTCGGAAACAGTTAGTGCATCAGCACCTTTAACCATTAGTTCCATTACTTACTCCTGAGACGTTATGCTTTAACAGCTGGTTTAACGATCACGTTGCCACCTGTTGAGCCTGGTACTGCACCTTTAATAAGAAGCAGATTGCGCTCAGCGTCAACACGTACGATCTCTAGGTTTTGAGTCGTTACACGCTCAGCACCCATGTGACCTGCCATTTTCTTGCCTTTAAATACGCGACCTGGAGTTTGACATTGGCCAATTGAACCCGGAGCACGGTGAGACAATGAGTTACCGTGAGTCATATCTTGAGTACTGAAGTTCCAACGCTTAACAGCGCCTTGGAAACCTTTACCTTTAGATGTACCAGTAACGTCTACTTTTTTAGTTTCGTTGAATAATTCAACTGTTAGCTCAGCACCAACTGCGAACTCTTCACCGTTTTCCAAACGGAATTCCCAAAGACCACGACCAGCTTCAACACCAGCTTTAGCAAAGTGACCTGCTTCTGGCTTAGTTACGCGGTTAGCTTTCTTTGTGCCAGTAGTTACCTGAATTGCTGCATAACCATCTGTTTCAAGAGTTTTAACTTGAGAAACGCGGTTAGCTTCAACTTCAACAACTGTTACTGGGATAGAAACGCCGTCTTCAGTAAATACGCGGGTCATGCCCACTTTACGACCGATTAGACCAATCATTCTTCTAATCTCCCTTAACCTAGGCTAATTTGAACGTCAACGCCCGCAGCAAGGTCTAAACGCATTAGAGCATCAACAGTTTTTTCTGTTGGCTCAACGATGTCGATCAGACGCTTATGAGTACGAATTTCGTACTGGTCACGTGCTTTTTTGTTAACGTGTGGAGAGATAAGAACTGTGAAACGCTCTTTACGAGTAGGTAGTGGGATTGGACCACGAACCTGTGCGCCAGTGCGCTTAGCTGTTTCAACGATTTCCGCTGTAGAAGCATCGATTAGTTTGTAATCGAAAGCTTTTAGGCGGATACGGATACGTTGGTTCTGCATGAGACAGAGCTCCAATATTAGTAAATTACACAAACAATATCGCCACTCAAACTCGTTAGGACGAGAGAATGCCGATTGATTTATGTGAAACCGTAGTGTCCAAGATTAGGACACATTGTCAGTTAATTTTCGATTAACTACCCCTACATGCCAAAGTCACCTTTGGGGATAGTTTTTCCGAAGAAAAGATAGTCAATTGTATTAACCGCGAACATAAGCTGAGTCTACATTACCTTGTAAGTCCGAAGATTTACTCGCTCCTCACTGCTCATTGGTTCACAACTGGCTTAACCAGCGTGGGGCATTATACATATCACACTTTACTATGCAAGCATTGAGTGAAAAATAATCGCATAAAGTTTCTGTGTGATATGGTTATATCTATGTATTGCTTTACGTACATAACAAACCTTGACCCGCAGAAACACAAAAGGACGCCGTAGCGTCCTTTTTAAGCAAAAGTGGTAATTGCCTCGGCGATTACTTCTTGCTTGATAGTGCGCCGAAACGCTTGTTGAAGCGATCAACACGGCCGCCAGTATCAACGATACGTTGTTTACCAGTGTAGAATGGGTGACACTTGTCACATACGTCTAGGTGGATAGACTCTTTATCTAGAGTTGATTTGAACTCAAAAGAGTTGCCACAAGAACAAGTCGCGCTTACTGCTTTGTATTCTGGGTGGATACCAGCTTTCATGGGATAACCTCAATAGTAGGCCGTGTCGCTATACGAATCAAAGCCGTACACCACACGTAATTAATATAAAAATATGATACCGCATCTGCTTATAGCTGAAGCCATATCTTAAGGCGCAGTATGATAATGAATCACTGTGCCCTGATCAACATATTTGGCAATTATTTCGCCATTTTTTATCTTTTGTATTTTTCTACTTTTTATTCATTGAGCAAGCAGGTTGGGCTTATGAGATAAACTGTCTCTTCTTATCAAGCGCATCTTCTTATAAACTGTTTGTCTATTCCTATTTATTTAGCTTTAAGATTCTATGCGTCCAACCATCGCCAGAGTGGCTTTGCCAGTTCCGCTCGATAAGCAATTTGACTACCTTATTCCTGGGCATCTCTTCCCACTGATTGGTGGTCGCGTCTCTGTGCCTTTTGGTCGACAAACCTTAGTTGGCGTCGTCACCGCCTTAGTCGAGCACTCAGAATTTCCTCGAGAACAACTTAAACCACTTAAAGCGGTATTAGATTATCAGCCAATCTGGCCGGATAAGCTTTATGCTTTGCTTCATTGGTGCAGCCAGTTCTATCAATATCCACTCGGTGATACCTTACACAACGCAATGCCGGCCGCTTTACGTAAAGGTAAACCTGCAGATTTCGCAACTTTGCAAGAATGGCAAATCACGCCACTAGGCAAAGATAAACTGATGCAGGGCTTAGGTCGGGCAGTTAAACAACATCGTGCTTTACAAATGCTGGTCAATGGTTCGGTACCACACCAAACTTTCATCGACCAAGAAATTGGTTCCACCGTGCTTAAGTCTTTGCAAGACAAAGGTTGGGTCAAGCGCATAGAGAAAAAGCCAACGATTATTAAATGGGATCAACGAGTCGAATGTGATGTAGAAAAGCCCAAACTCAATCACGAACAAGCACTCGCGATTGCTAGCGTTAACAGTCAAACTGGCTTTGCCTGTTATTTATTAGAAGGTGTGACAGGCTCAGGAAAAACCGAAATCTATCTCAATCTTATCAAGCCGTTGCTCGAGCAAGGCAAACAGGCGTTAGTGCTGGTACCTGAAATTGGCTTAACTCCGCAAACAATTAATCGCTTTAAACGTCGTTTTAATGTGCCTGTTGAAGTCATCCATTCAGGCCTTAATGATACTGAACGACTCAATGCTTGGCTTTCGGCACGAGACAAAGCCGCCGGTATTATCATTGGTACGCGCTCAGCTCTTCTGACCCCCTTTGCTGAGCTTGGGATTATTATTGTCGACGAGGAGCATGACGCCTCTTACAAACAGCAAGATAGCTTACGCTACCACGCACGTGACGTAGCGATTATGCGCGCCCATAAAGAGCAAGTCCCGATCGTGTTAGGCTCAGCAACTCCTGCTCTTGAAACACTACATAACGCACTGACTGGAAAATATCATCACCTCACTTTAACTCAACGAGCAGGCTTGGCCGTCCCCACAACCAACAAAGTGTTGGATGTTAAAGGGATCTATCTTGAAAGTGGGCTTTCTGCACCATTAATTGTTGAAATACGTAAACATCTTAAAGCAGGTAATCAAGTGATGCTATTTCTCAATCGCCGTGGTTTTTCTCCTGCTTTAATGTGTCATGAATGTGGTTGGATTGCAGAATGTCAGCGTTGTGATGCTTATTATACCTTCCACCAGTACAGTAATGAGATTCGCTGTCACCATTGTGGCTCGCAGCAACCTGTGATCCATCAATGCCAAGGGTGCGGCTCAACCCAATTGGTCACTGTGGGTGTGGGCACTGAACAGTTGGAATTACAACTTGCCGAGCTTTTTCCTGAATACAAAGCAATTCGTATTGATAGAGATAGCACTCGCCGCAAAGGCAGCCTAGAGCAAGCGCTTGAATCAATCCGACAAGGCGAATATCAGATTTTGCTCGGTACGCAAATGCTTGCTAAAGGTCATCATTTTCCTAACGTTACTTTGGTGGCGCTACTTGATGTAGATGGTTCTTTATATAGCAGTGATTTCCGCGCTTCAGAACGATTGGCTCAATTATTCATTCAAGTCGCTGGTCGAGCAGGTCGAGCCAGCAAACCCGGTGAAGTCATTTTACAAACCCATCACCCTGATCACAGTTTACTGCAAGCCCTACTACAGAAAGATTATCGCCACTTTGCTATGACCGCATTGGAAGAGCGCAAACTCGCCCAACTACCACCGTATAGCTTCTTAACTTTATTTAAAGCAGAAGCGACCCACAGTGAATTGGTTGAAGATTTTTTACGCCAGGTTCGCTTTACTTTGGAATCAAATCCCCTGTTTGATGATACTTGTCTTGTACTCGGGCCAACACCATCGCCTTTAGCCAAACGCGCAGGAAAGTACCGCTGGCAGCTGCTGTTACAAACTCAACAGCGTTCATTAATGCAAAAAATATTAACCAGTGCAAAACCTGCACTAGAATTATTACCCAATGCGAAGAAAGTTCGCTGGAGTTTGGACATAGAACCTCAAGATCTCAGCTAGTTATCCGTGCAGCGGGGGGAAATTCGGCTTGAATGTGAGAAAAATCACACAAAGGTTATGGTTTTTGTTAAACAGGCCGTAACTTTCCCGCTAGAAATGAATAGACTATTCAAATTAGTAAAGTCTAAATAGAGTCGACTATAACGACTAGAGTCAAAAAACACGTCATTTTGGCGAATATTTCAAGAGGATAAATATCTATGGCGACAATGAAGGATGTTGCCCAGCTTGCAGGAGTATCGACTGCAACCGTCTCACGTGCATTGATGAATCCAGAAAAAGTTTCATCATCGACACGTAAACGAGTTGAAGATGCCGTTCTCGAGGCTGGTTATTCACCTAATTCCTTAGCTCGTAATCTACGCAGGAATGAGTCTAAAACCATTGTCGCGATAGTGCCTGACATTTGTGACCCTTACTTTTCTGAAATCATTCGTGGCATTGAAGATGCTGCTATGGAAAATGGTTACCTCGTTCTATTAGGTAGCGGCCAACAAAACAAGCACGACAATACTATAGTGAACCATGTGTTCACCAAACAAGCAGATGGGATGCTGTTGCTCGGTACTGATCTACCCTTTGATGTCAGTAAATCAGAACAAAAAAACTTACCACCAATGGTCATGGCTTGTGAATTTGCCCCTGAGCTTGAATTACCCACCATTCATATTGATAATTTAACTTCTGCTTTTGAAGCGGTCAATTATCTCACCCAGCTTGGTCATAAGCGCATTGCTCAAATATCAGGACCAGAGACTGCTGCTCTGTGCCAATTCCGCCAGCAAGGATATCAACAAGCTTTACGACGAGCAGGTATCGAAAAGCAAGAGAAATACAATGTATCTGCTGAATTTTCATTAGAAGGCGGCGTCAATGCAGCACGTAAACTTTTGGAGTTATCAAATCCTCCAACTGCACTCTTTTGCCACTCCGATACTTTAGCTATTGGTGCAATACAAGAGGCCAAACGTCTCGGCTTTCGTGTGCCTCAGGATTTATCGATCGTCGGTTTTGATGACATCCAATTCTCTCAATTTTGTGATCCTCCATTAACGACCATTTCTCAACCTCGTTATGAAATCGGTCGCCAGGCGGTCTTGATGATGTTAGAGCTGTTAAGAGGTCAAGAAATTCATTCTGGTTCTCGCTTACTCGATACAGAATTAATCATACGGTCAAGTACTGCACAGCCAGGACGATAGGATCGTATCAAGTTACATCAATGTACTTGGGAATTTGTAAGACTTAAGGTCTATTTAACTAGAGGAACGTGCGATACATACCTCACATAAAATAACTTTATTTCAAACAAATTTCACCTCGAAAGATAAACAGACTCTAGTAATATCTAGGGTCTGTGTTCTATAACTTTGCACGACCATAAGTTGAATATACTATCGTAGATGATATTTGTTACTTTCTATTATTTTTATCTAAACTAGGCAGATTCCTCTTAATAGGGTGTTCTCTGATGCTATTCTGGATTAACATATTTGACAGAACCCTTGATGACTAGAAGTAACCGTGGCAAATAAAGATTATGTAAGACGTGGGCGTGGCGCTCCAAAAAAGTCGCCACAAAAAAAAGTGTCCACAAAAAAACCTTGGCGAAGTGGCTTATTAGCAACACTTCTCGTTGGTGGATTTGGTTATGGACTCTATTTACTCAATAACGACCCTGAACCTCCAGAGCCCGCCGTTCAATCTCAAACGGCTTCCACCATCCAAGTAAAACCAGTCAAGGGATTGCCGCCTCCACCAGAAGAAAAGTGGGAGTACGTTGATAGCTTACCAAAGCGTGAAATTGAAGTCGTTGCTAAAGAAATTAAGGTTTCTAAGATCCCTTATATAATGCAATGTGGCGCTTATAAAAAACATAGCCAAGCAGAAGATCGTAAACTGGCCATTGCTTTTCAAGGCATTACCAGTCGAGTCGTCAAAAAAGCCGGCAGCTCTTGGTATCGCGTGGTACTTGGCCCATACAAATTCAAACGTGAAGCTGAAAAAGATCGCCATAAGCTTCAGCGCGCTAAAATAGAGCCATGTTCGATTTGGAAAGAGAATTTATAGGGGTTTAGGTCCTAGGGGCCTAGACATTATGCACGGTATGTTTTACCGACTTCGTTGGTTTATGAGCAAACTTTGTGAATACGGAATACAGAGCGCTTCACTTACGGAATACAGAATTTAAAAAACGTCATTCCAGCGAGCCGAAGCGAGACTAGGAATCTACTTGCAGCGAGTACTTAAGTTACGAATACAGAGTGCTTCGCTTACAGATAACGGAAAAAACAATAAAATGGAAACGTTTGCGCGTAATCCG
>NZ_BJXJ01000039.1 GCF_007990935.1 Vibrio sagamiensis NBRC 104589
ATCGTCACTGGAAGCCACTTGCCCATCGGTGTCGGCGTCAACCAACGCACCTAAATAAGTGGTACCGTCCATTACATGGCAAGGCCCGTTCTCTGATAATGTGGTTTTGTAGCTATCAGGGGCATCACCCAAATCAACCGTACTATTAAGGCCTAATAGTGATGCAAATACACAACGAGCACCATCGTTAAGACTTGCAGCTGAAACGTTTGCAGATAAAGTAGGGGATGCAAGATGGAATGGGTTTGAAGCATCCACTTTGTAAGTTCTCCCGCTAGTGTTGTCACCAATATAGAAGTTGCCATCACCATCAAAATACGCAGCGCCGAATATACCGCCAACACCACCACCGATACTGACTACAATTTTTGCCACTGGATCGATTTTGATGAAGCTGCCGTTGTGTACTTTCGCGTAAATCAACCCATCTTACGGATTGAAAGCAAAATCGAGGATAGGATTAGATAAGCAAAGTACGTCTAATGATCTCATTATCCATATAAAAAAATATGTTCAAGCTGTAAGCGAAGAAGGTTGGCTAGGAAAAAACACGATTAAAATAAAAATCCAAGCTCATCGGTTAAGTTTCGATAATACAAATAATAACACCCAATATTTAGGAAATATAAAAGCCTAGTTTGGTAGAAACTGAACTTTTATAAATAGGAAAAAGTTATGAATTTGGATCATTTTGAATAGAATCTACATGTAAATTATTGGGACATTTCCGTAAGTACCGATAAATGTTTAGTAAAAGTTGATCAAGTACCACTGGGAAGTGGATTTAGTATGTTCCGGGATATTGTTTTGCAGATATCTTTATTTATTTTTCAGGGTCAACGAATCGATTTAAAGATGCTGAACTTGTATAACACCTCAGTTGATGTTGTGATTTAGAAGTCAATACTCTGAATAGTCACAGTCACCACTTTTTATGTTACTAAACCCTGTGACTATAACACTCAATTTCCCTATCGTTTTCACTCATTGTAACACGCATCTAATTCATGAAGCGTTGATACATCAATTAAGTATTCACAGGATACTTTTTAATAGCATTCAAAACTGTCATTATTCAGGCTGAATAATGACAAAAAAGCACCGCCAATCGTCACAGATATAGCGAATGCGTTATTACAAACATCGACCAATAAATTACAATAAGGCAAGTAGAATAGGGCAGGTCTTCAACATAACCAAATACACACTACCAATATAAACAGTAATGAATAACTCCTACTGCAGCCATACCAATACAAATATAAAAAGCAAACTCTATGTTGTTAGCCTTTAAATCACCTTAGCCAACTGTAGCTCAGAAGTGATGAAACACTTAGAGTTTCACTCACCAAATACAACAAAACCCTAACATTTAAAAACATTTATCTTACATAGCATAAGATACATAATTTAGTCATTAATAACAGAATTTAGGTTTAAAATACTTCCAAAACACCTAAAACATGCCATAATTACCTATATTGTGTTACTTAAGGAATTTTAGGATGAGCGACGAAGAATACTTTTATCCAGTCGTTAGTGACAACTTGCCTAAACATATAAAGAAAGGACATCAGCTTGTCTTTAGTCGACAAGACCTTTCAGCCCGTGAAGCAGATATGTTTGCTCTGATGATCGCTCACATGAAAGCCCATGATTGGGACCGAAGCACTCCACACTATGAATTTACCTCCCATCAACTATCTGAATGGCTAGGTGTCGAGTCTAAGCATATTGGGAGTAATCTCAGTCCTGTAGCAAACCGCTTAGCAAGCCGAAAAATTGGTATCAAAGTAGAAACAGCTAAAGATGGTGTCGAGTTTGATTATCGTCCATTATTTAAGCACATCGCTTATAAAAACGGTACATTAACAATGGTTCCTAACGATATGTTGAAATCAGAATATATCGAATACAACCAAGGCTTTGCCCTAATAAATACACGTAACTTCTTTGACGTTAAGAAAGAATACTCAAAGCGTCTCTATGAATTACTGAGTCGTTTCAAAGATAAAGGCTTTGAGATGCATCAACAAAAACTAGAGGAATTGAAAGGGGTCTTCGGCCTGCTCGATGAAGCAGGTAAACTCAAAAAGGATAAAAGCTCCTTTAAAAATAACAGTGTATTTATGAAACGTTGTATACGAGAAAGTATAAAAGAGCTAACAGAACACCCACAGATCAGGAAAGAGTTGTTGTTCTTAGAGGGAGAAGGGGGAGAGAAAGGGTTTGATGTCATTAAAAAAGGACGTACGATAACCAGTATCAAATTTCTTTTTCGTTGGATCAAGCTTGGCACTGTCGAAGAGCTTAATCAACATGACGCATTGAAAACTATTCGTGAACTAGAACTTAAACGTTTACAAAATAAGATTACATTAAATGAATCAGAGCTTGAAGCTCTAGCGATTGCATATCGATATATTGGTAAAGATCAACATGCTATCAAAGTTGAAGAAAGTTTATCTAAACGACAATTAGGCCGTGACTCAAAAGATGAACACAGCCATCTGGACGAGATTGACTCACTCCTTGATAAGATCGATACATTATCTGAAATTAGTGATAACCCAGACTATTAAGTGACATATTTTAGGTGTGCAGCTCCTATGACTAACAAAATAAAGGTCTCATTTTATTTTTAACGACACTTTTTAGGTGAAAAAAGTATATTGACACCTAAAATATGTCATACATTAAAAATAAAGGGCAATATCTATCAGTAATATCGGTATAGATCGTTCAAGACACCTAATTTGTGTACTGAAAACAAGGTTAACACCTAAAATATGTAACTAATACACCTTATATACGATCATTAACACCTAAATAATGTCATCATTACACCTTGATAATGATCATATATACCTAAAAAATGATCATTAGCACCTAAATAGTGTAATGCAAACACCTAATAAGTGATCATTAAACCCATATTAACCATTTAATTTCAACAACTTACAAGCTCTATAGATCTTATATATTTAATAGTTATTATAGTTTTAAATAGAAGATATAGATCTTTATAGCTAATGTGGATAACTGGAAAATCAAAGATTTACACAGTTTTCCACATTAAAAATTAGATTTTTTGTTTTCTTTTAAGCAATCACAATCTAGGTTAAATCGAACAAAAAAGCTTGGATATATTTTTTATCGTAAGAGAATTCCAAGCAGAGCCATCTAAAAGCGTTGTAACGAGCAAGAAGCAACATCTAATCAAAACTCCTTATTACTTAAAGAAAAAGCTTGTACCAGCACATACAGAGGCTTATAGGATAGATAAAATGAAACAATGCCTTGAAAATATGCTATTAACAACAGTTGACCAACTTAACACAAGCATAGATCTCTAACTTCTTTTAGCACTTGTCGACACTGTTAAAGATATAAAACTCAATTGACTAGTAAGGTACAAAATAAATTCGAAAACAACATTCTTATGGCTATTCATTGTTGGAAATAAATAGATGTCCATGAATATTTATAGAGAGATGAAGTTCAAAAAAGCTGACCATCATGGTCAGCTAGTAAAGATTAGATGAAAAGGCCTGCTCTGTTACCATTATTTGACTAGCCGATAGAAGCCATTTGCATAATCAAACCACATATATATGCGCCATAAGTGCCAAGAGCGTAGCCAAACACTGCCATTAAGATACCGACTGGTGCCAAAGCTGGATGAAATGCAGCTGCAACGACTGGCGCAGAGGCGGCACCACCTACATTGGCTTGACTACCAACAGCCATAAAGAATAGAGGTGCACGGATTAGCTTTGCCATAGCAATCATAATAATTGCATGAATTGATAACCAAGTGATGCCAATGAAGAAATATCCTGGGTTGTCAAAGATGGCTGTTACATCCATTTGCATACCAATAGTAGCAACAAGTATATAGATAAATAACGAGCCTACTTTTGATGCACCACTGTGTTCTAGCGTTCGTGATGATTTAAAGAATGATGCAATAAGAGCAAGGGAAGTAACAATAACAATCAACCAAAAGAAGCCAGAAGTCAGGCTATATTTTGCCAGTTCTGGATGGTTATTCGAGACCCAAGGTGCAATGAGATCACTACAAAAATGAGCAATAGCAGTCAAGCCAAATGCGATAGCTGACATTTTTACCAAATCTGTTGTTGTGGTTGGACGAGCATTTTCTTGCTCATATTTTTCAACAGTATCTTTTATTTCCTCGATCGAGGATGTATCCGCTTTTAACCATGCATCCACTTTCTTTTGACGTCCTGCCAAAATAAGTAAAACGGCCATCCAAATATTAGCGCAGATGACATCAACGGTGATCATGGCTGAAAACAGCTGGTCATCCACTTCAAATACTTCTTTCATTGCAGCTTGGTTAGCGCCACCGCCAATCCAAGAACCGGCAACGGTTGTTAAGCCTCTCCATACATCACCGGATACTAAATCAGGGCTTATTTGGTCAATAATCAAAATAGCAAGTGGACCACCGATAATGATGCCCATTGTTCCGGTCAAAAACATTATTACTGCTTTTGAACCCAACCCCAAAATTTTTGGAATGTCTGCAGAAATGATCAATAAAACCAAAGCTGCTGGTAAAAGATAACGGCTAGCAACAAAATACAGTTTGGAACTTGACGCATCAATGATACCAAAACTGTTCAATAGAGAGGGAAGAAAGTAGCACAACAATAAACCTGGAATAAACGAATAAAACTTTTTCAGTGCACTATTCTGGCTACTTTCAGTAATAAAAACTACGCCAAGTATAACAGCCAATATGCCCATGATGACAGCATCATTAGTAATCATTAGTAATTTCTCCTGTTAGGTGAGTAAAAATACCTCACTCTTTAAGTTCGGGACTATAGCGCTATGAATTATCTGTTACAACATTGTAACTATAAGCAAAATCTGTGATTTTTTTGTTTAATACATTATTTCTATGGATTTTATATTGTTGATAAGTATAAATCAGATCAATCTTATCTGAGTTTCTTTTTAGATTAGAAATAAGAATATAAACAGCTATCAATATGAAAAGAAAAATAATAATCTAAAAAGTGTCAGATAATGATGCCTTTCTTTTATTCGTTCGTTAAAACAACAGGAATGTATTTTTTATGTTAATAATAAAATCACTAATTATTGGCGGTAGATCTGCAATAATTCTAGCTGGATCGCATAAATGGATAATTATAGCTTGGTCTATCCTTAATTGTATGCCTTATTAATCATTTAAAGTGCATTAGCTTTCATAATAGGTTTGTTGTTTAAAATTACTGGAGGATACAAAATAGATACCTTTGAGGAACACTGCCGTATTGCCGTATAAAACCTAATCAACTGTATAAGTTTTGTGCCATTGTTTGTGAAATACTAAGGCTAAACAGTATCAAATAGTGCCGTCTTTAATGACAATAAAATCTATTCTAGAAATTGATATGGCTGATAAGAAAAGTCTCATAATAGCGAGTGGTTCTGAAGACAAAATCAAGGTAAACAGGCTTAATTTTTATTCAAACAGAACAATAAATTGATGGCTTGTGATCAATCCTATTTAAAATTTTATAGTTACGAACATTTTCGAAATCAGTAACTATTTTTACTTTATTGATCACATTTTTAGAAACATTTCATCCAACATTTTTAATCTTTACTAGCATGTTAAGTAGTTAATTTTCAAAGATTTATTATTGTTTTTATTATTGTTTACTTATAGAGCCATCAAAGGTTCAAGGGCATAAGCAACATTCAATAGGAATGATAGTGAGTAAAAATTACGAGATAAAGTAGAATTTTGATGGAGTTATTCATAAATGATGTGTAACGCAGAATTAAAGGTGATGGAAAGTTATCAAAGCTTAAAATTACCAAAAATGTGCTTTCATAAGTTAGATAGTGCTGATGCTTTAATACCAATCGATTTATACAACTTCATTTTAAATAAAATTGGATTGCTAATTATTGATGTTGGATTTGATAATAAAAATACATCTATCTTGGAAAAAATAGTTTCTACTTTAGGGAGAGCTCATACTCATAGTTCGGATGAAGATGCTATATGGCACATTAAGCAAGGTGGAATTAATGGAAATGAAGTATTAGCGCGTTCACATAAACTTGATGAGTTTGTATTGCATACGGATTGTTCATATGAACGACATGTTCCTAATTTTTTCGCACTTCAATGTATTCGATCGGATAAATTAGGAGGAGGGAAAAATTTATTTGTTGATGCATCGACACTTATCCAGCACCTTAGTCAATCATCGATAAAAACACTACAAACTGAAGCTGTAGAGATTAAAGTTCCTCTTGAATTTAAAAGGGATGTCGAAACAATTAATGCACATATTATAGATGCAAATCTAAATGTGAGATACCGTAAGGAGTTAATCGTTGAGTCATCTTTAAGTGAAAACTTAAAAATTGCACTTGATGAATTTGATCAACTATGTAAATCCCCTTTTTTAAATCGATGGTTTGAGCTCAATGATAATCAAATTCTCATTTTAGATAATAGAAGATACCTACATGCAAGAACTAAAATCATAGATAAAGATAGGCACCTAATGAGGATAAGGTTTTTTATAGATAGACATTATTCAATGGTTTAGGCTAATTATAAATATAAGAGAATGATATATGAAGCATAAAACTCCAAATAATAATTTAAGTGATTATTCTGAAATTTATAAGAAGTTTATTATAAACTTATCGGGTAAAATGAATCTCAATTATTATGGGAAAGATTTTAGTCCATTCCCATTGATGATTAAATCAAGTATTAATGATGAAATAAAAAAAATACATGATGTACTAATTAAAGCAATTAAAAGTATCGTAGAAAATTATTTTATAGATGAGGAAATTCAAAAAATACTCCCTTTAACTAGCAAGCAAAAGAAACTAATAAAACTATCGACTCATAAACCTTATCATTTGTTCTCTATTAGGCCAGATTTTTTATTCTCTGAAAGTGGTGATATTAAACTTTGCGAAGTTAACGCTCGATTTACATTTAATGGCTTTATTTCAACTTATTACTTAAATCAACAGTTAACGGAAGATTATGCTGGTATATTGAAGTTTGAAGATGAATTGATGGAAATCGTAGATAATTACTTATCGAAATTTGATTTAGCCAAGCCTATATTTATATTGCGAGATAAAGAAAAAGGATATGATATTAATACACTAAAGAGTTATCTACGCTATAAAAATGTAAATGTTATTGATATTAAACCAAGTGAATTATACTTGAAAGGTAATTCTTTAAAAGGCAAAGGTGTTGACTGTGAACAACTTATTATGGAATTACATCAATCAGAGCTGGATAATTTGGATCCACGTATAGCTGAGAATATCATATTAAATGTAAACTATGTCAATGATATCAGAACGATAATGATTGTTCATGATAAGAGGTTATTCGTATGTTTATCAGATTTTGAGATCATGTCACGTTATCTCAATGAGCAAGATACATTGTATTTACTTCAGCATATTATTCCTACTTATCTAATTGATAATGTAAAAAATGAAATTTTAAAAAATAAAAGTAATTGGGTTCTTAAAAAGTGTTTGAGTGGTAAAGGCGATGGCATGTATATAGGTTCTGAAACTCCAATTTCCGATATTAAACATGTCATATCAGTAATGAATGATTTATATGTTGTTCAGCCCTACCTTACGCAAAAAAAGATAGATATATTTTTTAATAATGAATATACACCTTGCCGTAGTGTTGGCATGATTTTGAGTTTAAATGGCTTGTATCAAGGTACAGGCTACTTTCGTACCTCGCCAGATCGGATCGTCGCTCTATCAAGAGGAGGGTATGCGGTTGCGGCATGTTTTATGTAAAATCACATCCGAGACAGAAAAGATAGCGGTAACGATTTTTTTTGTTAATATCTTTGCCTATGGTCGTGGATTGTTTGCGACAATATTTGCAACCCGAGTTTCCACAGAAGGAATCGTGATTTTATCTTATGTTATGTCAATTATCAATGTTGTTAATATGGTCATATTTGGAATGTTGAGTATTATTGGTATGGAGGTTGCAAAAGCTAAAAATAATATAGAATATCAACAATGCTTAGCAAGTTTCTTTACTGTTAGCTGTATGATTTCATGTGCTGTTATCATATTTATGTCTGTTTTTATGTTTATCTCGAGCCAAACGCATGGTGAGCTCAGTGTGAAGTTTATAATCACTTATTTATTTGGTTTGATACCATTCATATTCTCAACGACACTACGCTATTTTTTATTATCGCATTCTTATACATCTATCATAAGAAAAACCAACATAATCACTTTTGTGCTCTGTATTTTATTTACTTTAATAATTCATTATTTTTTTGAACTGTCGATTATTAGCTTTTCAATAGGGTGCGGAGTAGGGTTTGTGTATAACCTTTTTCATCTCTTGTATTTTTCGATTAAAAAGGAAGTTGTGACCTATGATTTATTTTCTTATTTAAAGGGAATAAATAGAACAAAGATAGTTAATTTAATTTATGAAGGCTGCAAAGTGTCAGTCGTGTATGCATCTGATGCTATTGTCATTGCTATTATCATATTATTGACTCTTACCTACCAAGAACACTACGTGATTGCTATTCAAGTTAGTTTACAAATATTTTTATTCACCTCATTTTGGATCACTGGCTTTTCTAATGGAATTATGATTACTTTACCTAAATATCAATCAATAAAGCAATCAAAAAAAGCCATGATAATTGTAATTAATTACATTTTAAAAAGTGCATTGAAGTACTCAATATTAGTTTCTTTGATTTTAATCCCATGTTTAGGAATTATACTAACGTCAATTTTTAATCTAAGTGGTGATTCTTATAAAGTAGCCAGCCAAGAAGCTTACTTAATTTTGATACTGATTTTCTTTGATTTTATTCGTCAATCCTTATTTTATATTCTTAGATTGTTTAATAAGGTGAATTTAGCTATTGGTATCTCATATAGTTTCTTTTTCTGCTCGGTTTTAATGATGATTATATTTTTAAATTTAAGGAACAGTCCAGTCACTTTTTTAATCTTTTATATAGGTGCATGTATATGTATTTCTGGTTGTTTTTTATGTAATCTCTATGGGCGTCAGTTTACAAGGAGGTAATGGTTTTGTTTGTTAAAGACTTAAAAAATAATTTTTTTTACAATATCTTAGTTAAAAATGATGTGGATCACTTTTGGGAATGTCCTGTACTAAAAAAGGATGATTATGATGTCGCGATTGAATATCTAAGAAAAAAGTTCAAACCAACAGATAAATTTTGGCAATCTGTTTATTGGTCACCTACTGGCGGCTCAACGGATGCGAGTTCAAAAAGTTTCTTCTTTCCTTGGGATAATAAAGAGATGAATTTGCAGCGCAAGTTGATGGCCAAAGCATTGTCACTTCCTTTTTTAGGCCCGTTTTATGACAACCATATTATGGCTAATTTATTTACGGGTACGAACATGTATCGTTCATTAGAACTTTTTAATCAACTTGCAACAGATTCAGGCGTAACGAGTTTACCAATTGGCTCTAATTGTACTAATGAAGACGTGGATAAACTAATTGAATACTTTTGTCCAGATATCATCGCAGGCCCCCCAATTATCTTGGCTGATTATGCTTATCATTGTGTTAGCCGTGGTTTAATAAGGCCAAAATCGGCGGTACTTTATGCTTCTAATCCATTATTTACTGCCCAAGAACATGTTATTATGGAAGCATTTGATAACCCAGACATCTATTCAGTTTATGGCTCAGCAGAAACAGGTCCTTGGGCATTCCATAATTCAAAATTTTTATCAAAAAATCAATTTATTATTGTTGATGAGATCGCTGATGTTGAAATTATCGATCCAGATGAATATGGCTATGGTGCTATTGTTGTAACGATAAAATCAAGAAAGCGTTTTCCTGTTGTCAGATATTCTATAGGTGATATTGGTAAGTTGTCGATATTCGATTTTGATAATCAACAATATCGTTTACTTGAAGTGAAAGGCAGGAATGAACAATGGTTATCCTACGCTGATATAAACATCGAGCTCAAAGCTGTTGCCCATTTATTAGAAAGTTATTTAGATTGGCAAATAGTGCAATATTTTGAAAGTGAAAACAGTGTAGAGGTGATTGATATCCGGTTACTTGTAAACTCTTCCGAGTGTGATTTACAGCAGTTAACTCACCGCCTTGAAGCATTGTTTTTGATTGATGAATTTAAAGGTGCCTTAAAGTTGAAGGTGGGCTGTGTCAGTCTAGGTGAATTGATTAAATCGACGTTAAGCCAAAAGATCATTAAGGTAGTGGATAGACGCTAATGTATGCTGAATTGAGTTCTTGATCTTAGTAGTATTGATTTTCATTTTTTGCTCACAAAAACGGATTCATTCCTAGTACCCCTCTTTCCGAAGAAGCTGAGGGAGCAAGATAAATCCATTTTCCGCAACGATTTTTTCAATATCTTTGCTACAAGCTCTTTTTCTAAAGGTTCCTAAAAAAGGACACATATTGTGTCCTTTATGTCTATTTTACACCTTTATTTCATTTATTGGGATATTTTTAACCCCAGCTGAGTGGCCATATTTAGCTCGTTGCGCTCTACGATTTCTTCAATGATCTTGCCTGCTTCATTAAATCGGAAGTAGGTAAGGCTTGTCCAGGTTAAGTCTTTGCCCGATACATCGAAATCCATCCAAGTATTGGCATTCTTTGCTCTGTGAGTCAATGCGACAATAACTTGATCGCCAGCTTCAACAATACGTTGAAAGCTTGTTTCTAGGCTTTCATATCGTTCGGTCACGCAAGACTTTAGCTTAGCCTCAAACTCTATTAATCCTTTTAAAGTGTTACCACAATCTGGTCGGTGAATTAGAGCATCTTCAGCAAAAAACTCCCCCACGCGCTCTGTTGCTTTACCATCAACACAAAATGTAAAGTAATCTTTAACAGTTTGAACTTGTTTACTTGTCATAATTTTACCTTTTAGTTAGTTGTTGAATTAATTCTATTATTCATTAAATAATGAACATTGAATAGGCTAAAAAAGGTTGATAGTCTGTCTACAAATAGTCAACAATGGTTGTGGTTATGAATTTATTAACGTTAATTAAATCATTTATTAGTACAGTAGAAGAAGGCAGTTTTACGAGTGCGTCCAAGAAACTAGGAGTATCTAAATCTCTTGTCAGTCGTAATGTGCGCGATCTTGAAAGCTATCTTGAAACTCGGTTGATGAATCGTTCAACAAAAACTATTTCTCTCACTGATGCAGGATATCAATACTATCAAGAGTCACATACTCTGATTTTTCAACTCGAGATGCTAAATGATGCTGTAAGATTTGCTAGTCATGAGATGTCTGGAACTTTAAATATTCTTGCCCCCAACGGTCTGACTGAAATTTTACTGATGCCCTTTATATGTAACTTTAGTATTAAATACCCTAAATTAAGGATGAATTTGCTTCTTGATGATGGTCTCGATGATATTTCAGCACAAGGTTATGACGTTGCAATTCGGTCAGGGCAATTAGTTAAGCAAGATTTGGATTTAGTGGCCAAAAAGGTTACTGAACATGGCAATATTATTTGTGCGTCACCAGATTATTTGCATAATACAACTCCAATTCTACAACCGATGGATTTGCATTCACACAGAATTGTAGAAGATCCAAACTTGAAAAATTACAAAACATGGCTGTTTACTAGAAAAGGGCACCAAGAGGCTATACAGGTTGCACCATCGCTTTCTGTTAATAGTGTGCAAGCTGTAAAAGAGGTACTAAAGAAAAATTATGGTGTGGCAATGCTTCCAAGGGAATTAGCAGAAAAAGAACTGAAAAATGGTCAATTAATTGAGGTACTAAAAGACTACCAGTTATCAAAGAGAGCTGTTTATGCATTGTATCGTGAACGCAGCAATACACCAAAAAAGGTTAAAGTTTTTATCGAAGATCTTCAGGCTTATTTTTCTTTATAACGGGGTTTGTTGTAAAAACGTTTAGTTATGATCCATTACTGAGCAATATGTTATGACCAAGTTTGAATTCAAATGGTGACATTTTACCCCTAACTTTTCTTATGGATCGCCAGTTGGTATTTCTCTACCGCTATGAGCTATGCCAATTTCAGCTGAACGAGGTGTTCCACCATTTATCGCTGGTTAATTCATATACACCTATCCTGTATCAGAAGTGATACCGTTATTAATTCATTTGAATTTGGCCATGTTCTAATTAAAAAGCTTATCGAAGCGATTGATTGCTTCAAATTACGAAAGTTGGTTTGGTCAACGATTCAAGGCCATGGAGGAGTAAGGGTGTTAAATAAGGGACAATTTGATTTTTGGTTACGTCATGGTGGGGAGCAGAGAGCTCTGTTTTTATGGATGAGTTCTGCAATACCTTCGCGATTTGAGATGCGCAGATAGGCCCCTTAGAAACACCTTCAATTTTTAAAGAAAGCCAGTTTACCTTCTTACAAAAACTGGGCCAGTTGGTGCAGTTCGTCCTATGCTGGCTCCTGATAAGTTGCTTGAAGTGCGAAGTTCAAATCTTCCTGTCTCGCGCCAGATTTTAGTTAATAGGGTATTGGTTGTGTTAGAGTCTCGCTGTCCTTTTTAAGGTACATTACATGTAGATAAACTAGTATTAAAAACATAAGATTCAACTTTAGCATCGACTACATTATACATATATTTTCTTCTTATAGTAATAGGTGCATTCGCCCTTGGTTTTAATTCGATATTTTCGCAGATATATTAGTTACTCTAATATTATTTTTCATATCTGAATTATATGTAAAATCAAGATATTGAATATTAAATAAATTTACTTTATGATTCTGTCAAAAGTAGCTTGAAGTATGTCATGCTAATCTACTAGATGAAATTATTTTATCTTCAGGAAACCTTCAAGGTCTTTTTATTTTCCTAATTGTCAATTTCATGGTAAAAATGATATTGTTAGTAGCTACTCGGTGTTGTTCTGTTAAAGGTTAATAAAAATAAAGCTAGACAATATTAATTAAGTGAGTATATTTCTTTAGTTAATCTATTTCGCTAATGGAACTTTTAGTTTTTGATGTTATTCATTATAACCTAATGATGAAGTTTAGATATTTATCTAATGTTCATTAACCCAACGTTCGCAATTATTCTTGCTGACAGTTTATACGTAAGCTGCGTGTGTTATAATTATGATTAATCAAATACAGAAAGAACACTCTCACATAGGTCATCTAGCGATGGAGCGTTTTCTAGATACCGCACCATATTTTTCTCGGTGCGGTGATACTAAAGTCGCAACATATATTCGTCCTAGAGACTACGCAATTAAAAAACCATATATGCAGGCTAATCGCGCTGATATGATTTCTTGGTTAGTGTTTGACTTGGACCATTCTAACCCTAATGTATGGGATGATCGGAATTTACCAACTCCTAATTTTGTTGTTCGTGATAGAAATAAGAATACGGCTCATTTGTTTTATGCCATTGTTCCTGTTTGTATCAGTAATAATGCTAGAAAGAAACCTGTTAGGTTCATGAAGCTTGTTTATAAAGCAATGGCAAAAACGATGGATGCTGATCCTTCCTATACGGGAGTAATTGCAAAGACACCACATCACCCAATTTGGTGCACCACCGAATTTCATGATTACATTTATGAACTGTCCGAACTTGCTGCTCATGTTGATATTGAACCTCTCCCTAGCTGGCAGAAAAAAGGCAAAGCAGAAATAGGCGGATCGCGCAATTGCACCTTGTTTGAAAAATTACGTCATTATGCATACAGCATTGTAGAATATGATAGAGAACATAGTCACTATGAAGCTTTTAAGTTACGTTTAGAGCAATATGCAGAGAAATGTAACGACTTTATATCTCAAGGCTATAATTGCAATCTTAGTCTCAGTGAAATTAGAGCAACAACAAAAAGTGTGGCACGTTGGACGTGGGAAAAATATATAAGAAATGAGTGCTTTAACCGAGGCATAATGAATCTCGACAATACATTGCCTCAAGCCCATCGGCAATCATTGTCTGCAAGGAGAACTCACCAGGAGCGTAAATTCAATAATGCAAAAAAAATCCTCATAGCCACACAACAGATTGTAGCCAATAAAGAAAAAGTAACCTATACCGCTATAGCAAGATTATCTAAACTTTGTCGACAGACAGTAACAAAGTACAAATCAATTATCGAAAGAGTACTCTCTCGACCAGAGATTATACCCTTGACCGAAATAATTCAGATAAAAAAAGATGTTAATTATGCTGTATCAGGTAACTGCTTTCTTCAATCTATAATCGAACCAGGAAGTGAAAAAAATCTATTTCAAGTTGGAGTAAAAAATACTGTTCCAATTAGATGGTTCAAAAAAGAATAAAACTTAATATAAAAGTATTTAAAAATCGATGTCTATGGAAGTTTTTAGCAAACTCCACAGGAATCTCGCTATATCTACTAATACTAAAATAGGGTTTACCTCTTTCTAGCTAACATTTTCATTCTTAATAATGTGATTTTCACAAAAAAGCCTCACATTTAATTAAGTTCTTTCTAATAAACATAAAGGTAAAAAACATTATAACTGTATAAGATGCTTGATTTTTAAAATTTAAGGTCCTTATTTCTACTTAGGATCTTTCGGTTTTGTCGAAATATGCTCGCTGAGGGTTAAAAATTTTATGCTTAAAAGTGGACTTTTTAGCCTAGGCAGGTCCTCTGTATTCGCTCGTCTATAATTTGTTGAAATTATACATTAACTCGGACCTGCTTACTAGGCAGGTATACTATCCAGTATGCAATAAGTTTTATATGTGTGAGGTTGAGCCAAATTGGGCACAATTTCGGCGGAGCTATTTTGGCGATTAATCATGGAGACTTTGAATGGAAGCATGGTTTCTGCTTTATTGTGATTTTGGTAAAAATAATAATAAAAATTTAATTCGGTTACTTGAAGGATTCGATGTTGAAGTTTTTCAGCCTATGTTGAACATCAGTAAAGCACGCAAGGACAGACCTGGAAAGTTTAGAAAAAAAAATATTCCATTATTTGAAAACTACCTTTTTGTTCGATTTGACTATTCACAGTTAAGGTTTTCACAAATCCTGTGTTTAAGTGGAGTGTCATATTTTGTTCGCTCATCTAATCAGTTGGCGACCATTCCGGTTGAATGTATTAGCCAATTAAAAAAAGCTTCAAACGATGTTATTGAAGGTGTTGATTATAATAATTGCTTTTATTCAATAATGTGTCGTGAAATCAATAGTAGTGAACGTATCGGAATGATGAGAAAGTTAATTGTATATCAAGATGTTAAGCAATTATAAGTGACTCATGTTTAGCAAGGCAATTATTATGTTTTAGTATTAATTGATGCTTTTTTACTAAAAGGAGGTGGTGAGTATAATGTGTAATACAATTATTTTTAACTTCGATGGTACAGGTAACGAACCCTTGAATTCTTCATATGATGCTGAAAAAAAAGGTGAGAGTATATCCAATATCCTAAAGCTTCATCTTTTATTTGGAGGAGGGTTACACCAGGATCATCGATACGGAAGATCCAGTAGAGAAAATATCAAGGCGAGTTTTTATTACCAAGGTATTGGTACTTATAGTAATACAATCAATAATGCTTTTGAGGCCATATTTGCTTTCTCTCAGGGGGATAAAAAAGATATTTTAAATAAAGCTATGGATGACTTTGCTAGTGTGTACACAGCAGGCAACAAGATTATTATTACAGGGTTTTCTCGAGGGGCGGCCATCGCAAGGAAATTTGTTACATTAATAGAAGAATACGCTGGCTATTATGTACAACCTTGCGTTTTCTTGTGTTTATTTGACACGGTCATTAGTGACGGTGTTCCTGATTTAAGTGATGATTCTAGGCCAAGTTGTGAAACCTTATACCATCAAAATTTTTATCTATCTCCAATTGTGAATAAAGCTCTACATATGGTGAGTATTGATGAACATCGTCTTGCTTTTCAACCAAGCTTACTGAACCATGATCCTGAACGAGTGGACGAAATTTGGTTTTCAGGTGTTCATTCCGATATAGGAGGGGGATTTTTAAATGATGGCTTATCCGACTTGACCATGTTAAATGCTATCGAATGGTTGTTGTTCCTTATGAAACTTCAAATGCTGCCAACTTTCCCACTCGATTCAGAAAGTCTTTCGTTAGATGAGTCGCTACCCATGGTATACCGAGATATCATTGATGACTCTGATCTTACTATAAAGCCAAACAAGTTGAGCCATATTCACTACAAAAAGAGAAAAGGGCTCTTTTGTTTGTTAACACTAGAGAGTCGAAAAGTATGTGTACTTAAAGATGATCATATCGTCACAGATGGTTCAATTTTTCCAGTTATTCACCCTTCAGTATATATGAGAATGAGTGAGGATCCTGACTATAATCCAGAAGGGTTGCAAGGTGTACATTTTACTTTGTTTTCTGGCTATTGATAAGGTGTGGCGATGGATCTTAAAGTGAAAACGCTATTATCTGGAGGGGTAGCCTCTGCTCTGGTTTTTATTGCGGATTATTTAGGGCACTACTTGTTTGATAAGGCAAAAGTAGACGTGAGTAATATCATTAGAGAAATGGCTCGGGATGAGGTTTATAAAAACTCAGAAACCATCACTGATGAAATTACTTATCTCTCAAAAAGTATTGTTAATCATTATATGTATGTTCGCCTGTATAAAGACGAAAGAGTACCAGATGGCGTTATTTATTTAGATAAAAGCCACTTAGCAAGTAGGGTATTGGTCCCTAGTATCAATACCTTTAGGGTCTGCAATTATAAGGATGAGTGCTTAACAGAAGCCAAGTTAAAGATAAAGAGGCTCACCCCTGGAGCCTTAAACGACTCATTTTTGCCTAAAGATGATATCAAT
Source organism: Vibrio sagamiensis NBRC 104589 (assembly GCF_007990935.1). Lineage (GTDB taxonomy): Bacteria > Pseudomonadota > Gammaproteobacteria > Enterobacterales > Vibrionaceae > Vibrio > Vibrio sagamiensis. Next base: position 16,933 of record NZ_BJXJ01000039.1, read on the forward strand.
GTTGCCTTAGCATCGGAAAAAACCATTAAAAGTATTGAGGCTGAGCATGATGACAACTTTATTAGAGTAAGGATAGAATTTCATACCAGAGAAGCGCCCACTGTATCGCTGTGAATTATTAATCCTCCAGTAAATAGACTCAATTGTCATTTTATGCAGTGTGAATCTTATCTTATCGTAAATAAAATAACTGTAACTATAACGGATATATTTACTCAACCTATCAATATTAAAAATTGAAAGCCATATTTTTCATGAAGATGATGTTTTCGTCAAAACCCTCGATATACTTCTGGAGTCAGAGGGGCTTTCAGAGCTATCCAAAAGATGGAGGTAACTAGGCTAAATTTGCTGTCGAACGAGGTGAATGGAAAGAAGAAATATGGTATTTCAGCTATGTATCATCCTATTATCGATATTACTCATGTAATAAAATAATAAGAAATGAAAATATTTTGATGGTTTTTATATGCCTTTAAAATATTAATGCGATATCAAAAAATACTTCATTTTTAATTCTTCGGTTAACCACGGTGCCTTTAGAATCTTTGTTTTTCTTCAAAGAACTTTAGGTATCGAAATTGATATAATTTTGGGGCCAGTCATGACTTAATAAGACTGATATAAACGAATTACCTATAATCTAAGCTATGCCTATTTTGATCTTAAAGAAATCTAATAAATATATTTTAACTTCGTGTCGATGACGTGATTTTATATTTAATATGGAAGTGTTATCAATCTTAATTTACTGACCGATAAGAGAATTAATGGTTGATTTTATATTTTAATTGAATTGTTTTTTGAATCATTCATTTAATATGAAATGCTTTTTTAAAGTATAACATCATATAAAATTATTAACAATTCTATATTATCTACGTTCTTGATCTTAGATAAATATGTTTTTACACGTATACATAACCACATAAGGACAATCATGAACACTCAAATAACTCATTTTAATAAAGGGGAGCTGTATCTTGGCTGCTCAGATTTGCTCACGGATTACCTGAGTTCTTCTGAGCGCGCGTTGTTGAACCAGAAATACGCCAACTTACTGCAGTATCAAGAGGAACTTTACTCTGATCACCTCAGCTCAGATCTTGCGGTCAAGTCAGCAGCTTTTCAAGAACAACTGAAGATGCAAGCCCACGTTTATACAAACGCTAACATGTCAGAACTGATCTCTGACTTGACTCTCGGATCGAGTTTCTCCGCTCTTGCAAGTGCACTAAGAAGTATCTTACGCGAGCAAGGGACGGATGGGTTTCTGCCAAATGCTTCCATGATTGCTCAAGAGTTCAACACCCTAAAAGGTGAAGCCGAGTCTAATGCGATACAAAGCAAACTTCTTTTTCAAAAGTTTGGCGTTATGAATACAGAATTGAGCGATATCGACGCTCGATACACTGAGGTTATCAATGATATCGAACAGGCGTTGAATCAAGAAATCAAGCAAAAAGTTGAAGAGATTACGCAGCTCAACCAAGAAATTTCAGCCAACATTCAAGCTATTATCGACGGCGGTAAAGAGGTTGGCGAAGGGATTGGGAAAATTGGCGTAGCCATTATTGCTTCGATAAAAGTTGATCACACCGGCAAGCCAAAAGGGGAGTCTTCGGAGGATGGTGAACTTGAATCCGACCATTCCAAGCCTTCTACGCAGTACATCATCTCAGGCATCAATAGCATCATGGACGGTACAACAGAGGCGAGCGAGGCCGTCCGTCAATTGGCAAGAAACAATGAGAGATTGGCCGAGCTGTATCAAGATCTAGCGGAAGAAAATAGCTTATTGAGCGCAGCAAAATCCATTCAAGCTCAGAACGATTTATTCATAGATCAGGTAGCACTAACTTACGGTGCCTGGACCAATGTTGAGACGCATTGGAACAACGTTGCTGACCAATTTGCGGCGGCGGCCACCATTGTCGCCAGTGCGAGCACTGAACAAGAAATCCTGAATGTGATTCATGCTCTGGAACTCGGAGATATCGAGTGGAACGCGCTTGACGATCAAATTGACAACATCAAAGCGGTATATGCCGGAATAACCAATTAATCCCCACACGACAAATCTTAATCACCCTAAATAACTCTCAAAGGAAACTAATATGCTTACAGGAACAGCCGTTGCCATTGACCAAGGTATGGTCGCTCAAAATTCACAGGCTCTTCAAATTCAAAACTACTGCAACAGTGTACTGCAGCAAGTGCCAGTTGATTTTGGCAAATTCCCTGACCTGCATGATGACCAAACGAAAATTAATGCGGGTTTGGCCACTGCAAAAGGCCACGCCAATCAATACCTCAATACCATTCAACCAGAGATCTTTGACAACATTACCAATATTTCTAACTACTTTGCGCTATATCAAACGATTCCAATTATGTGTCCTGAAGGCGCAACAAAAAAGGAGTGGCTTGATGCACTAGCGGTGCTTCGAGATGAAGCGAGAAAATACCAAGAAGTATCAAGTAACACACGCCTTGTGATCCTGGGTCTGCATGACTCGCTGGTTCAGGACTCGGGTAACTTCCAAGCGGTAGTGACAAACCTAAACAGCAAAGTAGGCGGTGATAATGGTGTCCTAAATAAACTAAGTGGCGAAATCGATTCACTGAATGCCGCTGTTAGTGGTTCTATTGCCAGCATTGTGGCGGGCGGATTTTTAATTGTCGGCGGTGCGTTCGTTACTGCGATCGGCGCAGTGGCTGACTTTGTTACTGCTGGGACATCAACGCCTGTGGTTATTGGTGGTGTTGCTATGATGGTAGCAGGTACCGCAGGCATTGCGGCTGGTGCTAAGATTTTGAAAGACTCACTAAATTCGCGCCAAGCGCTTTATCAACAACGCTCAACGCTAACAGCAGAAGTCAACATTGCTTCTGCAATTAGTAGTGGTTTTGCGGGCCTTCAAAACCAAGCTCAGAACGCCGTTACGGCTGCCTCTCAAATGAGCAACTCTTGGGATGCACTTTCCTCTGATTTAGACATGCTGAGCAAAGACATTAGTACTGGTATCAAATCTCCCGATGCTGTTCGCAAGATGTGGCTAATGGCCGCTAACACGGTTGTAAAAGATGTCATCACTGACATCAACATTACCAAGGCACAAATGGCCGGTGTGAGCCCAGTCATTGTACCGAGCAATGCGACTCTCGCTGATTATGTTAACGGGTTAGCCGCTTAATCTTTTGTTAATCGACCCTAAGACAGGCGTTTTGGGGTCGTTCGGAGAATTTTATGGGTACCAAAACTGATGGCATTTTGTCACAAGCTATTGCCAACATGCAGGCTTCTGAAAAAGTGATTGCTCAATTCAGTGGCTTGCCTCGTAATGCCGTTACCATCCAACAAAGTATGGAAACGACCGTTAATCATCTTGTCCCCCAAATACAAAGTATGCAAGCTGATGCCCTATCGTTTGTCGACTCGATAGATGATGAGATCAATAACCAACTGGCGATACTAGATACGGAAACGGATGTAGAGCTACAAAGCTTTGTTGACCACGTGCAACAAGAGGCAAAGTCGACGCAGGTGGCTGTGGATGATTGTTTGGAGCAAGTGAGACAAGCAAATAAGACTATCGCTGAGAACAGCCAAGCGTTACAAACCATTACCGTAGATTTGAAAGCCACTATTGCTGGGCTTCAATCTAACCTTGATGGTGAACAGCGGGAACTGGATGCACTGAATAAGCAGAAATACTACCTAATAGGCCTCGGTATCTTTGGCATACCTGGTCTAATTGCGTTAGCAGTGCTTATTTCGAATGCTCAGGATAAAGTCCACCATTTAGAGTCGCAGGTTAGGGCAACACAGAATCAAATCAATCAGCAAGAGTCCTTTTTATTACAAACGCAGTACTTCACCCAAGATTTGAGTGACGTTATGGATAAAGTAGGCAAGGTTGCTAACTCTATAAGTTTTATCGTAGGAGACATCGACAATATTGCTAGCGATATTCAACATGGCGACATTACGAACCGTGACCAGATAAGACTTTACTTTATGGCCGCAAACCAGGAGTTGAAAACTCTGATCCACGATGCCTCATAAAATGACAAAGTTTTAAATTATATGGTTATCAATTGCATTGATATTTGTTGTAGATATTTTTTGATTTAATCAAAAAGAAATTTTCATTGCTTAATAATAAATTATGGAGATAAGAATATGGTCAGTGAAACTGATTTATTAAAATATGTGTGTAACTTTATTTTTACTATCAGACCGGAATTTTCTAAGCCTGAAGAAGTAGATGCTGATCATGCATTAGAAATATTTGGCTTGGACAGTATGGATCTAATTGAGCTGCAAGTTTTTATAATGGATGATTACGGTATTGATATATTTAAATATATGGACAATAGGATTATGAGTAAATCCCTAAGGGAAATTGTAGAACTTATCATATCCGATGAGCCTCTTTAGAGAATTGCAGTTTAACTTAATTTGTTAAGACTGAATGAATATTAATTGTAATACCTAAATGACCACATATCGAATTTTTTGTGTAAAAAATTTAAGTCATTTGGGTATGAATTTTAAAAGTATGGAATTAATTATGATTGGTGAGTAAATATGAAGAAAAAAAACAGTTATATATATTGTATTTTAATTTTTATATCTATAAGCCTTCCTTTAAAAGCATTTGAAGGTGACTTTAAGCAAAATTGGTATTTAGGTGGATCTATTGGGATTGGTGATTATGGTGAGATTAAAAATAAATCAGCCTATAACAACGAGACTATTCACCTTGCTGGAGACGCACATTTGGGCTTTGTTATGAACAAATACGTTGCCTCTGAGCTTAGTTATCAGTACTTAGGAAAGGCTTATGCCCAATACTCACTAGGTCATATTAAGGCTAACTTCCAACAATTGGTGCTGAGTACCAAGATTGGATATCCAGTTGAAAATGTTTTCTATCCATATGCGAGGATCGGTGGGGCTGCGTGGTTAGGTGAAAGCCATGGACTCAGAGAGGCTAATGAACAAGGCTTCGCTCCCGTTGTTGGGGGAGGCATTGAGTATGTTTTTAATTCTGCATTAGTTACACGGCTAGATTATCAATACACGAAAAGTCTCGGTAATGAAAAGGTGGGTCACACTAATCATCATATGTTGACAGTCGGTTTTGACTGGTACTTTGATTATTTATAACAGTAAATTGAATTAGTGATTGTGATATCAACAACAGGTGGGGGAAGTATGCGTTATCGAGGTTTTTTACCATTAATGATCACTGTTTTATTCACGATTGTTACGGGCTGCAGTGACGATGATAACAAAAATCAACTTTTGGAACCGAAGGAAAAATCGAGCCAATTAGTTGCGCTAACACAAGCTTTTGTTATTAAAAAAGGTCAAGTACAAAGTGTGAATGTTTCCAATTCTGTGTTAGCCGAAAATATCCTTAACTGGAAGCTCTCAATCCTAGATGACAAGAGTGAGTTAGGAAAAATATCATCTAAAAATGATCATTTTTTCGATTATTCTGCTGAAAAGGAAGGGATCGGGCATATAAACTATACAGTAACAAATGGTAATTTATCCTCAAATTCACAAATTGTATTAGCAGTAAATAGTGGTAGTACAGTTGGAAATACACCGCCAGTTGCTCGAAATCTCAGCTTAGAGACAAAAGATGATTCTAATGTTAGTGCTGACTTACGTGATTTTATTTCAGATGACGATGATGATACGCTACAGGTAACAACCCTTATCTCTGGAAGTGGCCGTTTCATGTTGGCTGATGATGGTCATCAAGTCATATTTGATTCTAGTGATTATATTGGAACAGACCAAGCTGTCTATGGTGTTGATGATGGGAGAGGTGGCTATGCTTTAGGATATATCATTGCCAATTCAGTTGATTCAACAGATGCTAACACTGCTCCTGAAGCAGAAGATCAAACTATCGCGATGGATGCTGCAGAGCGCTCTAACATTCATATCGATTTATCGGTTCTAATGAGCGATGCCAATAACGATTTTTTGATGGTTGATAGTTTATATAGCACCAATAATCGAGCGCGTCTTGTGAGTGATAACCGTGTTGTTTATACACCAGGAGAGTTTCGTGGTACTGAACAGTTTACTTATCGAGTGTCAGATAGTCACGGTGCCAATGCCATAGGAACGATCACGGTGAAAGTCACGGATTCTTCAGCGAACCCAGAAGAGCCAATACTTACGGCATATCCGCAGACACTAACCATAGATCAAGGTGACTCTGTCATTGTTGATGTCAATCAATCAGTGTCCAGACAAAACATGGATCAATGGAAACTCACTCGCGTTGAAGATCAAACCGGTTTAGGTAACATTTCAAATATTAATTCTTCATCTTTTCACTACCAAGCACAAACACCAGGAGTGGCGTCTATAAATTACCAAGTCAGTGGTAGTGGTTTAGAGAGTACATCAACGATCATTATTGTCATTAATGGTATGCCATCCCCTGAAAATACACCGCCAGTAGCAAAGAATGTTACGCTAACAACAGTCGATAATACAAATATTAGTGTGAATCTCGCTGAACAAGTGTCAGATGTTGATGGCGAGTCATTAATGATAACTCAACTGATCTCGGTATCAGAGCGGTTTTCATTGAATGGAGACATTGTTACCTTTACCCCTAATGGTTTTGTCGGTATCGATCAAGCCTCTTACATTGTAGAGGATGGAGAAGGTGGGATTGCTTCTGCTTATGTGGTTGTGAATTCAGAAAGCGCTGAGCCAGCACTTCCCAATTCTCCTCCAGAAGCACAAAATTATAGTCATATCTTGGATGTTAATACTTTAGCCACATGGACATTTAACTTGGTTGATTTGAGGCTTATTTCTGATGCCGATGGTGATTCATTAATCATTGAAAATGTATACAGTGCTGATGGTAGGGCGGTCAAAGTTGCAGACACGAAGATAAGTTATACGCCTGGTCATTTTCGTGGATTAGATCAGTTCACCTATACTGTTATTGATGGCAATGGTGCTACTGCGATTGGCTCTATAAATGTGGCTGTAAATGACTCTAAGCCAGAGAATATAATTCCAGTGGCAAAAGCAATTTCTGTAACAGTGTCAGACTCTGATTTTTCAAAAACTATTTCGTTGTCTGAACACGTATTTGATGAAGATGGAGATTCACTTGAAATAGTTGATCTCCTTGCTGCTATTGGGGAAGTTTATGTAAACCCAGACAATGCATTAGAGGTAATCTATAAGCCAAATGGTTTCATAGGTCGTGATAAAATCATTTACGTTATTAGTGATGGCCAAGGTGGGCTCACAATGGCAACACTAATGGTAACAGTAGTACCTAAAAATCCCACACCACCGGTCGCAAATATTGTGTCTATTGAAACCACTTCCGACGTAGCCAAAACGGTAGATCTCTCTGTTTATATATCGGATATTGAAACACCGACTGAACGATTGTTGATTACCCAATTAAGCCCGGCGACTTCCCCAGCAGCTGTTACCTTAAATGGGCAATCAATAACGTATACTCCGAACGGGTATATCGGTATGGATAGATTAGTATATACCGTGTCTGATGGTGATTTGATAGATACTGGGGATATCGTAATCTTATCTACACTGAATACCAACCATAGTCTTATTGCCAATGATGTTGTGGTGAGCACGGGGGCAAGTATGGCTGTGGAGATCGACTTAAGTTCTCAAATCAGCACTTCTGATGTAAACGCTGAGCCGCTCACTTTAGTTAGTGCCGTTGGTGCATCTTTAGGAAATGTTACTATTGATGATATCAACAAAAAATTAATATATACCCCTAAGGTTGGAGACTATGGTAAAGATACATTTGTATATACGGTAAAAAATAGCCATGAGCCTGCTCTTTTTGCTCAAGGCTCTGTGACAGTTGATATATTACCTCCGCCAGAACCAGAAATTACATCTTTAACAGTAACAGGAATACCTAAGATTGGCGGTGTACTAAATTCCAATGTGACTTGTGCAAGATGTAATGCTTCACAGTATCAGTATGTTTGGAGCATTGATGGTTTGATTGTATCGACGGCATCTGCTTATTCATACCAGTCAACTAACCCAGACTTAAATCTTCGTTTAGACGTTATTGGTCGTGATATCTATGGTCGCATTACCTCAGAGTATAGTGTTTATCGAGTCAGTGTTACTAAAGAAATATATTCAGCCTTTAGCTCTTTTGCCGCACTTAAAAATGACGGTTCGGTCGTGACTTGGGGATCAGGCTTTGGGGCAAATAGTTCTGACGTTGACCTATCGAGTAAAGTCGAGAAGATATATTCCAACCAAACAGACTATGCTGCGTTGAAAAGTGATGGTTCTGTTGTGACTTGGGGTAGAGACTTTACTGGGGGGGATAGCAGCAGTGTTAGCTCTGAACTGAGTGAAGGTGTTGTACAAGTTTATACCGCTGATTTTGCTTTTGCTGCGATGAAATCCGACGGGCAAGTAGTAACTTGGGGGTCTGTTTATGATGGTGGTGATAGTAGTGATATCGATTTCACGGGGAACGTTCTAGACATTTTTTCAAACTTTATAGGGTTTGCTGCTTTGAAAGAAAATGGCACAGTTGAGACATGGGGTAGAGGATATCCAGATTCGATTAGTGGACCAGATTATAACACTGACATCAAAGACGTCTATGCAAGTGGCGTATCATTTGTGGGAATGAAGTATGACGGAACTCTGAGTTATTGGGGTCAAGGCGATGGTATGGGGACATTCCTTAAGTTGGACTTTTCTGCAGGGGTAAAAGACATTGTGTCAACGAGTAATTCGTTCCTTACCCTTATGGGGGATAATTCTGTCTTGGCATGGGGCCATAATAGTCGGGCTGGTGAAATGCCTATTAAAATGGATACCACAAGGGTGCGACGTATTTTTGCCAACAATAATAAATTTGCCTTGTTGAGGTGGGATAAAACCGTTTCTTCTTGGCAATTTTATACGGAAGATACCTTTCCTCAGTCATTAGCTGATATAGAAACCATTATCCCTGCCAATAGCAGTGACGGTTTCTCCGCCATAGCTGAAGATGGTTCAGTATATGTATGGGGGAATGACTTTAAGGATGGAAAAGTGTTTGGTGTGAGCCTTAAACCTGATGCAACAATCAAAGCAACAACAAAAGCATTTGCTGCAGTTGACCAAAATGGCCAAGTGGTGACTTGGGGAGACTCGAGTAAAGGAGGTCAAGTCCCCGATTCAGTTAATGCTAATGGAAATGGTATTCGAAGTCTGTATTCTAGTCTGGGGTCATTTATGGTGATAAAAAATGATTGGAGTGTGGAAACATGGGGAAGTATTTCGGATGTGCCACCAAAATTGGCTCAACCATATATTGCGTTGGTCGAAACCTCAGCGGGACCTTAGTGCCATTCTTATTTATTAATAACATCGCTATTTACTTGATTAACACTGATGGGGCTGTAGTAAATATTATCTAATTAACCCAATGCTAGTTGTGCATCACAGCAGGGGAACGCTTTATGACTAAGTGAATAGCTTGTCAATTTCTTTTCTCTAGAAGAAAAAAACGATTTCCTCAACTGGTCTAACATTAGCGAGGTATCTGACCAATTATTTCTTAAAGTGGAAGCGGAAGACAGTATTACTCTAGTAGACCTTAGGGTCATCCCACCATGATGTCGGTTTGATAGAAAATCAACGTATCTAATCATTTTTCAGGGTTTATCTGGGATATACGCAATCATCTGTTCAATCGGTCTTTCTGGACTCAAGATAATAGGTTTATTCGGATGCATAACTTACAGGATAAACGATTCATGCAAAGCGACCTAGTAGTAGGTTGAGCCTCTTTTTTCCTGCTCAATCATGAAAATATACCAGTGACAAGCTGGATAATTAGTAATGCATTACCGGTTCACTGGGAAGTTGGTGCTTTAGGTTCGAATTCAAATGCCTTCGTTCCTTAAAAAATATGCCAACTACAAGGGCGCGAGTGATGCCTCCAAAAGAAGAGCTCAATAGTCTTGGTAACTTCTGGCAAGCTCTGGGCGATAAACCCCGCATGGTATTGAACTACTCTGTAACGTTACCTATCGAGTTGGAAATTGCACAAGCTGGAAAGAAATCTGTTAAGAAAACTGAATTGGAAATGAAAAAATGACCACGGTGCAAAACCAAGCGATTAACAACCCACAACCGCTTGGTAAAGCGTGATTATTTTGCATAGACAAAAACAAAAATAATGAAATGATAGGAGGGGTTTTGAGAGTTTTTTAAACCCCCTTATCTATTTAAATCCACCATAAAATACAATCTCATGAATACTGAATTAAACAGTAAATCCCAAGCTAAAAATAAGTTTTTTGTTATTTATAAAATAGGATAAATATGAATTTAAATGAAGTATCAATCAATATATTAAAATTTGAAGAAGGATTTTCAGAAAATCCTTATTACTGCTCTGAGGGGTATCCAACTATTGGTATTGGCCAAAGAATTGGTCCTAAGGATCACCCTCTACATAACTATTCTTTTAAGTGTCCAACCCCAGTAGCAGAAAGTTGGTGCAGCGTTGAGGTTGAACGTTTATCTGAATTGTTAAGTAAATATGATTGGTACATAAGTTGTAGTCAAAATCGGAAGGCCATTTTTATTTCAATGGCGTACCAACTGGGAATAAACGGTCTTCTAAAATTTAAAAAGATGCTAGCAGCGGTACAGGATGAAGACTGGGATGTAGCGTATATGGAAGGCTTGGATTCTGTTTGGGCAAAGAAAACGCCAAAACGCGCAAAGCGACAAATGCAAGTTATAAGGTCAGATAAATTAGATGGTAGTTATGAATAATATATTTTCCTATTTAAGCGGAATAATTCTACTGCGATGAACTATACCGATCTCAGAAATATGTTTTCCTAACAGGCTAAGTTTTTTATTAGCTACTTCGTGATACACCAAAATTAATGAAGTTATCATTGTTTCTAACGCGAGCAGTGAAGAAAATTTTAACACTTTGTTCATGCTTTGGGCTTTGTCAATATAGAGTAGGTGGAGCTTGCAATCCAGATCAATAGAATCTAAGCGAAGTATGCCCAATTAAGAACCACACTGCCAACCTTCATCACCCTCAAAGGATCAAATCATCATCACAGGTACAGCTTTGTTATTGACCAAAGTATGGTGTTACACAATTCATAAGCTCTGAAAATTTTAAACTAAGAAATTTATTCTTAACTTTCAATTAAACTTAATACGAGGATAAAAATGAACAAATTAATGGACGATACCAATAAAAAATGGACTGTCACTAATAGCACAAAGGTTGCTGTGACTGCCATCAGTGCTGCCACATCAAACGATTCTTCGAAGGCAATGATATATGAAATGGGGCTAAGTTATCTACCGTCCGACAAGGCAAACGATGCACTACCGAGCGGAGAAACCACTAATGTGACGTTAGATGAACACACTTCCTCTGGTGATGAACAAGAAATTTATGACGTTATTTTTGCTAAACCATCGAATGCATTCCCCGTTGATAATGCGTCTATTATGCTTCCTCTGTTTGGAGGTAGTTACCCTGATTATACCATTTCTTCTACCGCCGCCGATGCAATGAAGAACAGTTATAACTTCTTTCGTATGATTCAGGCTTACCCAACATCAACGTTGGCCAAAAACTTTAATCAAGCGTTGACTGATGAACAGAGCAATGAAAGTCAAACTACGCCATCTTCCAAGAGCCCAATTGATACATTTTTCGCAAGCACTAAAAGCTACCAAAATTGTACCGCCGTCACCTACGCAGCTATTCTTAGTTACGCTCAAACATTCGCTGGTGCCAGCGTTGGTTTTTCTCAAAAACGCACTTTTTACTTATACAGCGATCACTCGGATAAGGTCAGTGAAGCAGGAACGGTGAGTTTCGATCTGAATGCCGTTCAGTCTCCTTTCGATCTCTCCGATAAAAATGCTGGTTATACCATTGTATTTAAAGACTCAAATGGAGAGTCTACCCCTCTATTTTATGAGCAAGGTCAATTCGTTTCTGACGTTAATTCGGACATGCCTGCTATTTGTTTGCAGATTACTTGGGCTTCAAAGAATCAATTGAACGGTACGGATACATCCCAGGATACCATTGTGCCAGTTATGGCTGGTTTCGTTAATGGTTTAAAAGCATCAGGGAGTTCGACCAAACAGGATATTTCTAGCCGTACCAATAAATGGGGTTGGCCATCAACCGTTACGGGTTGGTTTAGTTTAGTTATGGGCGTTGGAGGCGCCATCATGTTTGGTGACTGGATCATTCAAAAGTTCCGTGCCAAGTCCAAAGCTAGAGTGGAAACGGAAAGAGCGAACAACGAGCGGCAGATAACTGATGAGCAAAACAAAGCTCTTAACGATCGCATTGATGCTATGTCCGAAAAGATGGCCGAGCATAATCAGGCCATTCTAGACAAATTGCAGTCGGATGAGCAGTTTAGTCAAGATCTTCAAGCGGTGGAAAATCAAACAACCAATGCCATTAATGACATCAACAAAAGTGATGCACAAAGGGTTATGGAGAAGCAAATCTCTGAATACGGCGATCAAATTAGCGAGATTGCCGAATATGGAGTGACCTCTGACCTGCAAGATGCTGCTTCAACTCTACGTGAGGCAGCAAGAGACGTTGCGAGTGCAAACAGTGTTGATCAGATGAAAGCAGCTCGCGAGAAATGGGACCCGGAATTGGAAGAGGTTCAAAAAACCATCACCAAGCGCACGGAGGTCCTCGATCAAGAGATCTCAGCAGAAACTCGAAATAACATCAATCGCTCGAACGAGAACCTTGAAGAATTGGCTGCAGAGCAGGAAGCCATTGAAGATCAGCAAGAGCTAGAGGAGCGAGGGGAATTTGACGAAGATTCGGTTTTTGATGATGTCGTCGATTAACAACAAAACCTCTTCCTTATTTTAGGAAGAGGTTTTGGCTTTTCAAAATAGCTTATCGTTGGAGAATAAGTATGTCAGATACAACCCCAAACCTGGTTACTATTATTAATGACTTGGCTGAAGAACTTATCGTTTATACAACAATTGGCAACAATGATGTTGATCCAAACAACTTAAAACCGGAAGACCTTCAACAAACCTACACTAAAATTGGAACGGTGAAGGGCAACGCTTCTGCAAGCATTAACATAGACGAGGCACTTGCTCGGCTTGTGTTTGCAAGGAGTGACAATCAGTTTCCTGTCGGGTTGTGGGTGCCTAATTTTTTCGCGCCAAGTGGCACTCAGTCATATACCGTTACCAGTGAGTCAGAGGAGGCCAGCAACCAGGCATGGGCTTTTTACAAAATGTATATTGCCGAGCCTTATAGCCCAATTGCATTACAGTTCAATGAGGTACTACTCAACTCGGACAATATCGATACGCTCAATACGCAAATAGATAACTTTTTTAGTTCTACGCCTTATAAAGGTTGCTCGTATTTTGCCTTTTCCATTGTGAGTCATTGGGCCAGAAACTACCTGTATGGTTGGTCTGGTGTCTATTACGCTTACGAAATGCCTAGTGACGAACTTGGGTATGTCTTTCCAAGTGAATTATCGGCAACCATTTCTGTATCCCAAGGCATTGCAACTTACACACCCAGTGACGGCTCTGCTCAGCAAACTCTTATTTATAAAGATGGAAGCCTAAGCTCTGCTGGGGCCTCATCATCATCCGGCATTTTGCTCAATGGTATCTATCGAGCGTTGGCATGGGAGAACAAGCCTAATTCATTCAGTATGTGTTGGTTAGGCAAAAAGAATGGCCACTCATTCATGGCTCAACCTTACTCGGGGCCAGATGTCCCTTGGTGGGTAATTTCATATGACCTGGCCTATACCTCTTATTTGGGCGTTCAAGTTTACATGAATGTCGATATGGCGGTAACGATACTGAAACACATACCAGGCGGAATTGCAGCCCTCAAAAATCAAGCAGAATCGCTATACAACAGTGTTGCAAATCGCTTTAAGAGTAGTAACGAGTCCGCAAGCTTTGAACCGGAGGGCGTGGATGACCTCGACCCAGTGAATGTGGACATTGATGTTGACGTGGATGTCGATACTGACATTGATGTCGTTCAAGATACCGACGTGGATGTGGATGTCGATGTAGATATTGATGTCGACATCGTCTTTGTCGACGTGGATGTGGATATCGATATTGACATTGATGTCGTACAAGACGTTGATACTGATATTGATGTCGATGTTGACGTGGATATCGATACTGACATTGACGTCCCTCCTGGCACAGTGGACTCTTTTATCAATAAGGTAGGCCAATGGGTTATTAAAGAAGGGTTTCCATTCTTAGCTCAAAATCTCGCTATTATGTTCGCTTTCCAATCTGCCAGTAAATTGCTCTCGGTGTGGAGAAAAGCGAGTGAGGAAAACCTGCATAACCAAGCGCCACAGCAAGCTTCTGCTACTGGCATGTTAGTTAGCTACATGCTGAATGACAAAAATAGTATAGAAACTCGTTGGCAAACTTTTGCAGATTGGGTTCAACAAGCTAGCCCTAACGTTTCGGAACAACAAATGCTCATTGCCAGCATAATGATGACCTCAAATGCCGTTGCTGACAAAGCACTGCAGGAATGGAAGTGGCCAGAGGCAAACGAAGACGATCTGATTAATCGAATGGTCGCTGCGGGTACTGGGAGCGACCAATATAAAGCTTACTTAACGTTGTCAGAAGTAACCTATCAAGAAAAAACGTTACCCATCAAAGTGGGGTGTGGCCTAACGGTTCGATATCTCACAAAAATCTCTTCCTAGCAGCCAGTGAATATTAATTATGAATGCATTAAATCAAGGGGGTCGTTTCCCTAGAAAACAAGAACGAAGCGAAGCGTGGGAAGAGTTAGTCAAAGAGATTGTTGCTGATGGTTTTCACCATTCATCCTGTGAGGAGGTTTTGCCTACTCAAACACCAGGTCAATTAACCATCATCGGTTCGGGCATCGAAGCGGTGGGATTTAGTCGTCAAGACGAACGCTGTCTTGAATCAGCGGACTATGTTTTTTATTGTGTGGCCGATCCTGCCACTGTTGTTTGGCTCAAATCCAAGCGACCTGACGCTCATGACCTCTATGTATTGTATGACGACAACAAGCCTCGATATAAAACCTACATGCAAATGACTGAAGCCATGCTTCACTATGTCAGAAAAGGCAAACATGTGGTTGGTATATACTACGGGCACCCTGGTGTCTTCGTTCTTTCGACTCATCGAGCGATAGAAATTGCACGAAGGGAAGGTCATCGCGCTGAGATGAGGCCCGGGATCAGTGCATTAGACTGTCTCTGTGCTGATTTAGGGGTCGACCCTAGTACACCAGGTTTACAAACATTTGAAGCAAGCGATATGCTCATTCGAGATAAAAAGCCGGATACCTCTTCACATGTTGTATTGTGGCAGGTTGGACTGATAGGGGAGCTAGGTTACCGAAGAGTCGGTTATCTGAATAAGAACTTCAATATTTTGCTTGACTACCTAATGGCATTTTATGGCGGCGAGCATGTCATCACAAACTATATTGCCTCTCGATATCCTGGGGTTCCACCTACCATCGAGAGATACAAAATAAGTGAACTGTATAATCCAGAGCTTCAAAATAAAGTGACGGGAATATCGACATTTTATATCGCACCAAAAGATGTACGTGCAGTCAATGTGCAACGGGCGATACAACTCGGCATGATACAACCCGGAGATAAACCACGTTTCCCCGACAAACCATTAAGGCAAATTGCTCAGTACTCAGCAAAAGAGAAGCGAGCCCTTGATGAGCTCGCAGAATTTAAAGTTCCCCATGGCTATAAATGGCAGGAAGACACCATACCTGCACGATTCATTTTGCAACTACTTGAAGATCCAAATCTACTTCAACGTTATGAAACGCAGCCTAGTTCAGCTCTGCAGCAGCCCCCCTTTAATGAAATGTCTGAGCGTGAACATCGGTTGATGGAAAGTCGGGATGCAGGGCAGGTACAAATTGCCGCCAAAGGTTTACACGCAAGATCTGAAGGTAATCGCGCGTTTCTAAACGAGATCGTAGCAAGCACTAAACTCGCGCGGCAGATATCGAAAACAATGAGTCTCGACGATCTTTACCAGTTAGTGGACAGAGAATCCCTCGATATCGACAGTTTACCTCAGGATATCCATCGTCTTAATCATCGCTCGGCACATCTTTGGAGTGGTGTGTATTACGATGCTAATTCAGAGGTATTAATTTGTATTCTGGCACCACATCAAGGTGCTAATAAAATCGTGCTCACCGTAAACGGTGAGCCCATCCAACGTGCCTATTTTCGTCAAGGGTGTCTTTACTGGAAAGCAAACGCTACTAATCAGACTGCCGGGGTCATTCGTTTCGCTAGACTCAGCGCTACTCATACCATTGCGATCGGAAGCATCACTGACAAAGGAGGGACGGACTATACCAATGGCAGAATAGAGGCCGTGGGGATCATGCCATTCGCAAGAAACTCAACCGAGGCAATGCGAAAAAGCATTTTGCTCACTCGACATATCAAACAAGAGTTAGCAGGCTGCTATTTAGTGCGACATACCAAGGTTGACGGTAAACCGACCGTTCACCAACTTGATTTCAATCGACAGCAAGCAACGCTAAAAGGGAAAAAATATGAGGTTACTGACTTAGGAGGCAACACATTTAAGTTAGTCAGAGATACTACTTCGTACTCAATAGAATTGAGGTTTGTCTATGATCCTCTCGCGTCCGCACTCCAGTGTTTTGGTAATGATAGTGTAGGCAGCAAGCTGATGGGAATGAGGAAAGTTGATTCAGAATCAACGGTTTCGATTGAGAATGAGTTTGATCTTGGACTGGCTAATCAACCTTTATTGCAGGTGTGTGCATTCGCACAAATAGGGGCCGAAAATGGCGGTATCATGTTTTGGTCAAATTGGCAGAAAATCGCCCAAAGTGGGTATGCCACCGCCAAGCTTTTAGATCTACTGAATCAAGCTAAGTAAAGAGAAGTAATCAATAATGAGTAACTTAATAACGAACATTAAATTTTTCGATGGAGATAATAAGTTGCTCATTCTTAAATATCGCACGAGCTCGCTACCCTTTGCTCGTGCGATGCAAAAAGAAGCGTTCTATGGGTTGCCTTTGTTCAATTTACATCGGCACACACTGGCCGAAAAAAGAAAAAAGGGCGTCATCGAAAAACTGTCTCCAGCAGACATGCACTTTTGGCGGAATAGAATGCGAAATGTTGCTGATGATGGCGGCTTTTATCAGATGTATCACTCATTTGCCAGACGAGTTATCGCGCCCCTTTTTGGTCAGCGTATTTCTTATAGCGCACACCCAGAAATGCGTTTGCATTTGGCTGGTCAACCGGCTTGCAGCGCTTGGCATACCGATGCAGAAGTGACGGGGAGATATGATCAATTAAACGTATGGCTCCCTCTTGTCGATACCAGTGACAGCTCTTGTTTATGGGTAGAAACCGAGTATGGCAAAAAAGATTATCGTCCCGTTCCCATTAAATACGGTGAAGCGTTGGTCTTCGATGGAAGTTGCCTAAGCCATGGTACGGTAACCAATGAAACCTTGGTCACCCGTGTAAGCTTTGATTTCCGATTCTCAGTATTATCACAAAGCCCTCCGGAGTTATTCGAAAAATTGGCATCTTTTCGGCCTTAATACATATAAAAAGCCACTTCAACATTTGACGGAATGAAGCTTAAAGAAGGCCCCCCGCTTTTCTCTAAATGTACCCTTTGAATGCAAGTTACGTTGTAACAATAATTGAGGTTGCTAGAGTATTTATAATGATTAGAGGAAGTAGATAGCAAAATTCTGGATAGGTTATGTTTATTGAAGCATTAAATAAAACACCATTTGGTTGAGAAAGCCAAATCACTTTTTGTCAATATAAAGGCAGGGAGTTGACCGATTTATGTTGACGTTGTTCATATTGAAATCGAAATATAAAATCACTTAACTTCGTCTAAGTCGTTTTGATATCTTGAGTAAAGATCTGTTCTCTAATTAACATAAATGAATGATTTTTTACCTGTTCTACTGTTTAATTAGCTCGGAACTACTTCTAAAATATTTAAAGCCTTGATTGACATTAATAGCTCGCCTTTCGAAGGTGAGGTTTGGTTCATCGTTAACTTATTAATGGTGAGCTCAAACTAATTTTTTAAAGCTCTAAAAACGTATCCCATTCAATCAAGCAGAACGAAGTTGTTGACGTACTGCCATTAGAATCTTCCCTAAGTGGTTCTTACCCGTTCCATTTCCTCCATCTCCCCAAAAGTTGTCTTTGGGAGAATGCTCTTTGATCACTGAGTCCCCAGTATTTGCAAGTGATTGAGCCAATTGGGGATTCTGTTTAAATTTTTCGGTCACAATGAATTTCATAACATCAATACGAATATCGTACCAATCATCTCTTACATGTTTTTCATGTTGTCGGCTCAAAGCAAATGCTTCAGCGGGTGTGCTGGCCCGGAAAATAGTATTTCTCAAATAATCAGGAACAAACTTCATCGCTTGATAATAATGCTCACTGGTTGCCCACATTTGACCATTCACTTTAATAGGGCAGATTGAAAAATTTGAAAGGTATCCATTTGGATCTTGTGGTTCATAAAACAGTATCTCTTTCGCTTGAATCTCAGATTTTGACATGACCTTCTCCTTGTCGATGATACCGTTAAAATTAGTGGTGTTGTGTATAGCTGTCAAATAAGGCATAGCCCCGAGTAGGGTCCATCAAACTTTAATATATACCCATTTTGATACCTTATTCACTTCAGTCTAACCATTGCTTGCAAATATCTGATGTAAAGAAAAAGTACTTAATTATCTGCATATCAAAAAGTTCTTCATATTTACATAAAACTAACATTAATTGCTAAAGATTGTGTAGATATCGTACTATTTATGCATGAAAATGTATTTGTGACTTTTTATCTTTATTTCTCAAGGTTTCTTATGATGGATAAAATTAATACAAAAATAGTGCTTGTAGGCACATTGTTAGGTGGCGCGATAAGCTCAATGGTTAAATCTGGAGCTGAATCTCCAATGCCTCCCCGTATACCAGGCGAAGCTTCTCCACCTGCAGTAAATATAAACGAGTGGGGGCAATGGTTTGGAATTGATGCCCATTCTTTAGATTATGTTTACCAAACAGTGACCGTTCCAGGAGCGGTCGTTCTTTATCACTGGTTGTTTAGCTTTATTTTTGCATTTGTCTATATCGCTTTATCGGCTTGCTGGCCAAAAGTAAGATTGTGGTTTGGTGCTGTTTATGGTTT
>NZ_BJXJ01000040.1 GCF_007990935.1 Vibrio sagamiensis NBRC 104589
ATTGTAGTCAACAAAAGGCATGACGTGAAAAGTGGACGACTCGCCAGAAAATACGGAGTTTTTCGTAGGAGATACCTCTCCTTCACCGGTTGAGGTTATAGTAACCTCATAGGTCTGTGTGATCTCAAAAGCATCTTTATCATGACACCCACTTAAAGATAAAGCCATAAGTAAGCTAGGTAAGAACCAGTTTTTTCTATTGTGATGATTCATATTCATTTACCTCATATTTAAAGGTGCAATGTTAATTGCAACTCGACTATTGGCTGATCGTGCTTGTGGATATTGTGTTAGCACGTGGGAAGGCTCAAATACGGGGCTTTCTCGTAGCTTTGTTCGGATGAACTCAGCATAGGACCGCTTACCTATCAATGATAATGGAATAATGGAAGAAAAGGAGATGCTTGTCATAAGGTGAAATATTAACTTAATTATCTTTAATAATCCTAACTATAGTTTAACATTTCTTTTATTTATTCATGGTTATGTGAAAATCATGTCAAGTCTGTTGTCGGGCTTGATACAAAAACCTCATAACCACTAGACTTAACTAGGATTTATCAGGGCTTGTTGACGAGTTCATTAAATCATCAATTTTCACTTGAGCGTGTTTTACTTTATCCTTGCTATCTATCTACGTACGACGCACCTCAATTTGTTTACAGCAAAGAAATACAATTTAAAAACAAAAATTTTAAGCAAGGTAAATCAACTCATTAAAGAGAAAAATCTTGAGATAGCAGAAGAGAAACTGACATATCTATCTCATCTGACTGGGAGAGTATTATCTTGTTCTCTCACCGTAAATCGATTTATGGAAAGATAGCTTTGCACGTTATTAATTTGATAGGCGTTCTGACAAACGTTGGAATGGATTTAAGTCACCAAGCCTTTAAGGCTTGATGACTATAAAGCAAGTCGATTTAATTAGCGAATAGAACGTTATCTTTTAGCCATTCTTGATGTGTAGACATGCCTACAAGCGCCCAAGTCGAATCGTTTAAGCAGAACAAAACTGCACCATGATCGATATCTCCCATTGCATCCCCAATTAAGAAAGATGGCAGCAAGGGATGATGAACGGTGAAAGAACAATGTTCATCAAATGTTAGCTGCTTAAAGCTTTGTACCCAACTTGTGAGTGCCGCTTTTGTTTCTCGTGCTTGAGGGTTACCAACAATACTTGTACAAGCATCTTTATCTTCTGGGCTTTCTATAAACTTATTGATTGACTCTCTGATATTTTCAGCAGTTAACACACCTTCAGAATTTATAGTTAGGACAGGAATATAATTACCAACATCATTTTTATTCAAGTAACTTAAATGGGGCCTAGCATTCACTGGGAATATCGCCAAATCTGGCTTCACTAAACTAAAGTAGATCGAATTAATAACATCATGCGTTGATACCCACCCTTGTTTTAAATTCTTGTTAATATCCTCTTTTATGCGTTTAACTTCTGCTAGGTTGATAATTTTGAAAAAAGAATGTCTTTCTATATCGCATTTCTTTTCACCCATATCTAATTTTGAACGGGAGAATTTCAATTTTCTTTCAAACTCAAAGCTTTCAACTTCCTCATCAAAACTTAGCATATTAAGTAATTGATAATAAGATGTCCCATCTCCTACAAGATGATTCATTGAAAAGATAATAGCGAACTCATTATTATTGACATCTTCGATTAAGCTGAACTTAACAAGCTGCTTGTCTTGATCAATACATTCATCAACCGATGAGATATAAAGCTTATTAACGATATCTTCATCGGGATCATGATGTATCATTTCTCTTAGATTTTCTATACGACAGCCGCTACCCATAATTTTAGTGATGTCAAAAACTTCAAAATATGGCACAGTTGAATCAATCACTTCTGGCACAGTGAAAGCCAGCTCATCCGAGCGATCACTAATTAGCCTAGCACCAACCCAAGGGTTAGCATCTAGTATTGCTTGCATTCTCTTTTGCAATTTGTCAATTGGTGCTAAGCCTTTAAAAATTGTAATAGTAGCGATAACACCCTCGTGACGTGAGATTTTCACTTCAGAATCGAGTAACCTAATAATTGGCATTTATTGGACCTTTAAATATTTCTAATACTCTAATTTTAAAAGTTACCCACCGCTTATACTTGACCGAGATTGCTACATTCATTAATTCGCTTTAAAAAATTATGCAAATGATGAAAATTTGCTTTTTAAAATTACACAGAAAAAATAGATAAAAAGAATTGACAATTAATAATTTAGATTATGGTTCAATTGAGTTGTCATGACTAAAAAGTTAGCTGAAGAACATTTAGTAAAGTAAATGCTCTAATTTCACATTTAAACATAACATTAAATGAACACTTTAGATTATTCACCCTAAGTGATTGACAATGCCATCTTGGTAAATTCTTTAGTATAAAGATAACGTTGCTCAGCAATCATTCTAAACCAACTCTCAGCTTCGTCATTAGGTATAATGGATCTAGGTTTTTCTTTATTTTTAAAGTACTTAATGTCATCAGAGATTCAAATTTGATAACTTTCACACTCACTAACCAGCCTTGTATACTGTTTCAAAATCTGGTTGTTATTGTATTTCGTAATCGATCTGCTTACTTACATTCTTTAGTTGCACCCCAGCTTTATTAAACGCTTTTTGAATAACTGCTGAGACATGATTCTGCCCTTCTCCCTCTAAAAAGGTTGCTCTGTCTTGATTGGTTTCGAAAGTGCAAATAATTTTTAAGCTTTGTGGAAAAGAAGAGAATTTAACGGTATGAGTCACCCAAAGAAAGCCATCGTAACTTTTCAGCGTATCTTCACAGACTGCGGTTAACACTTCTCGAATTAGGTTCTCGATTTTCTTATCTGATTTACGCATGAAGTCGTTTCCTATTTGTTATGTATGAGTAAATACGATTACATACTTAAATGCCCATATAAGGAAAAGTATGCTGAGCAATCGAGGGCGATGGTATATGCCCGTATAGAATCCATAAATGGGTATAATTTACTAAGGCTTATGATCTATGAATATAAAAATAAAAACAAGCCAGTATTAGGACAGTTTAATTTTCGACGACGCCTTGAAGGGCGAAAAGTGAGAATATAAGAATTCGACTTTCTGAATGACCTTTTAAATGACTTCACCGTCTATTTTTATAATGAGGTATCCAATTGGCTATCTCAAAGGAATCAGCTACTTTTGTAACCTTTCCACTGTTTGTAATTGTTTCACTTTCGTCGCTACTTGTATCTATATCGTCTAACATGACTATTAAACAGTGAAAGATTTTGTTGCATCATTTCTTACTCTGTAAATCAAATTCAGTGTTAAGACCCTAAACTTAGGCAAATTTTTCATATTTACCTAAGTCTAGCTAATCAGATTTTATGGTGTAGCGTTTATCTAACTTTCAAACCTGAGTTCCGGTTAGAGTAACGCCACAATACCTGCAACCTCCAAGGCTTCCATTGCTGCAGCTGAAAATTCTTCTAACGTCATCCCCACTTGGTATGATGTATGTATAACAGAAGCCGCTGTATCGCCTACGTCTGCAGTAATTGAACTCCAACCAATACCAGCAAGACTTGTTGAGTTGTAAATAAAGGGGAGGCTATCAACGATATTTTGTTCAAAACCACGCTCAATCGCAAATCTTGCCACGAACTCTCCCACTCCCATTTGACCAGCATTTCCCACATCAAACTCAGCTGCACTGTGTAGAATAATGACAGATTCATGCTCAGATACAACAGCATTTGCTTCGTCGGTACCGATAATGACACTAATACTATTCACATGCTGGCTGATTCCCGGTATAGCCCCCTCCTCTCTCAGTAGGTACGAATCTAATTGTTTAGAAAACTGTGCGGCAACTTCTTGCGAATCAAACTTAAGAACAGTCTGTTCTTCTATAGGGGTGGAACCTGACACTGTTTTTGTTATATAAGTTGCACTTTCATTAAATGAAAGTTGGTTAGCTGGTAAGTCAGTCCCTAACTCTCGAAACCCCATATCAGACATAAAATTAAGGTTAGCTTGCGACACCTGGTTCTCAAAATACTCGGCACCATACTCACGAGTAGGAAACGTCAAATAGTTTTCTAACGCTTGTACGCCACCATTACCTTGCACAATCTCATACATATTATCGAACGACGCAGTTAATTTCATTGTGTCCGTGCCTGGGCCAACGGTTGTTAAAGAATAACCGAGAGACTGAAGTGCATCTTGAATGATACCTTTTTTTGCAAGGTAAACGGTAGTACCGGCCAGTGCAGCAGCACTCACACCAGCAGTAGTAATAAGAGCGATTTTTCCAGGCTGAAGGCCCTTATCAGCGGTCACATCATCATAGATCATAACATTGGACAGCATTGTTGGTGATGTCTGCTGGCCACTATTAGTCCTAGCCAAGTTTGTAAAACTTAGAACAGTTTGTTGCTGCGTTGCTGTAAACTGTAATTCAACTTTTTCCCATTGATTACGACCATTTTCATTGTTATCCCATGGTGCATCCACAACCCCGTAAACACCACCCGACCAAAACTCTTCAGCGATTAAAGGATGCTCTTTCGTGATTAGCGTTTCTTCTCTCCCAATGGATACAACCGTGTTTAGTGGTTGATAGGTATAAGATAATCCAGGAAATTTGACAAATTCACCAGAAATATCAAAAGAAAGTGTGTAACTTTGGCCTGGCACTGTTTGAACTACCGTTTTGATGGTTGCTTGGTGATTTGGTTTGCCTACAATCAGTGTAAAGCCTCCAGACGGTGCTTTATGATTATCGAGATGAACTAAATCATCAAATGGCTCGATTGAATTTAAGCAACTAGATTCCATCGTTTCAAGACACCAACCATCAATTTCACCTCTTGTAATTGTGAACCTTGGGTTCGATATTAACTGGTGTTTTAAATAATATTTTATTGATTCAGCCACCTCTTGTTTAACAGCATCATCATTCACGCGACTTTCTTGATACAAGGGATCAAGCTTGTTAATAACTTCAACTTGATTTAAATAAGATGTTGATAATGTATCTAACTGACTTCTAGGAACGTTATTTAATACCATATTGAATAAGATCTCAGATTTTTTCGCAAGCTCACTATTAGCTTTAAATTTATGCTCATGTGAACTGTTAAGCGTTGGCATAATATTTTCACTGGCAAATGTAGAGTATTGGACTATTGCTAGTGACGCCCCTAGAGCTAAATTTTTCAAACTGATAACCATATAGTTCCTCATTATTTAATAGAATATTTATATTTCTATGCACCCATAAAGGAAAGTCATTTAAATCTGTGAGAAAATACATATAAATTACCATTCAAAGATCAACTCTCATATCATGAAGACATGCACAACAACAAGCATACACAAACTAATAATTAATGCTATATAATAATTTTATTTGATTAATAACCTTCTAAAATCTTAAATAAAAAAATAAATATATAAAAGAGTAAATATATAAAAATTAAAAAATAACGAAGTAATGTATAAGAAATAAATGACAAATAAATAAATAGTATATAAGAGCCTACATATAAATGCCGGTATCTCAAAATAATTGAAGATTTTGTTTAAATCTATAAGGCACTTTTGGGAACGAAAGTGCCACGAGTTAATATATGCTACTGATAGTTAGGTGCAATGAGCAGCCAATATTTTTGAACATATCTAGGATATTTACGATACATAATAATAGGATGGACCTGCAACACACCTCGCAACACTTTCAATAAAACTAGCGTTCTTTTCGTGAGTAATTTATCAATGTTTCTCTGTAGAGTGAAAGCAAAGCCTCTTTATCTACTTGAACGCCAACTGTTTGTGCTGGAAATTTCGACCACTCATCATTCATATAGTTCTGTTGATCCGTTTTCTGTATCGTCATTCCTTCCGCTGGTCCATCTGTAACCACTCTAACTGGACCAATGCGGCTTTTAAAAATAGTCGGATGGATAACATAAGCAATCGCTGATGGATCATGAACGTGACAAGCATTTACTCCCAATCTTTCAGAATAGAATTTTAAATAAAAGCGACTGATGTCCCAGATAAACTGCCCAACTTCACCGGCGTCATCTTTCAATTCACCAAGGTATTGATCGGTGAAAAAGCTTTCTTCAGTGACATCAAGCCCGATAATGATCACGGGCCATGCTGCGGTAAATACCTTATCGGCAGCATCAGGATCATCATGAATATTCGCTTCCGAAAATGGTGACACATTTCCTCGGTGGCCGTTTTCACCAAATGCTCCTCCCATGATCACAACCTCTTTCACCAAATCAACGATATCAGGAGCATTTTCGAGTGCGAGTGCAATATTAGTTAAGGGACCGATAGCCACCAGAGTAATCTCTTTTGGTTCTGCACGAACACGATCAATAATAAACTGATAGGCTGGTGTTTTAATTGCTTCAACCTCTAGTGAACTCGGTACTGTTACATCACCAAGACCATTATCACCATGGACCATAACCGTTGCCTCAACTTGTTCTTTGATTAAGGGCTTATCCGTACCTTTGGCAACGATTGCATTCATATGGAATTTTTGCTTTAAAAATAGAGCATTGTGAGTGCTATTTTCTACTGTAGCATTACCATAAACTGTAGTGATCCCGATCAGCTCAATGTCAGGATGCGCTTCAGCAAATAGTATGGCCATTGCATCGTCGATGCCAGGATCTGTATCAAGAATGACTTTCTTTGTCATATCTACCTCCAATAAAAAATTTAAAGAAATAAAAGATACCGAGCCTCTCTCTCAATAAATGTGACTTAAATCTCGTGATGGATGAATAGAAGATCCATAAACATCGAAAAATAGCTATCCATGATTAATCGTTGTTAAATATGAAAATTAATACACTACGAGTGAACACATTTGAGTTATTTATTAACGACTTACAAAGACTTTGAGATTTATACAGAAAAACTGGCGTGAAATAATAAGTGATTGACGCGAATTTATAACATTAAGATTCCTAATTTAACCTATATTATTATTTCAATTTTAATACTGGATTTTATTATGAGAAAAAATATTTTCAACAGAAAAATTCACTCGATAGTATTTCTATCTTTGACATGTATAACTGGATTTACCAATGCAACATCGGTAATAAATCAAGAGATGTCACCGACTTTAAAAGTTCAATTTGAAAACAATTCAAACCCTAAGGCTAACGAGTATTTATTAGGTTTTTTCAAAGCATTTATTGCTCGTGATAAAACGGCTCTGGAATCTATGTTGTCTAAAGGATACATCCAAAAATTTGGGGGAAGTCAGAATGACCGTGATGAATTTATTCAGCACTCTTTAGTTCTAAGTAAACAACTAAAGACAATGGATATCCTATTTAAAGATGTCAATATTGATAACAATGGAACAATTTCCGAAATACACGTTGTAGAAGTAACTGAATTAGATGGTAGTAAGTCTAAATTTAAGCTTTACGCTTTTTATTACTTCGATAATGATGGAAAGTTAAAATTAATCGATGAACTATCAACTATGCTTGAAGGTTCAAATGAAAATAAAGATATGGGCTCGAGAACCAAGTAAAGTTAGTTTATATTATTGAATAAAATATAGAAATAGTTTCACAATTACAGAGTCTGTACCATGAGGACTGACTCTGCTTAAGATCAAAATTGTTTAGTAGGCGTAGCTAAACAACTTAGTTACGATTCAAACCCTCAAGTCTTCTTAAATAGTGGCTCATCTCCCACTTTAGGGTCAGAGCCATATTCATTACTCCCTTTATCACCTTCTGAAACTGTGAATACAATAAGGACAATAAGACCTATCAGCGGGATAAATCCAATTAAAAGCCACCATCCTGTACGACCAGTATCATGTAACCGACGAATTGCCACTGCAATACCTGGAATGAAAACTGCTAATGCGTATATGTAGCCAATAAATATCGTGCCCAGAAGCCCATCAACAAACCCGAGAAGGAGAGAAATAATGAAGTTAACTAGGATAAACATCCAGTATTCTTTACGTCTCGCCCTTCCACTAAATACTGCGTACTTCTTTAAAACAGTCAAATACCAGTCCATTTTTTTTCCTCTAAATTAATATAGCTTACATAATAAGATACAAATTTATTAATTAATCAAGCTTTAATGGTTGAGTCGAAGCCTCAACAAACATTCCACTATCTTATTAATAGTTATGTATTTTTTCACCGTTAATTTAATATCAAACACGACAAAAACTCAAGGTGGTAGAACGTCAACTTTTACAAATTTTTTCAGCTATACATTAAAATACTAGAAAACAGCTTGAAAATCCTAGTAATGAACCATTAGGAGTACACCATGATGTAACTGAAGAGAGATCTTATTTAATATAACTGCATTTAATTCATAGAAAGTACTAAAATCATTAATGATAAAGTAAACAATTAAACCAGATTCATATCATAATTTCATTGTAGTAGCCTACGTTTATAATGGACTCAAAATCTCATTTAAGTAACGAAACCATTTGAGAATAATAATAGATAAGTTAAGATAAAAGTATATTTGATTTTTAAATGGTACTTCAATGAAAAACACATTAAAACCAACTTTATTCCTATCTTTATTTTTGTTGTTCGGCTTAATTTTTCAAGCTCAAGCCTCTTGCCTTAATCAAAATCCAATTTCTACAAAGGCGATGGAAGATATTAAAGAATTAAAAATTGCTCCTATTAAGGCTATTGCTTTCTTTAATAGTAATGATATAGCAGAAACAGGCAGTACTTTTGATAACGCCGCTATACACTGGGTTAAAGCAAGACATTGTTATGAAAAACAAATAAAAATTGGTGAAATGATTAACAGCACATTAATTTCACGTACAGGATATTTAGAAGGCTCTGAAGAAAATATTATTAATGAAATACTCTTTTGGTAAAAGAATACTACTATGTTTTATTTGAACTGATATTAGTAGTATACTCAACTAATTTAAAGCAACCTATACTTCCACCATCTACGCTAAATAATATTAAAATATATAATTCTTTTTATTTAGGAGGCACACAAAGTACCTCCTAACTTCTTTTCTTGATTTATGTTTTCTTTAGAAGATTACATTTAACGATTAATTGCTAAGTAGGAGCCTGCTGCTATCATAATACCTCCAGCATATTGATTTAATCGTTTATGAGCTCGTGGAGTCTTAAATAAAGTGACCATGCGCCCTGACCCAAATGCGATAAGTAATAGGCCAGACATTAACGCCACAGAAGCTAATACTGCAACTAAAGCAACATCTTTAACATTCATTACAGAGAGATCTATGAAAGTCGGCAAAAAGGAAATGTAAAATAGAATTACTTTCGGGTTAGATGCTGAAATTAAAAAACCTTGAGTAAAACTAGCTAAAGTCGATTGTGGGCTCTGTTCCAAGGCTTTTTCCTCAGAGTCCTTAATCTCAGGAATAGTCTTAAACATTTTATAGCCAAGGAAAATTAGATAAGCCGCACCGACATAGCGAATAACCTCAAATGCAAACGACCATTCCTCAGCGATAGTAGCGAGGCCAAAACATGCAAATATAAGATAAATAAGGTCACTACATATAATGCCCATAGACATAGGGAAACATTGACGCCATCCATAAGCCATACCACGAGCCATTATAGCAAAAACGCCTGGACCGGGGGTCAAACAGAATATAAACATAGCAATAAAAAATGTAACTGCACTTTCAAAAGACATCAATTTACTCTCAATATAATCGAACAAAAAATACAAACGAAATAAATTTTTTAAAAATATTTCATCATATTATCAATGATAAGTATCAATGATTTGAACTGATGTCACTCATAACTTTCCTATTCGGTTATAGTTAGAACACTTTAGTTAAAAAGTTTATCCATGTGAACGCATAATATTTGCTTAAAATCTGTGTACTCTAAGAAGAGAAAATTTCGACTACAAAAATGAAAGACAATCACAGAATCCTTATTCCACCACTATTCGAGCTAATGAACCAGTCAATTTTGAACCATGGGTTACAAACTTACGTAAGAAATAACTCTGTTTCCTATTTATGGTGATCATCATGTTTTCATTTTTTAAAACTAACCAAGCCAAAAGATTAAAGAAACAACATTCAATGTTACTGGAACAAGCGATGCTAGCACAACGAAGAGGTGACATTAGAGCATATTCTCGCCTTACCGCTGAAGCTGAAGAATTGTACACCAGAATCAAGCCTCTCAGTTCTGACTAAAATTTTCAACGTGTATACACTTATGCTGCTGTTCAACTTTGAAGCTAAGTAACTTTTACAACTAAACTAGGAGTGAGGCGATCAACATCGCCTCTGAATTGTTGCTATCTTTGAGGAAAAATCTTTTGCTTCACATCAAAGACTCAAAATAAATGTCATATTTATTGGTAAAAAATAATTATTGATTTGTTCCATTCAATCGCCACCATTTTACACCTTGAGGATATAACTCTTCGGGTATAGCAGCAAAATTTATCTCGGATTGTTTCTCTACAGTATACGCACTTGCCTGATAATCAAACATAGAGAAAAGAAGTGAAGGTGAGACGATGACTCCATTATCAATTTCTAATGTAATCTCTTTGGGAAAATCAACTCTTCCATTATTAGTTGTTAAAATGTAAGAACATGAAGTACCAAGCCTCTTTGCAGCTTGATTAGATAAAGAGATAATACTCTCCTTGAAAGAATCATAATGAAATGTCGAATCTCTGAATGAGTTGGTTAGATACTGATTAAAGAAATTATAGTCATCAAGATGAGATAATGAACGAATATTGTTTTTGTACCTATCAGCAGCAGCGGAAACCGAGGCAATATTAAGTTCATTTATCAATCCTTTCTCTTGAGTTATTCGAATTATATGACCCATCATAATTTGTTTTAAAGTTTTGCCAAAATCAGGGTCGTCTTCGCCGTGAATTTTATGCTGAAGAAGATCTATAGCATTGTACTCTCTGTACTTTGCTAACCTGAAGTTATGTAAAATTAAAGGAGAAAAGTATTCAGAAAAGGATTGGTTTTGTTTTATATTGTTAATCTGTCCAAAAAAAGCCTTAAAGTCACACTGTTCAGCTGAAACATTGAAGGTAAAGGCAAGGCTTGATAAAGCCAGAAGTTTGGTTCTTTTTCTCATCATATAAACTCGGAAAATAAACAATCCAATACTATAAACAAAAAAAATAATAGAAAAAACTAAGATTCCCTTCCCCTTAAATTAATAAGATATAAACCACAAATTAGTTAAATTATAATAGCAATAATAACAATAAAGACACCATCCATTAAAATTTAATGTTTCGAGTTACCAAAACATCATTATAATTTTCGCCAGTCTTACCTTCCATAATAGAAACTTCAACAATATTGGTGGTAAATTGGTTTAAGTCGCAAAAAATTGTCACATATCCATTTTTGCGGCTATGATAGGCATAATAACTTTCCCCATTATTAACCTCTGCTACATACGCGCCTTCACTGAGAAAAATGATACGATTGTTTGAATAAAAGATTTCTTCTGGTATTGTAAAACTAACTATACTTCCATTTTTACTGGCAGAAATTTCATAGAAACCTTCTGGTGCTATGTAGTTGTTACTAAATAGATCCGTATAGGCGGTCTTGGTAAGTATACTAACCTCTCTATCCTCTTCATAAGCTAGCCCTAATTCACCTGTAATAATATTATGACTAAGATACTCACTAGTATATACGTTCTGTAAATTATCTGTATTTTCTACCCACTCCCACCTTTGACTCAAACTAAGATCACAATGTTTTAAAATAGATAAATCTATCCCATCGAAGCATAGTTGATTGTTCACTGCGCTTACATAACGACCATACCTATCATAAATGAATGATTGCGTTTTTTTTGTAACGCTGCACTTTTGTATTGAAAGACTATGATCAATACCGACTTCCACACAACTTTTGTTAAATGAACCCAACTGCAAATTCACTGGTCGACCGCCACTAAAAACTGGATGATCCCAGTTAACAGTAAAGCGAGTTTTTTTACTAATACGACGACGTTTAGATGCATCTTCAAACCCATGATAAGACTGGTGAGAACCTATAACATAATAAT
Source organism: Vibrio sagamiensis NBRC 104589 (assembly GCF_007990935.1). Lineage (GTDB taxonomy): Bacteria > Pseudomonadota > Gammaproteobacteria > Enterobacterales > Vibrionaceae > Vibrio > Vibrio sagamiensis. The sequence goes on from NZ_BJXJ01000040.1 coordinate 12,126, forward strand.
GCTTGTAAGCACCATGATAAAGAGGACTAATATTGACTGAAGTATCGATTGCATATGTTGTGGAGCCTGTTTCATTTGGGTCAGACATGAAAATGACATCCATTTTTGGTAAAAAACTTGCGTAGCTAATTGGGCTAATTTTTTTAATATCAACAGGGTATTGAACAGCCCAAACTAAATCAGTTGTTCTGTTTAATAATGATTCAACTGTTGAATACTGCTCACGCTGCCAAGTAAAACTAACACTTTGTGGGCTCGTCGTACTTCGGATAATTTGATAATCTTTGGTTTTAAAACTCAACCTATTTGACTGAGTATAACTTCCATTAGCTTCCAATTTTACTTTTGGGCCTTCTTTATCAGTTTCAGCACCGGTACTTACTCCCAATGTAAAGGATTCTATTTGTGTTAACCCATAGCTAGAATTTATATTTTCGCTTGGGAAAGTTTTTAGCAATGTACTCTTTTTATTATCAGCAGTTATATTAACTTTGTAGTCTTGGGCTATAACATCGGTTGACCAATTTTGAAAATAGCCATCCAACACACCACTTTTGACCGTCCTAATATAATTAAGAGAATTATTAAGATGTATACCAGCACCTGTGGAGTCATCATCTAAAAAAATACGAACAATTTTTGCGTCTGGCGTCGCTGAGCCTATCACACCGAATTGAAGTGAACGTTCAAGCACAACGTGATAAACAAGTGAGATATGCGGCTCATCGCAAAAGTTACGTTTACCTTTATTCCAAAGGTTTGAGTTGCTAAATGTACATTCTTCCTCAGTAATCGGTCGATTAACCACGAGGTAGAAGGATAAATGTGGTAACAGTTCATCACTTGACTCTGAACGTTTGGATCTTCTGTTTTTTTGTAAAAATGGACTCTTTAAATATCCCATATCAATATCACTATCTATTGGAACAAAAATCAACTCTCCTTTATGCTCACTAACAATCAATAGGTCGCAATCAAAAGATACACTTATCTCATTTTTAAAAGCATTCTTAGCATCAGTATACTGAGCATTATCTTCAATATAACTAAAATCGACTAAATAACGTTTATTTTTCTCAAAAACTTCATATTTGATTTCGTTTAAAGTTGGAGGCTTATTATCGCCATAATCCCAATCTGCCGCATTTATATAGAATATATTACTAGAATCTTTAATTTTACTTAACACTTTAACAGCCAAACCTTGGGAATTAGACGATTCAGCAAAAGATAAATTTATAAAAAAAAGAATTGATATGCTTAAAAGAAATTTCATTTTCATTATATTAAATCATAAATCAACATTTTTATACTTGGCACAATGGCTAAATAGATATCGACAAGAATTTGGAAATGATAAAGTCCCTAAATTCCACATATATCATCCCCCTTAATTAACTACTTAAAAGGAACTTTATCATAAATTAATGCACTCACCATGCCTTATATTAATATATTTTCATTTAAGTGATTTAAGTTATATTAAAGTCACTTTCAATTGATAGAAAAATCACTATTTAAAATCAAAGATTGAATAAAACTAGCTAAGGAAAAATGACTAGGTATAGATTGATGCTGAAAAATTTGAGAGTAATCTAAATATTCACATTGATGGTCGTGTTATAACACAGCTATAATGCTGTGTTATAACGTTGAAACATCTAATTTTTTGTATTTTCTTGCTTAATCGATGCCTTTAGTTTTTGCATAAAGTGTTTAAAATGTGGCATAAAGTCGACAAACAACGAATGCTTTCGGTTTTTCATCATGACTGGACCTAGCAAACGCAAACCAACCCCAATTTTAGTCGCTGTTTCTGGCTCTAAGTTAATACCTTTCTTTAAATTATCGACAATGTTAAACAAGTCTTCGTTGTCTTGGAAAAAAAATTCCAGTGTTCTGGGCTCCACAACATCAACCTCTTCAATTGTTATTTTGTACTGTTTGTTTTTGCGAGTTTTAGAAATCATATTATTTTTTATCACATACATATTAGTATAAAAATTCCCCCATCAACTGATAAAAAATTCAAACATCAAGAATGAATGATTGAAAACCACATCTGGCAAGTAAATGAAATCAGTATTTCTGTTTGCCCGAAGTTGATAATAATAAGATAGAGATGAGGAAAAATAATAAAAACATATCAGATAAAGCGTGGCAAGCTGTTCTTGGTCAATAATTGATGATTTTTCTGCAAATTATTAATCATATGACAAGTAATTTATGAAGCTATTAGACTTATGGGTACAGCACTCTTTTAGAATTTTATTTTCAACATTAGTGGCATGCTCTTCCAGAAGATAAAACATAAAAAATATGAAGAAGATAGCTGAACTAAACGCTTTAACTACCCCACCCCAACCATTCAAACTATTTGTTTTGTTCACTCAGAAAAGCCGTTAATAAATAATCAATAAACACTTTTTTACGCTTAGGCATTAGCTGTCTATTCGCGTATACCAAGCTTACCGAGATTTGTGGTATGTCGTATTCAGGGAGTAAGTGGATCAACCGACCTGAAATAAAATGCTCTTTACAAATAAATTCGGGAAGTACTGCGAGCCCTAACCCATCTACACACGCATTCAAGCATGCCGTTATTGTGTTAACCTTAAGTTGACTTGGAAGCTGTATCAGCTCTGGCTCATCCTCACTTAACTTTAATTCCCATTTAGGTAAACGAGCGGCTTTATTGATAACTTCAATAATGCGAAATGGGGCCTTAAGATCCTTTGGTGTTTCAATAGAACCTAACTGCTCCAGATAGCTAGGGCTTGCAACCAACACACGTTCCGATGTTGTTAGGTGCCGCGAAACTAAGCTTGAGTCAACAAGCTCACCTATCTGTGCGTAAAGATCGATCCCTTCTCCAATAATATCTACTTCGCGGTTGGACAGCTCCAGATTCATTGTTACGTTCGGGTATTCCAGTAAAAAACTATGAATATATTTAGCAAGCACTTGCTGACCAAGTTCTACAGGAAACACAACATTTAAAGGACCACGAATCAAGTCTTGGTTTGCAGACACTTCCAACTCTGCTTTATTCATGATTTCTTGCATTTGAAGGCTGGATTGATAAAAACGCTCCCCCTCAGGAGTAAGCACCAGACTTCGAGTAGAACGAGTGACCAATCTCACACCTAAATATTGTTCAAGATCGGCTAATTTACGACTCACCGTGGATTTTGTCATATTTAAGGCTTCAGCAGCATGTGTAAAGCTTCCACAATCAACGACTTGGGTAAAAATAGTCACAGCATTTAGGTCCATTTTATCTCTCTACACTCTCAATTAGTAAGATTTTTGCAACAGTGTTTCCCTTTTTTCCTATCTTATCAATTAATCAGATTAATTTACAATTCGTTACATTCAAAAAAAGACTAAATGAGAAACGATAGATGACAGAAAGCACCAACACTTCGCCAAAAGTAAGCACAAAAAAGCGCAAAATAGTTCCTCTTATTACTACTGCGATATTACTGTCATTAGGTTTGGCGGGGTCTGGGTACTGGTATGGCTATGGTCAGTATTTTGAATCAACAGACAACGCTTACCTACAAGGTGACATTACTAATATTAGTCCTAGAGTGTCTGGGTATATTGTTAAATCTTACGTAAGTGATAACCAATTCGTTAAGGCCGGAGAGCTATTAGTACAGATCGACGATCGAGATTATCAGTCAGCGCTTGCTCAAGCTAATGCGCATTTAGCAGTTGTACAATCTAATATACAAAATTTAATCGCACAACAGACGTTACAACGTAGCAAAATCAATCAAGCTAAAAGCGGTGTCGAGTCTGCACAAGTTGGATATGAACGTGCTGTCCAACAAGCTCATCGTTCTCGAAGTTTATTAAAACGTAACTATGCCTCTCAAGATGAAGTTGATAGCATGGTTGCTCAACAAAAAGTAAGAATGGCAGAATTAAAAGAAGCACAAGCAAATTTAGTTGCTAGTAATGATCAATTAAAGGTCATTGCCAGTGAGATAGAACAAGCTAAAGCATCGGTTACAGAAGCTCAAGCGCAACAAAATCAGGCTCAATTAAACTTGGAATACACCAAAGTATACGCGCCAATTGATGGTGTAATAGGTAAACGGAGTGTTCGTGAAGGTCTACTGATTCAGGCAGGTGCACCTTTGATGAGTTTAGTTCCTGATCACCAAATATGGATAGAAGCTAACTTCAAAGAAACACAACTGAGTGGCATTCACAAAGGCCAAAAGGTTGAGATCGAGCTAGACGCTTTTCCGGGCAAATCACTTGAGGGTATAGTCGACAGTTTTTCTCCTGCAACTGGGGCTAAATTCGCATTGCTGCCGCCAGAGAATGCGACCGGTAATTTCACTAAAATCGTTCAACGTGTACCAGTCAAAATTACGCTTCAAGATCAGAGAGAGCTAAAGGGGCGTTTGCTTCCTGGTTTATCTGTAGTTGCAACTATAGATAAACGAGGTTAAGCAATGAGCACCACCGATGCTATAGCTCTAACTAATGATAATGATGAGGACAAAGTATCAACTCGCAACTGGATAGCCTTATTTGGTGGTTTGATTGGCGCGTTTATGGCGATCTTAGATATTCAGATAACCAACTCATCTCTCAAAGATATTCAAGGTGCTTTGTCTGCAACCTTGGATGAAAGCTCTTGGATCTCTACGTCTTATTTGATCGCAGAAATGATCGCAATCCCTCTAAGTGGCTGGCTTTCCATGGTACTTGGTAAACGTCGATACCTTACGTGGACAACCGCAATATTTACCCTTTCATCTCTGCTATGCTCCATATCTTGGAATATGACATCGGTGATCATATTCCGCGCAATACAAGGTTTTAGTGGCGGTGCATTAATCCCGCTTGCCTTCTCACTGGTGATTCAACTGCTACCCATCAGTAAACGTGCCGTTGGAATGGCCTTGTTTGGAATCACCGCGACGTTCGCTCCGTCCATTGGTCCAACGTTGGGAGGTTGGCTAACAGAAAATCTCTCATGGCATTACATTTTTTATATCAACATTCCACCAGCCTTACTCTTGATAGTGATGGTACGACACGGATTAGACGATGAAAAGCTTGACTTAAACGCGTTGAAACAAGCAGATTGGTTCGGAATCACTACCATGGCGTTAGGACTTGGATGTTTGGAAGTCGTTTTAGAAGAAGGCAACCGCGAAGAATGGTTTAGCTCAAGCTTTATCATAACTCTAAGCATTATTTCTACGGTTAGTTTAGTCTACTTCGTGATAAACGAACTCCAACACAAAAAGCCATTGGTAAACTTACGACTTTTACAAGATGGACAATTTGCAATATCTTGTATCGCCTATCTAATACTAGGAATGGCATTATATGGTTCTATCTATGTACTGCCTATGTATCTAACGCAAATACAGCGATACAATGCGATGGAAATAGGTAAAGTACTTATGTGGATGGGCTTGCCACAACTACTGATATTCCCATTCGTACCTAAACTGACCCAGATTATTAAACCGAAATACTTGGTGACCTTTGGATTTATAATGTTTGGATTGAGCTGTTACGTAAATACTCATATGACCATTAATTTCGGAGGGCAGCAGTTGATCTTGTCTATGGTTCTGCGTGCTGTTGGTAGCCCATTCATTATGGTTCCACTTTCTTTGGTTGCGATGAAAAATATCAGCAAAATGGATACTACTGACGCATCTTCGTTAGCTAATGTCATGCGTAATCTAGGAGGGGCTTTTAGTATTGCGATTATTGCTACCTTGTTGAATAACAAGACACATGAACATTTGGCTAATATTAAAGAATCACTACCTTCAGTGAGTCAATTAGGTTGGCAAACACTTAAAGAACAGCAAACATTTTTTATTCAATCAGGGAGTGATGTTACTACAGCGATGCAACAAGCACAGGCAAGCTTATTAAGTACCATGCAGCGAGACGCTGCAATCATGGCTTACAATGATGTATTCCTAATGATGAGTGTATTCTTAGCTGTTGCTGCAATATTAATTTCATGCATGAAAAACTGAATTCTAATCCAGCTCATACTGCACAGCCCCACATGTAGTAAACGAAACAAAATCTAAATTAAAAGGCAGACTAAACGGTCTGCTTTTTATTACTTGAAAAAAGCATAATTTGAAATGATCGACAGCAATCTTAAACTCTCATCTTCATATCATTTCGTGTGTCTACTGAAAAAGTATGACGTTGACAGAGATGCCCATTTTAAAACGTCTATTTATAGCATTCATCAAGAAAATTTTTGAGTTCTATTGTTTATGCTCACTATACTACATTGAGGATTACAACTTGAAACCTAAGGTATAAATCTGCCGAAATTTAACTATATTGACTATAAGTCTTTTTTGTTTACCTAAATATTAAAACTTTTAACTACACTATTAGTATGTGGTTATTTTTTTATTAATAAATGGTATTGCATGAAATGTAAAAACGTGAATGCATACGTGAAGATAACTTAGACTATAGAGTATTAGATATGTCAAATTTATATCCATCGTTACCCTTATCATTAATATTAAGTGGACTTGGACTTAGTGCATATGCACAAAGCGTGGAAGACACCGTCTTTTTGGGGTTAAAGGCAGGCTATCAATTTTCACAAGACGATGCCTATCGCCATGGGGAAGATCCTAAAGGTGGTATAGTAGGTTTATTTGCGGGTTATCAATTCACCCCAAGTTGGGCGTTTGAAGCTGGATATCAATATCATGCAGAACTACACGCTTCAGCGACTTCTGTAGATGTAAAAACATCACTTATAGACGTCGCTGTACGCTATGATTGGTATTGGCAAGAACTCTCAAGTATCTACGGTCGATTAGGTTTTGCCTATTGGGACATGGCAAAGCATTCCCCTAGCTTCAAAGAAGATACTACAGGTTTTTCTCCATTGGGAGAAATAGGACTAGCTTATCAATTTACCCCTCAATTTAAAGCTTCTATGGGTTACCAATACATCGATGATATTGGAGATAAGAAGACTGGTTATTACGACAGCCACTCCTTCATCTGGAGTTTGAGCTACGTATTTACTTCCAAGAATGCAACTGACTCAGAGAAAGCAACAATGCGCCCAATCAAAGAAACTGCCAACAAAAAAAACAATTCCGATGCGATTACTTATAGCCCCGAGGTTTGTAACTTTGAATTTAATAGCTCTGCATTGAGTGAAAGCTGTCAGTCTGTTTTAATTGAAACAGCTGAAGAATTGTCGTCTTCACCACATGCTAATGCAAGTGTTGTAGGACATACAGATTCCACTGGAAGTATAAAAGTTAACCAAGTTTTATCAGAACGACGTGCAGATGCAGCTGCAAATTTTTTGGAAAACCATGGTGTAAGTTCCAACCAATTGCATGTTGAAGGTAAAGGAGAACATGCCCCAATCGCATCCAATGATACAGCAGAAGGCCGTGCATTAAACCGCCGTGTTGAAATTGATAATCAACTTGAAGCAAAAAATAATAAATAACAGCCACCTGAAGTTACAATAATTCAACTTCTAGAATGAGTTTTCACCTGCAAAGATTTCTACTTTTGCAGGTGGTCACCCTCTTTTTTGTTACTCTTTTACTCTTCTTATATTAACCATACAACAGCCAGCAATTGTGTAAATTTACTCTATAGGACGTAATCAAATATTTTCTATCACAGCAAAAACAAATCATTCACAAGTGTTTTATGAAAAGAGATAAGCCGATTTAACTTATCAAGTTGACATACATTAAATGTCTTTACCTTGTTGACTCAACTTTGCCAATTCTAAGTGAGACGGAAGTTTACCTTCATTAAAACGCCAATGTGTCGCTCCTAACTCACTTATATCATAATAATTATGATTCCATTGTCTAAATTCATCACTTTTTTTGAACGATTCTGGTAATGATTTTACATAAGAACCAGCATCGTATGGTATACCAATTTTCTTACCCACTGACATTACTTCGTGAAAAGAGTGCATCCCTCCGCCAACAAGGTAGCCAACAATTGCGAGCATATATTGTTTTTTTTCTTCTTCGTCTTCTAATGGCCCAAACGCTTCAGCAGCTTGAAATAAACTACCTGTTGTTCCTGATATTCCAGCTCCGAAAAGAAGATTTAGAGAATCCATATCATCGAAAAAGACGTTGGCCTCTGGATCACTTTGACGGAACATGTCACGCTCAAACATATCAACACCACGATTTCTTGATTTGTCTAACTTTCCAACGATAGCCACGTTTCGATTATTAGTAATACCCGCAGTAAAAGAGGGCTCCACCACATTTTTACGCTTTGCTCGACCTCTTTTTGTTTCTTTATCAAACCAATCTTGCCTAACAGTTTTTTCAATTGACTTATATCTATTAAGCTGGATTCCTCCTAGTTTAGGCAGTACTTTTCTACCAATTGCATCATGAATTGCCATTTTTTGATCTAGAGAGCCTTTTTTTAGTGAGTTCAGAATACTATTCCAAATTAACTCATCTGAGAGTTTACCTGCATCTTCTTCTGAAATTCTTCCGAAAGACTGTTTACCATTAGTGAAAAAGTAATGACCGACTCCATTTACAACAGCAGCCAACGATTTATCTCGATCTAGTTCTCGTTGAGCTTGTAAATATAGCTCGACACCTCGAGATATTTTATCGACCGCTTTTTCTGTGAAATGTTTATTATGCAGAACAATTGCACCTAATTCCGACGCAGCTAGGCTTCTGCGCTCTTGACTAACTTCTGTTGTGTAAGGCTTTATACCAAGAACTGACTGATTAAAACCTACATAGTCGCCTACTTTAGCAAATACAACACGAGAATCATCGGAAATACCATAAGGTACATATGATTCAATGCGGGGGAGAGATTCTCGCAGTGAAAATCCATTTGAATTGTCAATATCACGAACGAAAAACTTTTTATTCATTAACTCTCGGGGGTCAGACTCATTTTTAATTGCTTTAATACTTTTTTCAAAAAGGCTTAGATTTGTATCAGTTGTTTTCCTAAGAGCTTTTGTGGGTGAATTGGCAGTAAGAGGAACTGTAAGTGACGGCATAAATATTTCCAGTGACTTAATAATTAGAACTATTGTTACTAATTGACATCCTTAAATCATATGAAAATTTCAGAAAAGTTTTGACAAAAGACATTACTTTCAAATCACTTCTATCTTAAAAACCCCATTCTAATATAGCTTAAAAATAAGCATTGAAGTTTAAAATAATGGTATCGCATAAAACCAAGAAGATAGAATCAGTAGCTTTAGCAAGGGTCATTTATGACTAATTTTTCTTAGAAGGTAACGTGTTCTAAAGAATTAATTTGAAATCATTTATAAATTTATAGATGTATTAATTACCCCATAATAAAGTAAAGCAACTACGTACGAAATCGTAAGCGTTGCTTTAAAATTGACACAAAAAGGTACTATTTTATTCCTAATTTCATTCTTAACTCTTCAGAAATCCCTTGTACTTTCGGTTGTTGTAATATGTTCAATGGTGCAGTAGAAAATGGCTTTGAATGAAGTCCAGTATATTGATTTGCTTCATTTATTAGCTCTAATAACTCTCTATCGGTTAAAATAGGACAAGCATCCCATATATTATTAAATAAAGCATCGTCTAACTTCGATGATTGCGGGTTTAACACCAACATATTTTCTCTACTTCGTAAAAATGATTGTCCATCTAGATTATGCGTTCCAGTCATCATGATTGTATCTTGCTTATTTTTTTTATCTAAAATATATACCTTTCCATGATCAACAGGACCTAGGTCTCCTGGCTCAAAGTTATGTTTATCACTGAGAGCCTGAGATGGATTAAACACACTCACCTTTATTGTACCAAGTGGGATACTTAACTCTTTATCATTCTGTCTGGTTCGTAATTTTTTTAATGCTGCATCAATATTGCCGATAGATGAAAAAAAGTGGCTATCAGATTTATTGACTGGCCCTAATATTTGAATATTAATGCCTCTTTTAAGCGCATCTATAGCCCAATCTTCAATAGCATCGATACTGCAGTTACGAAGTTTGAGCGTATCACCCGGTTGGGCAGATTTGAACATATACTTTATTGCTTTACCTATTGGTTTAGACGATCTACTCAGTGTTATGTTACCTTCATTTTGAAGCCATAAAACCTGCTCTTCTGAAGACGAGCTCAGTTCGAAATTATGTTTTTGTAATACAGACTTAATATTAGGATTTATACCTTCCTCAGTATTAGGAGAATCAATGTCAATGGCTTTCAAACTATCTACCAGAGATTTAGGATTATCTAATATATTCAGAGATACATCATCTTTTATAGAATCAACTTTTAACAGGCCAATATCACCTTCATGGTTATCCATCATATCAAGAAAGTAATTTTTTTGTGATTCAACCAAAGCCTTGGAAAGAAACATTGCACCGCTATCAAACCATTGTGATTTAGTTTTATTTCCTAAGCTTGCTCCAAGAGTAGCCATCATTCCCTTGTCATTAATTAAATATTTATTATGATGAGATCCTGTGATACCAGAGGGGTTTTCAGCAATAAAAAACACTTTACATTTCAGGTTGTTTATTGTTTTTTTTCCTTCTTTTATCGCTTCTTGATTAAATATTCGAATAAGATCTTTCCATTGTGTCGGGTTCTTTTGACTGATGGTTGTTCTTTTACCTACCACCATATTCTGTTGCCACATACTTTTATTGTATAGCAAGGCAAGAGTAAAATTAGAGTCTTCTTGTTTGTTAGCAATGGATGCTAATATTGACTTCATTGTTGCAGATAGCTTTTCATTATCTACAGGACGAATGCCATAAGTTGTTACTATGGAAAATTTATCTGCACCTTCTACCATAGCTTCAATCATGCGCTTTTGATCATTTTCACTGTTAATACCTGATGATAGAACTAATGCTTCGCCAGACTGAACATTTTTACTATCGAAATCAAGAAGCTTGTTTTTAAGCACATCAAGGTTGGTTTTATTTTGATTTTTTACTTTTTTAGCAAGGTTATTTAACTCAATAAATCGAAGCTCGTTTGTTGTTATATCTTTCTCTAATTTACTTCCAGATAGCTTTATAATTTTTTCGTTTAATTTAGCACCCAAACAGATCATAGATTTGAAGTTATGGTTCAGATCACCGAATTTAGTATTACTTGGTATATTTTCAATAATAGCAATCTCTTTAGCTAAGTCAGTACCATTAATTTTAAATGATGATGAAGAGTCACATTGAAAGTCATTTTTTATACTTGAATTAGAGTTTCTATCAATTGATAAGCTCATAAGATACTACTTATAATTATTTTAAAGTAGTAAGCATACACATGAAATTGAAATGTTTATATTATAAGAATCACATTAAAGACAATACTAAATATCAATAATAAAATATTAAATCACTTTAAAAAAAACATTTTAAAACAATTAATAAAAACATACTTTAATTTGCACATTTAATGTTTTTATAAAAACAAAATAATGAAACTATTATTAAAAATTGAGTTAATGAAAATTAGATTTAATCAATCACTGATTTATATAATAGCAACATTAGACTCTTTGAGGGCAAAAGGTAAGTCCAGTATCACTAGCCAGCGAGTGACTCCGTAAAGTTGAACATTTCTGTTAAGCGGCTTTCAAGGCCTGATTTCCAAAAACCATCAATTTGTCACTCAAGTCAATCACCGCATCAAATAGCACCTCAAAGGTATAAGGCCCAGTGCAGCTCAGCAGTATGAACAGCTTAAGTAGCGTCGCAAATACCCCACTTAGTCTTGATATAGAAAACGCCATAATGATAGTGGGTATCGCTTATAACTTCTGCATATTTTGCTCGCGCTTTTGGCCTGCGCCGCCAATTTCTCCACAGGAGCGGCTCACCTTTGATACAAAGATTCAAGCAGGGCCAACTGGCCACTGATCTGATGCCGCGTCACTCGCCATAGTGTCACGTTTAGATCAGCACGAGGCAATAAAGCGGATACCATAAGCAAAAGTCAACAGAAACCACATTTAGATTGAACGATAGTTTTTGATAAAAGTACGGCTTTTAATACAAGAAAAAAATACCTGAGCAATTAAAATTCACCAAATAGCCTCAAGATAATTGAGTAAGTAAAAGCTAACAATCACGCATTAAAAATAGATGATTAGAGGAATATTATGAGCCACGAGAAAATAAAATCATTAGTGCTCCAACTCCCAAATTTAATGGATGTTGAATATATAGACCAAGCTCGCAGTAATGATATATGGAGTATTGTTAACAACTCTGACAATGAGATAACCATTCAATATCTTCAACAAAAAAATGAGATTCTCGTGTCTATCAATAACGATGTCCAGTTTGATGCTCTTAGCCTGGATAATTGTCAACTTTTATTGCAATTTAATTTTATCTACAAAGACACAGGTGGCGCACATTTCTCGATAAGTCCAGAGGACAATAGCATTCACTTACAACTGGGCCACACTGCAGATTTGAGTATAGTTGAACTGGTCAAGATAATAGATAGTTTAACAGATTTAAAATATAACTGGTCAAGATTGCTTGTAGAAAACAACGAGCCTTTAAATAAAGAAGAGACCAAACTTCCAGGCTCCGTCATTCTTTGTTAATACGACGCCTAATAAAGTTGCTTCGGGATAATTAAATTTCAAAATACTAATCACACTCTGTACCCAGTGGCTTCAAGATGCCTAGGTATAGAAAAATATAAGCAGTAGGATAAGAAAACATGACCGCCATTAATACCAATTCATTATCAAGCTTAATAAAAGGATTTGATAATGCTGATGATTCTCAAGAAATTCGAGCTAAAAGTGACAATAACATTTATGTTAAAAATAAAAGCGCTCGAATTTTCAAAAGTGAGACATCACGAATTAGACACCAGAGTAATGCTAGAAATTTGGTGTTAAACTCATTAATTAATTCCGGGGTAAAAAAATCGGATGCCGAAAGCATCATCAATAACAACGTAATAGATAATAAAAAGATTACGGTTGGCGATGTAAAGAAAATCATCAAAGATGCTCAATTAAAGATAGTAAAGAATAGTCCTCACTTTCTTTCTGAAAAACCAAGTAAAAGTTTTGCAGCCGTAGTTCCAAAATTTTGGCCAAGTGCTTCAGAGCCAGGTAAATTCGGCATGCTAGTCCTTAAGAATGGTACTCCACAGCGCACTGTAGTCACTTCGGATGAAATGCTCAAGCACGCGTCCAATATTATTGAGCAACAAGCGAAAAATGAATCCATGAAAAATACCGTACTGGCAGAAGTCGCTAATCATTCTTCCTCAAATTTTGATAGCAAATTTGATGAGTTTGAAAAAAGAATGGGGGAAATTAATCAGCATTTAAAAACAGATCTTAAAGGAGAGGCTCATCTAGACTACTTAGAAGGAAGAGATCGTTTCACAGATATGTTATCGAATAAGTCCACTAATATTAATCCGTTGCTAAATGCCAACCAGATTACTGTTGCAGGAAAAAAAGTGGGTATAGCGACACAATTCCCTTTAAAGGAATCCATTGGAATTCAATTACGAGAAATGCTTGAGCGTAAATCCCCTGCTTTAGGCGTATTGACCAACACTAAAGAAATGAACAAGTCTGCACTATCAGAGAAAAGTCTAGAGTGGTACTTCCGAGACAACATTAGTGTCGATGGCATCAAATCTGAGTCGATAAAAAGTGGAGTCGTTCACCTAGGGGAGATGGTAAATAAAAAAGGGGAATTAGTTTCTATTGATGCTCAACTTTATAAAATGACCATTACGGATACAACAACCAAAAAGTCACATACCGTTGATGTCATGCATGTCATTAATTGGCCTGATAAAACGGAAGTCAGCGTTGAGATCATGGATAAAATGGGTGGTCTTATGAATAGCTTCGCAGAAAAATCAGGTTTAGACTCAGGAAACTCATTCGTGCATTGCCGAGCAGGTGTGGGGAGAACACTACAACTTATGACTGGTATGCTTACTGGACCTGGAGGCACTCTTCCAGCTCATGTAAGCGCCGAAGAAATGCTGGCTGATTTCCGTTTTTCTCGTAATGGCTATATGGGTCAAACTGACGATCAAAGAAGAATGATTGTCGACTCTTTTGAACAGAAAAGACGTCCTATACTCAGAGAAGATCCTGTGGAAGAGCTTGACGAAGATATATACGAAGAACTAGAGATATACCAAGAACTAGAGATATACCAAGAACTAGATATATATGAGACTGACGATGGTTATGATGAAGAAAATAACTCTAATCATAACATCTATGTTTGATAACAAATTCAAAGAGAGTACTGTGCTAACTTAAGGTACATTCTCTCCTAATTTAGACGACAATGATAAAAATGGGAACAGCCATATCGCTGTCCCTTTTTCATCCTTTAACTCAAACTGATTTAAACCTATCTAAGACGATGATTAAAACGAGCTCGATCATTACGTTGTTTCGAAGAACGTTCTTTGTGTGCTGAGGCCGCTTTCGCTTGTGATGCGAGAATAGACTCTACCGTTAGTTCCATTGGCTCACGTGGTGTTAAACCATGACGAAATGTTCGTGCACGTGGCGGTAGGTTATATTCATACTCTGACGCTTTTGGCATGCGCTTAAAACGATATAGATAAAAATTCTCTACTCGCTCACGAGCCCATTCTGTTTTCTTGAGATATTTAACACTGCTCACAATCGTCGGCTTAGTATTAAAGCAATTCATTCGCATTGCTGTATCAAGTATCTCCCAACCATAATGGTCAACAAGCTGCTTGAGCATATCTTCTAATTTGAGACCATGCAGTGGGTTATTTTGTTGCAACTCTATTCGTTGTTCATCGGTCATGAATTCATGGCTCATGATCGGCTCCTTAATTTATAAGTGGCGCTTGCTGTGTTCACCACTTGATCTGTTTAAGTTGATATTACTCAATTGTAGGGAATAACATGCTACTCTTTTTGTCAGAAGAGTGAGTTTTAGCTAAAATGATGATGTTCATTAACAAAGCCACTGGATTACACAACAAATAATGCTTTTTGTTGATGCGTCATATTTTTTAATATGTACCTTGAAAACTCACCAACTTTTTATCTTTTACGTCGATAATGGCCGTCGCAAGTGATGAGACAAACTCACGATCATGGCTAACAAAGATCAAAGTGCAAGTCGAGGTAATGTTAAAAAGGTCATATTGAATAGAATCGCTATTCTATCTGATTAACTCATAAGGTGATATAACTCACATTAATATAACGAGCATTTTTTAAAAAAAATTCAAATTAGCGGCGAGAGTGGGTATAGCTAGCAGATAAAGTAGTGATGCACATATCGCGTATAGAGGGCTCAACATCTCGAATCATTTAAAGATGACGCCCCCTTGTAGAAGCGCGTTATCTGAGTCTACAGGAAGACTAAAACTTTGAGTGTAGTGGTACAGTTATTTTCTAAAGATTTCTCGTGTTTGAATTTCTACTGTAGAATCAGAGGTTAATTTAATTATCTGAGTCTCTTCAGGATAGACAACCGTCATCTCATTGCCATAAACATTATAAGAAGAAGCCTGTCCTAAATGGCTTTCTATATCATAAACCATTACATCCGCTCCCGAAGGCTTTGTCTCACACCTTGCTGCAACCGTTAAAAATCGCCCCCCATCCGATGAATACCACTCTCCTTCAAATGGAGACATAGAGCAAAGAGCGAGCGCGCTATTCGAAGTAAAAGCAGCAAACATAGATGCAGTGAGTATCAATTTATTTATCATAAGTAAAAACCATTATCCTATTGAAAATAAATAAAAAATACCACACTCAAGTTGTAACCACAAAAATCTAAATCACTTAAAACAATCTAATAATTGAGAAAGTACTTTTTGTCGAAACTAGAATCAGTAGAAGGCTTGACTCTTTGCAAACAAAATTAACGGTGTTTATACTGACTTGGACAATAGCCTCTAGAAATTTCTGGATTACGCAATTTTACGTGTTTTGTATTACGACCTGATACTCTTTGACGCCAGAGCTTAAAGCTATTTGGCTTTAATCGGCTTCGTAAAAGACGAATTACATCAGATTCATTAAAACCAAATTGTAATTTTATTGCTTCAAATGGAGTACGATCTTCCCATGCCATCTCTATAATTCTGGATTCGACTTCTGGAGTTAGTTTCATTTAGTGCGACCAATTCAAAATATTGAGTTCTACGTCCTGAATCAGTCTTTAGCTCAAATAATAGAAAAAATAGCTTAGTTGAAAGAAGATGAACACTTAATTGCATTAGAGGATACTTACAAACCCTTTTCTATAGCTAAAAAGGATTCATAATCAAAGCTTGGTTAACCAATACACAAAATTACACATGACATCTTCCTAAATTTCAACGGTTACTTTTGGTGATGGTATAACGACGTACACCATTGTCATCATAATAAAACTGACAAATGAATACGCCGCATCTTGCCCGTTCCATTGACTGGCCCACATTTGAAACCACTCAGCTCCTATGACACAAAATCCAAAATACCAAACAAGTGCAGCGATTGTACCACCTATAAGGAACCAAGATTGTCCATGTTCAAACCTATTTTTCTGGATATTTCTTAGCATAATGAATGCACCGAGTACGCAAAAAAATCCAGCAGCAAATTCCCCTGCGATAATTATCCAGTAACCGATTTTTACGAGTGTATCATTCGTGATTGCTCGGCTCTTAAGCAGCTCTCCCTGAAACCATGACTCCATTGCATCCATTTTAAGTACATGCTGAACAAACTGTTGATTAGTGTCATAATCGACTATGTTGTTATAACCAACGAGTAAACAAAACAAACCCACCATTAGGCTTACTAACCCTTTAGATATTTTATGCGTCGTTTGTATTTTTACCATAATTCATCCCTTTAATTATTGATTTTATCTATACCCAAATATCTTGTGTGGGCATATGCCGACTCGGCCCGTATAATACATCAACAAAAAATAAATTCTATTATATATTAGAAACTTAGATTGGAGTTTCGCTAGATTATTCATCAAACAATAACACTTAAAGTACTCACTGTGCATTAAATCTTTCTCTGGTAATTTCGACAGTAGTATCGATAATGACCAACTAAATTACCGCCTATAAACAACGCCTCCATAATCACTGCCACGAGCGAGCCTGCTAGATAATTATTGAGTAGCCATAAAGATATTCCGTCTATCATAAGTTGCCTTAACCGACGATCATTTTTATTAAACGCAAAGTTCAGCATAACCTACAAAGTTGTACCGTTTGATAGCCCGAATTCACCTATAAAGTCTATACCCAAGTATCTTCAAGTTACTTGGGTATAGAAAATGACACGTGCTTCGGTGTGGAAAATGATAAGATAAAAGTCTCACATTTTTAGGCTGACTCTTTATGAATCAGTGACCAAAGATAGGCTTTCTGGAGCAAACTTAACCTAGATTTATTACGTACCTTTCGCTTTAATTGGTAGTGACGGCACACTGTTAGCCCCCTATTTAGGTTGATTAATACATAGGTTCTCTTCGTAGTACTTTGCGACCGTACAATGCTCATTTTCTTTCTAACCACCAGCAAATGAAACCTCCCACGCAGTAAGCAAGAAGATCTTTCCAGTCGAACGTCGCGCCAAAGATAATGGCTACTGGCGATGATGGTGCGATATCAAACCAGGCTATTACCTGTATTAATTGTGCAAACTCAATAAAAAACGCCAGTGAAATAACTAAAATTGATAGCCACTTTGCAGGCATATGAATGACACTGGCGATGAGGTAGTATAGCCACATCACAACCAATACATCCCCAAAAGTAGGCCGGATAAAGCTATCTCGAACATAAAGTGCAATCACTACCATTGAGACTAATATTGCACAACTTTTTATCAGGTTATTCATCGAGAAACGAAAGTAACACTCTACTGAAGCATTACGTTTATTATTTTGTAGTTGGCCTTGCGTCTTATCGTTAATCATTTTCATTAACCGCCTTGGTAGAATTTTTTCTTGGATTATTTCAGTGTATTCCACACCATTATTCTCGATATTGTCATTTTTAATTCATTGATTTCTGATTCATTTGGTTTCGCACTGCGAGAATACCAATCCACATTTTGAGTCACCACCATGATGACGCTCAATACCACAAAACATAATAAGGCCCCCATCACCAGCGCATAGTTTTCTGCCTATAGCAGACCTAACAACAACAGGTATAGCCAAACAGACATAATCCAAATACCACACCGTGTTTGTTCTTGTTCAAGATGCCACTCACATAAACACCCAATAATCCTGCTGAAGCTGCTGAAGAGATAACATAAGCCCAGTTAAAGCCCAAATATTCACTCATCGAAGTCAATAGCAGGTAAAACAGCGCTAAACCTAAACCAATAAAACTATATTGTACTGTGTGAACCGGACGTTCTTGGGAGAGCTCCAATAAGAAAAAGCTAGCAAATACCAGTGTGATCACCAATAAAGAGTAGTTCACGACTCGATGAGATTTCAGGTAATGCTCATCAAGTCAACTCCCATTTGTCGTTGTTCTAATTCACGACAAGCTTTATTAGAGACAATACAACTTTGAAATAGTTGCGATATATTGGTGGAAAAGTTATTACTCACCCACTGCGCATAAAACCACTTTCAGAGATTTCAGAAGAGACAGGCAAAGAGTCCCAATAAAGCTTGGGTGTGGCCACACCGATGAAAGGTATACTTTAGTATCATTTACAATTGGTATCCTTGGCCGACGGCTCACCCCCCCCCCCCCC
>NZ_BJXJ01000041.1 GCF_007990935.1 Vibrio sagamiensis NBRC 104589
GGATTACGGATTATTTTTCATGCACTTAATATCCATGTCAACACTTCCGTAAGCGAAGCGCTCCGTATTCCTAACTTAAATACTCGCTACAACTAGATTCCTAGTCTCGCTTTAGCTCGCTGGAATGACGGCTTTACACTCTGTATTCCATAAGCAAAGCGCTCTGTATTCCAACAACTCCCTCAAAAACCAATAAAACCCACAAAACAAACCGCACCCACCACCTAGGATCCTAAAACCTAGGTCCTAGAATCCTATAACCTCTAACTTCCCTTACTTATGACGCTCTTTCAGTTTATTCACCACGTCATTCATCGATAGGCCTTGGTCTTGAAGTAATACCATTAAGTGGTAAATCAAATCGGCTGATTCACACACTAACTCCGCCTTATCGCCCGACGTCGCCGCAAGCGCGACTTCAACGCCTTCTTCGCCCACTTTTTGCGAAATACGCTTGGTACCACGGGCATAAAGACTAGCAGTATAAGAGGAATCTGGGTCGGCACTCTTGCGGGCAGCCAGTAGCTGCTCAAGTTGATGAAGCCACACCATTTGTGACTCCTCTTGAGGGTCAACATCCCAGCAAGTTTTCGTCCCCAAGTGGCACGTTGGACCAATAGGATTGACTTTCACCAATAGGGTATCGTTGTCACAATCGAGCTGCATATTCACTAATTGCAGTACATTCCCAGAGGTTTCACCTTTGGTCCAAAGACGCTGTTTGGTGCGAGAGTAAAATGTCACTTGGCTCGTTTGGCCCGTTTTGGTCAAAGCCTCTTGGTTCATGTAACCCATCATCAATACTTGGCTAGATTGGAAATCTTGGACGATGGCAGGGACCAGGCCACCTACCTTTTCCCAGTTGATACGTTCAGCTAACGAACTGACTTCGGCGGCTTTTACACTCATAGTCGTACCTCAATACCTTGTTGTTTCAAATACTGCTTTAGTTCACCAATGTTGATGACTTGTTTGTGGAATACCGATGCAGCAAGCGCGCCATCCACATTGGATTTTTGGTAGGCTTCTGCGAAATGCTCCATAGCACCAGCGCCCCCCGATGCAATCAATGGTACGCTACACACTTCACGCACCATATTCAGTTGTTTAATATCGTAGCCGTTACGCACACCGTCTTGATTCATCATGTTCAGTACGATTTCACCAGCGCCAAGTTTTTGTACTTCTTGTACCCAATCACGAGTTTCCCATTGGGTCGCTTTGGTGCGTTCTTCATCACCAGTAAACTGGTAAACCTGATACTTACCGGTCTCTTCGTCGTAGTATGAATCGATACCAACAACAATACATTGCACACCAAACTTATCAGCAAGGTCAGTAATCAATTGAGGGTTCGCCAATGCAGGTGAGTTGATAGACACCTTGTCTGCGCCAAATTCAAGAATGCGTGCTGCGTCTTCTGCTGATTTAATACCACCAGCGACACAGAAAGGAATATCAATCACTTCTGCAACGCGAGCGACCCAACTTTTATCGACGACACGACCATCACTTGAAGCGGTAATATCGTAGAACACAAGCTCATCAGCCCCTTCTTCTGCATAACGCTGCGCCAGAGGAACGATGTCGCCAATGATTTCGTGGTTACGGAATTGAACGCCCTTCACCACTTGTCCATCACGAACATCAAGACATGGAATTATTCGCTTTGCCAACATGCAAACGCCTCCTCTGCTGTGAACTTGCCATCTAAAAGCGCGCGACCGACAATCACGCCAGCAACACCGCTGCCTTTTAGCACTTCGATATCCGCTAATGACCCGATCCCACCTGAAGATTGGAATTGCACTTGTGGGTACTGTTTACATAAGTCGACGTAAAGCTCGACGTTTGAACCTTCTAGCGTACCGTCACGAGAAATATCGGTACATAGCACGTGCTGCAAACCTACCGTTAAATAATCGTTGATAAGTGATTCGATGGTCACGCCGGAATCTTCTTGCCAACCAGAGATCGCCACTTTACGTGTGCCGTTTTGGTCGATGTTAATGTCTAGCGCGAGAACGATTTTCTCTGCGCCGTATTTTTCCATCCAACCTTTCACAAGCTCTGGTTGTTTTACTGCTGTAGAGCCGACTACAACACGTTGCGCACCGGCTTCTAACAGATCAATCACGTCTTGCTCTGTACGCACACCACCACCGATTTGGATGTTCGCTGGCGTGCTTGCTAGTAGCTTTGCAATCAAATTAAGTTGACGTGCTGTCGTGTCTTTCGCGCCAGTTAAATCCACTAAATGCAGCCAGTTGGCACCTGCTTGGTGGTACAAGTTGAACTGCTCTACTGGGTCGACTTTGTACTCGGTTACTTGGCCGTAATCACCTTGATAAAGGCGAACCACCTGTCCTTCAATTAAATCAAGAGCTGGAATAATCACACTAAATCCCTTTTATAATTCTAAGAAGTTTTGAATAAGCTTCGCGCCCGCTTTTGAAGAACGCTCAGGGTGGAACTGCACACCGTAGTAGTTACCGCTTTGTACTGCGGCTGTGAACGGGTTGCCGTATTCACATTCAGCAATCGTGTAATCCCCAACTGGCATTGCAAAGCTGTGCACGAAGTAGAAGTACTCACCTTCTTCAATACCTTTGAACAATGGATTACCTGCTTTTGCAGACACCGTGTTCCAACCCATATGTGGTAGAGGCAAGTCGCCAGTTTTTAGTAACTTCACCTCACCGTCACAAAGTCCAAGACACTCAACTAATTCATCAGCTTTCTGGCCTTTCTCTTGAGACATTTTGCCCAACAATTGCATACCTAAACAGATCCCAAGCAGCGGCCTCTCTACCTGTTTTACCAAGCTGATTAGGTCACGCTCTTCTAGGTTGTTCATCGCTTCACTGGCGGTTCCCACGCCCGGTAGGAATAACTTGTCAGCCGCCAATACAACTTGTGGATCTTTTGAAATAGTTACGTCATAACCTAGGCGTTCAATAGCAAACTTCACCGAAGAGACGTTGGCACAGCCAGTATCGATAATGACCACTTTCTGTTCTATCACTGTTTATCTCCTTGCTAACGTTAGCCTTAAAGTACGCCTTTACTACTTGGTAGCTCAGTGCCTTCTACTTTGATTGCTTGGCGTAAAGTACGACCAAACGCTTTAAATAGGCTCTCAATGATGTGGTGATCATTGTTGCCCGCAGAAGAAAGGTGCAGCGTACACGCTAGGGTGTCAGTCAGAGAACGGAAGAAGTGAACCACCATCTCTGTTGAAAGATCACCCACTTGCTCACGGCTAAACTGCGCGTCGAACTTAAGGTAAGGACGACCAGATAGGTCCAGTGCACATTGTGCCAAACACTCATCCATTGGAAGGCTAAAGCCAAAGCGACCAATACCACGTTTATCACCTAGGGCCTCTTTCAACGCTTGACCCAAAGCAAGAGCGGTATCTTCTACCGTGTGGTGATCATCAATGTGTAGATCCCCTTCTACTTTGCACACCATCTGGAATCCACCGTGCGTCGCGATTTGATCCAGCATGTGATCGAAGAAACCAAGACCTGTAGAGATATCATTGTCGCCTTGTTCATCAAGGTTCACCGCAACTTTTATGTCCGTCTCTTTCGTGGTACGAATCACTTTGGCAACACGGGCTTTAACCGTCAGATCTTTAAGGATCTGTTTCCAACCCATAGTTTCTGGGTTGTATTGAATACCACGAATAGCCATGTTTTCTGCTAATTGTAAATCCGTTACGCGGTCACCGATCACAACCGAGTTTTGGAAATCCACTTTGCCACCTTGAAGGTACTCTTTTACCAAACCCAATTTAGGCTTACGACAAGAGCAGTTATCTTCATCGAAGTGAGGACAAATCAGCACGTCATCAAACTTGACACCTTGAGATTCAAAGATCTCCATCATCATGTTATGTGGAGCATCAAAGTCTGCTTGTGGGTAGCTGTTGGTGCCTAAACCATCTTGGTTAGTGACCATCACTAAGCGGTACCCTGCATCCTGCAACGACAACAGGCTTGGGATAACGAATGGCTCTAGTTTTAGCTTATCTAAACGGTCTACTTGAAAATCAACTGGCGGCTCAACAATTAAGGTGCCATCACGGTCGATAAAAAGGATTTTTTGTTGTTTGCTCACTCGAACTTCCTTATTGCTATTCTTTTGGCGCTCCCGCTAATGATCGAGAGCGATAAATTTTTTCTCTACTTATGAGTAGTAGTTTCTAATAAATCCAAGTGTTTTTTCGCACTCGTCACGGTTACCTACACTAATACGCACACAGTTTTCGATTGGCGAGTTACGCAAAATAATACCCGTATCCCAAGCGGCTTTGAAAAGCCCATCACCATCTGGGAATTTCACCAATAGGTAGTTCCCCCACCCTTCAAACACTTCCAAACCCGGAATCATTGACAAACCCACTTGTAAATAAGCACGGTTTGCATTCAGATCGAGAACTTGGAACTTCGCTCGTGCAAGGCCTGCTTCAGAAAGCGCTTGAGTGGCAATTTCTGCAACGGGCACCGGTACTGGATAGGGTGCGATAACTTTAAGAAGTACATTAATCAGCTCTTCGTTCGCAAGCGTAAATCCACAACGCAGACCAGCAAGCGCAAAAGCTTTCGAAAGAGTACGCAGAATTGCGAGATTCGGGTATTGCGCCAGTAAATCTACCGTTGATGCTTCAGGGCAAAAATCAATGTACGCTTCATCCATCACCACGATTGCACGATCTTTTGTCATCTCAAGCAGAGAGACAATATCTTCACGATTAACCAAGTTACCCGTCGGGTTGTTTGGCGAACATACAAAAACCAGTTTCACGTTATCCAGATTAGCTTCGATACCTGCAAGGTCTAGTTGCCAATCTGACGTTAGTGGCACGGTTTTTCGCTCTACACCGATGGTTTCTGCGCTGATGGCATACATACCGTAAGTTGGTGGACAGTAAAGAATCGCATCTTCACCCGGCTCACAGAATGCACGAATCAGCAGTTCAATGCCTTCATCTGCACCGCGAGAAGTCAGCGTTTGTTCTGGTTTCACACCCGCATAGGCTGCATAAGCGGAAATCAATTCTTTTGGTTGACATTCACTATAACGATTAAGGCGCACAAAATCGGTTTTGTACTCATTATTAAAGGGGGATTCATTGGCATTCAACCAAACATCTCCGCTACCACCAATTCGGCGAGCCGATAAATAAGGGGTCAAATGTTGAACTTGTTTGCGCACTAATTTTTCCATTTTATTTTCTCTTATATTTTATTATTTATTAAGTGCTTCAAGTCGAATGGTTACCGCACGTTTATGAGCATCAAGACCTTCTGCTTCCGCCATAGTAACAACTGTCGACGCTAAGTTTTTCAAGCCCTGTGCCGATAGCTCTTGAATCGTCATGCGCTTTGAAAAATCCGCCAAACCTAAACTGGAATGAGTACGTGTATAACCATATGTTGGTAAAACATGATTGGTTCCTGAAGCGTAGTCACCTGCAGACTCTGGCGACCAATCACCAAGAAAAATCGAGCCTGCATTATCGAGAAGCGGAACAAGATCACGTGAACTCTTAGTTTGAATGATCAAATGCTCTGGGCCATAGTAATTTGAAATCACAACAGCTTGAGTAAGCGACTCTGCAATCACAATTAAGCTTGAAGCTAATGCTTGCTCAGCAATATCTGCACGAGAAAGCTCTTTAAGCTGGCGCTGCACAGCGTCAGTGACTTGATCCGCCAAAACAGGAGAAGGCGTCACCAATACCACTTGAGAGTCTGGCCCATGCTCCGCTTGACTCAATAAATCTGCCGCGATGAACTCAGGGTTTGCTGCCTCATCGGCAATAACGAGTACCTCTGATGGACCAGCTGGCATATCTATAGCAGCACCACGAAAGTCATTACTGACCTGACGCTTAGCTTCAGTAACGTAGGCGTTACCTGGCCCAAAAATTTTATCGACTTTGGTGACACTCTCAGTACCATAAGCCATTGCTGCAATTGCTTGACCGCCACCTAAGTTATAGATTTCGTCTATACCACACAGTTGAGCCACATAAAGGATTTCATCAGCAATAGGTGGTGGTGAGCAAAGCACGACTTTATTACAACCAGCGATTTTAGCTGGCACGCCAAGCATCAAAACCGTTGATGGCAAAGGCGCACTCCCTCCTGGAATATATAAACCAACCTTTTGAATTGGCCTGGTCACTTGCTCACAAACAACGCCAGGTTGTGTCTCAACTTTGATCGGTTGTGGCTTTTGTGCTTTGTGAAATTTAGCTATATTTTCATAAGCTTGATTTAGCGCTTCTTTCATATCCTGCGATAAGCGTTGTGAAGCTTCGGCGACAACTTGTGATGAAACTCGCAGCGTTTCAGGTTTTACTCGATCAAATTTTTCTGTCAGTTCAAAAAGTGCCGCATCGCCATTACGACGAACTTTATCAATTACATCAGATACAGCCGCAGAAATATTTGTTCCATCTGTAACCGCTGGGCGGACAAGAATTGACTCTTGTTGTACCTTACTTAAAGCTTGCCAAGCAACAGTTCTCATTACATTACTCCATCATTTTTTCAATTGGCAGAACAAGAATGGAGCTCGCCCCCAACTCTTTAAGCTGTTCCATCGTTTCCCAAAATAAATTTTCTGTACTCACAAGGTGGATAGCTACTCTTTGTTTGTCTGCAGAGAGAGGTAATACGGTAGGATCTTCCGCACCAGGTAGAAGCATTTTTATTTGCTCTAACTTATCGGCAGGTGAATGTAACATGATGTATTTTGATTCTTTTGCTTGCTGTACACCTTGCATTCGAGTGAGAAGCTTTTCGATTAAAGCTGCTTTATCAGGTTCAAAATCGCCCTTACGCTGAATTAAAGTAGCTTTAGACTTGAAGATAACCTCTACTTCTTTTAGTCCATTAGCTTCTAGGGTTGCTCCCGTTGATACTAAATCAGCAATCGCATCTGCTAAACCAGCACGAGGGGCAACTTCTACTG
Organism: Vibrio sagamiensis NBRC 104589; assembly: GCF_007990935.1. Classification (GTDB taxonomy): domain Bacteria; phylum Pseudomonadota; class Gammaproteobacteria; order Enterobacterales; family Vibrionaceae; genus Vibrio; species Vibrio sagamiensis. Next base: position 6,991 of record NZ_BJXJ01000041.1, read on the forward strand.
AACCAGTTAGCATACAAGTTGAAAATGGCACGCCTTCTTGGTCCAAGTAAGCTTTTAAAAGTTGAGGATAGGTAGTAGCAATTCTCTTTCCAGCCAAATCTTGTGGGCCTTGATATTCAGCATCTTTATCGATGGCTATAGATAGCCGGCACCCACCAAAATCGAGACGACGCAATTGAGTAAAATCACAAGGCTCTCCCAACGCTTTACGATCTAAACGGACCTCTTCTAATTCATTTTCACCAATAAAGCCCAAATCAACTACACCATCCATAACCAGGCCGGGAATATCATCATCGCGAACGAGAAGTAAATCTATAGGCATATTTTCAGAGTGAACCACCAAACGTTCACCTAAAAGATTAAATTTAACTCCGCACTTTTTTAATAGTATCTGGCTCTCTTTACTAAGACGGCCTTTCTTCTGAATAGCAATTCTTAAACGTTGTGTTTGCATGACATTTCCCTGTGTAATATGTTAAAAGTTAAGTGTTTTATAAATCTAAAACATTAAAAAACCCTCGGGGATTATTAGCCTCCCGAGGGTTGAAATTTGTCAAACTTTTAATTTCATCTCCGGGAGTATCCTGCCCCCGGGTATGCGTACATCTCCCGAAAGACTAGAGTGGGTGATGATGGTGATGAATGATAGTGATTAAATTACGCATACTTTCCTTAATGCTCAATAACATTGTTCTGTTAAAACCACAGTAACTAAGCTGATTGTTTTTTTCAAGCCTTTATTTAATAAAAATTGATATATTTGAATAAAAATAAAGGAGACCATTGTCTCCTTTAATAAATTACTATTCTTTATATAATTATTTGTATTTATAAGCGATTATTGATAATCATTTATTCGTATATGGTTCCATCTTTGCTTTAGAAAACCATGACATAGCGACACAGACTAAGATGAAAGCAACAGAAGCTGCAGCGAAAGATAGCGCAATAGATAAAGTCATACCAAGTACAATAAATCCGATAAAAGATACAATAGCTACTGATAATGCATAAGGCAATTGAGTCGCAACGTGGTCAATATGGTTGCACCTTGCACCTGTAGAAGAAAGTATCGTGGTATCAGAAATTGGTGAGCAATGATCACCGAATACTGCACCTGCTAAAACAGAACTGAGCATTGGAAGCATTAACGCTACCTCCGTTGCTGCAGCCATATCTCCAGCAATAGGCAACATAATCCCGAAGGTTCCCCAAGAAGTACCTGTAGAAAAAGCCATTAACCCTGACAATAGGAATAAGATAGCTGGTAACCAATGCGGAGGGATATTTCCTTGAGCCATACTCGACAAATAAGAACCGGTCTTCATGTCACCAATTACAGAACCAATCGTCCATGCAAAAACAAGAATCAATATAGCGCCAAACATAGATTTAGCACCAATCCAAAGTGTGCGAATAATTTCAGATACCGCAAGACCTTGTCTCAAGACAGTAAATAAGGCAACAACGAAGCCCAGTGTACTGCCATAAATTAAAGAAGTACCGACGTCAGTATTTTCAAATGCCCCTAATAAATCAAAAGCTTTACCTTTATCAGCTAATGCTTGTGAGCCAGTAAATATCATAGAAGTTATCGTTGCTACGATGAGCACAACAATTGGCATCACAAGATCTGATACCTTACCTTTTTCACTTTCGCGGATATCAAGTTCTTCATCGAGTTGATGAGCTTCTTTCATATCTGTCGCATCGTCGCTTTCAAAACCACGACCTTGAGAAGCCTCGATTTCTTTACTGCGCATCTGCCCAACATCTAAACCAAACCAAATAACAGCGAATACCATAAGCAAAGCGAACACTGCGTAAAAGTTCATAGGAATTAGACGAACATAAGCGCCAAGTGCTGAGTACTCCGTCACTCCATGCGACACTAAAATACCGCCAATGATAGTGATAATATATGCGCCCCAGCTAGAAGCAGGCATAATGACACACATTGGTGCAGCAGTAGAATCGAGGATATAAGCAAGTTTGGCACGAGAAACATAAAAGCGATCAGTAACAGGACGTGAAATCGCACCAACAGCAAGACTATTGAAATAGTCATCAACAAAAATAAATACACCTAGAAAAGCAGCAAGAAGTTTCGAGCCACGTTTACTTTTGACTCGAGCTTGAGCCCACTCGGCAAAAGCTCGTGTACCACCCGACAAAGTCAGTAAAGCTGTTGTCATTCCAAGAATAATAAGAAAACCAACAATACTCATATTCCAGGTGTTAATACCGCCCTCTTTTATGAAAACAGAGGAAACTTGAGAACGCACGTAGCTATAGGAATGATCAATAGACCAGCCGTTAAGTAAGCATGCGCCCAGTATGATACCAACTCCGAGAGAAATTAAAACTCGGCGAGTAAGAATTGCCAAAGTTAGTGCAACGATTGGCGGTAACAAAGAGAGTGGAGATTGTGCAAAATCTAATAAATTCATGATCTTCAAAAACCAAAGTTTGGTTAGAGATCTACTGCAGACAAAATGCGGATTTTCAATTCGCATTTACGTTGAACTTAGCGACAGGGAAGTGAACACTTCAACCCAACCCTACAGTAGCGCTCCATAGTTTAATGTTATTTACTATGGCAGTGTTGTTCCTTTCAGATACAACCCCAGCAAATGATTTCGATAAGTCACTTACTTCGGCAATCTCACCTTTTACTATTATTCATTGGCATCACCCCAATAATAGCTACTATTCAAGACTGCACCTCTACGGCAAAAAGCAAACAATTGACTGTAAATCAAACAATTATTCAACAATTAATCTGCATTTTTACATCAGGTAGTTCTATTGTACTCAACAAACCCTACAATGCAACATATTACGCTAAATTAAATGAATAACTACAAAACCATTCACCATGCAAATGTGATCGAAATATAGATTTGAATATATATAGATATTTCTTCTTGTCATCTATGAAACATTACTACTACTTTTAAAGATGTAACAAATTATTTATCGTATACAAAGAAATAACAATTTAGCTGTGAAATGATACATCACTATTATTGTAAAGAAATATGACTTAGCCTAATTTTAGTAATACTAGAGAGCTTACTACAGCAAGATTTGTGAATAAGATAGATTTCTAAAATGTTTAATAATGGCAAATAACCTAAATAATATTGGCTCAAAGCATAAAAATGCGATAAATTTAAAAAAAATCTTAAATTAGTATTTGCACATATGAGAAAGATAAAGTTAAATATAAGAACTTAATCTTTTGAATCTAGATTTACACTTCTCTTCATCATTTTGATTAGAGTAAATGTTAACCTCTTTAAATCTATAAATAGGAATCGTTATGTCTGAACTGACTAAAACTCTTCTAAATATCCGTAGCCTTCGTGCATTTTCTCGTGAATTGACACTTGAGCAATTAGAAGAAGCATTGGATAAATTAACTACTGTTGTTCAAGAACGCCAAGAATCTGAGCAAGCGGAACAAGAAGCACTAGCCGCTCAAGAAGCTAAGCTTGCTGCTATTGCAGAGCAAATTGCTTTAGACGGAATTGATGTTAATGCTTTAATTAGTGCGCTAGCAGGGGAAACAAAATCAAAAGCGAAATCAAAGCGTGCTCCTCGTCCTGCTAAGTATAAATACTTAGACACAAATGGCGAAGAAAAAACTTGGACAGGTCAAGGTCGTACACCTTCAGCTATTCAAGAACATCTTGATTCTGGAAAATCTCTAGATGATTTTTTAATCTAACTATATTAAATTGTATTTATAAAAAGGCCTTATTATGGCCTTTTTTTTATTTCTAGGTTTTATAAATAAAAAATGACGTAGTTATTACGTCATTTTTATATAATCATATTCGTCAGTCAAAACAATTAATTAACGCTCCCAATATGCCTCTTCAAGGCTATCTTCCCTCTCTGGTAAACCACGAGAAAGGCGCGGTGAATGTTGAACAAGAACTTCATAACTTGCACGATTTGCATATTTACAAACTTGTGAGAACGAAGAATAGGTTAAATATTCATGAGTATGCTTACTTGAGTTAGGAACATTTTCTTTATGGTATTTATTTGCAGCCATATCATGTAAAACTGCAGAAAGAGCTGCATCTCCAGCGCCATTAGTATTTTTTATTTTTTCTGGTCCTCCCATATAAGGAGCAATATGTGAATATACCTTTATTGCATGGGAACATGAGTTTTGCTTAGCAGGCCGACTAAATTCATAGCGATTAAACTCTGCGATAGAGCCTGGCAACAACGGTAAGGACGTTTCACGCTTTGTATTGTCTTCAGTATAACCCGCCATAAATAGACCAACTGGGCCAGCTGTACACAATACTAGGTCAGCCCAATCCAATGTTTTATCTGAGGCCATTAATGGGTCAGATTCACCTGTTAGCGCTTCTGCTTCGTCTTCATTCATAGCAACAACGGATACATGTTCTCGAATGAAGTCTTGCCAAAATTTTGGGTCGTCTTGGATTACAAATTTAGTCCCTAAAGTTAATACGACAGGTACATCATATTTTTTAGCGTATTTGATCGCTCTCATTGTAGCTTCGGGCATAGGGTCACCAGCTTTACAGCGAACTAAATAAGCCGTTAAGACAAGTGATGATGCATTAGGAAAAATATGCTCAGGTATACTATCTGCAGAAAGCTGGTTCATTTGTCCTTCACTAATTGCGAAAGTCCGTTCACCATCTTCAGTAATTAATGCAAAACATCGACCAATTGCACCATCAACCCCTTGTAAGTAATTGAGGTCCATACGACTGGATGTATTACATAAATAACGGTAACCATAGCTACCAATCTTTATATCTTGACTCATTACACCAAGTAATGTTGAACGATCATCAGCGAGCACAGAGTAATTATGTAAAGTATTACCAATGGTGCCACCTGCGTGCTCATTGGTAATAAGCCTCTCATCTTTTAATTTCTGATAAAGTGCCTCTGCCTTTTTATCATCAATAACAAGTGAATGACCTTTACTCAAACCATACTCTTCAATAAGACTCGTTGTTACTTTTGCTTCAATATCAACCAATGTTTGGTCAATTCCAATAACATGAGTGCGTGTCATCTTCTTGTTTTCCTGTGCTTGTGTCACAAGTGGATCACGAGCATGTACAGGAAAATAATGCTTTGATTTGCGTTGTCCAGGAAATTTCATATCGTTTGTCTGAGTAAAGGTAAAAATAAAAGCGGATTCTATAACGCTTGCATAATAGCAGCAATAACGACCATTATAGCAAACGTTTGCTTTGTATTATTTTATTTATAATGTTTTACTTACCTTCCATAAAGCTTAAATTAGGTAATTGATTAAGGTGATCTGTATAGCGTTTTAGATCAAATTGACCTTCCTTTTTCATTACATCAAATACTTCAATCGACATAGCGCAAGCCATCATAGCAACCGCATCTTCACGTGATGTTCCAGTCATCATTAGTCGCATTAGCGTTTCTTTAACTTTAATGGGGTTATCGTCTTCAAGTTGATTTTCTATTATTTCAAGTAATTCAGTTTCCTGCAAAATTTGATTTTCTTGTATCATTTAGCTTTTTCCTCTTGTTTTTTAACAATGATGCCATATATATGCCGTAGCCTCTTAAAGTACAAAAAATGAGACTCTAAATTATGTAGACATCGTTTCTCTAAACATGGAGCTTTAAGATGGAATAAGTATACCCAAGTTAATTCATGATGCTTAGGTATAGATATACATCTATAAAATCATAAATCAGCCTTTTATCATATCGGAGTCTGATTTTAATCTCGGATCTGTCACCGGGGGGCAGACTCTGCTAGAATCTTCATCCCGTTTATTAAAGTGGTGTTTAGTAATGTCTGATAACAGCCAAAAGAAAGTCATTGTCGGCATGTCCGGCGGCGTTGATTCCTCTGTTTCCGCCTATCTTCTACAGCAACAAGGCTACCAAGTTGAAGGTTTGTTCATGAAGAACTGGGAAGAAGATGACAATGAAGAATATTGTACAGCAGCAGAAGACCTCGCTGACGCTCAAGCAGTATGTGACAAACTGGGCATTCATCTACACACCATAAATTTTGCTGCAGAGTATTGGGATAATGTATTTGAATACTTCCTGGAAGAATACAAAGCAGGCCGTACTCCAAACCCTGACATTCTTTGTAACAAAGAAATCAAGTTCAAGGCATTCTTAGAATTTGCCGATGAAGTGCTTGACGCAGACTATATTGCAATGGGCCACTATGTACGTCGTACTTTTCCAGAAAGCACAGAGTTGTCAACAGAACAAGCCCAGATGCTACGTGGCTTAGATAGTAACAAGGATCAAAGTTACTTCTTATATACCCTTAGCCATGACCAGATTTCCCGTAGTTTATTTCCGGTAGGCGATCTAGAAAAACCTGAAGTTCGCCGAATTGCCGAAGAGCAAGGTTTGATCACGGCAAAGAAAAAAGATTCTACTGGTATTTGTTTTATCGGTGAACGCAAATTCACTGAATTTCTTGGGCGTTATCTTCCAGCACAACCAGGTAATATTGAAACACCTGAGGGAGAAGTCATCGGTCAACATCAAGGTTTGATGTATCACACACTAGGCCAACGTAAAGGTTTACATATTGGTGGGCGTAAAGGTGGTGGAGGTAATGAAGACCCTTGGTTTGTTGGAGAAAAAGATTTAAAACGTAATGTTCTTATTGCTGTACAAGGTAAAGATCACCCAATGTTGAAATCTGAGGGGTTATTGGCTTCGCAATTACATTGGGTAGACCGTCAATCAATTACTCAACCTATAGAGTGCACAGTAAAAACTCGCTACCGTCAAGAAGATATTCCTTGCACCGTGATTCCAATTGACGATGATAACATTAAAGTGATCTTCAATGAGCCACAAATTGCAGTCACACCGGGCCAATCTGCTGTTTTTTATCAGGGTCAAGTGTGTTTAGGTGGTGGTATTATTGAACAACGCATTACATATTCACAAGCCTAGGAGTCATTACGTGGCAAATACACTTTATGATCGCACTATTGCTTTTGCTGGCATATGCCAAGCGGTTGCATTAGTTCAGCAAATAGCAAGAGATGGCCACTGTGACCAAGAACCCTTTGCTGCCTCCATACAAGCAATTTTGAATACCTCACCAGCAAATACGTTAGGCGTTTTCGGACGTGAAACCGATCTAAAATTAGGTCTAGAGTACTTGGTGAAAGGCATTGATAGCTCACCGGCTGGTAGTGAAGTAACTCGCTATCTTATTAGTATCATGGCTTTAGAGAGAAAACTTAGCAGTCGTAACGATGCAATGTCTCAACTTGGTGATCGTATTCAAATGGTGCAGCGTCAGGCTGAGCATTTTGAACTTCTCGATGATCAGATGCTCAGTAACCTTGCAAGTATTTATTTAGATGTTATCAGCCCCATCGGGCCTCGCATTCAGGTGACAGGTACACCATCGATATTGCAACAGACAAGCAGCCAACAAAAAGTTCGTGCTTTATTGCTCTCTGGTATTCGTAGTGCCGTTCTTTGGCGCCAAGTTGGTGGCAAACGTCGCCACTTAATCTTTGGCCGTAAAAAGATGGTTGAGCAGGCACAAATACTGCTCGCTCGCTTGTGATGTTAACGCTCGCAATAAAAAGCGAGCTTTAATTTCGACTAAACATCAGCTCAGCGCAAACGTTTGCGCAATGTTCGTGACAATTGCCACGGTTATTGGTATAAAGCTCACGAAATTTAAAAACCCAATTCAGGAGAACATCATGGAACTGTCTGCATTAACTGCTGTTTCCCCAGTAGACGGCCGTTACGGAAGCAAGACTATTGCGTTACGCGAAATTTTCAGTGAATACGGTCTACTAAAATATCGAACTATCGTTGAAATCCGCTGGCTTCAAAAACTTGCTACTACTGCTGAAATTCCAGAAGTGCCTGCATTTAGTGCAGAGGCAAACCAATTCCTAGACAACTTGGCTGCCAATTTTTCAGAAGAAGACGCTCACCGCATTAAAGAAATCGAGCGCACAACCAACCATGACGTCAAAGCGGTTGAATACTTCCTAAAAGAGAAAGTTGCTGACGTTCCTGAACTGCACGCAGTAAACGAGTTCTTCCACTTTGCATGTACTTCTGAAGACATCAATAACACATCACACGCCCTAATGCTTAAAGAAGCGCGTGAGAATGTGATTCTTCCAGAAATGCGTAACCTAATTGACGCGATCAAAGCACTAGCAGTGGAATACCGCGACATTCCTCTTCTATCTCGTACACACGGCCAGCCAGCTTCTCCATCTACTATGGGTAAAGAAATGGCAAACGTGGCGTACCGTATGGAGCGTCAATTCAAGCAAATCGAAAACGTTGAGATCCTAGCGAAAATCAACGGTGCAGTCGGTAACTACAACGCACACCTTTCTGCTTACCCAGAACTAGATTGGCACAAGTTCTCTGAAGAGTTCATCACAGAGTCTCTAGGCGTTACTTGGAACCCATACACAACTCAGATCGAACCACACGATTACATCGCTGAACTGTTCGACGCTATCGCTCGTTTCAACACTATCCTGATTGACTTCGACCGTGACGTTTGGGGTTACATTGCATTAGGCCACTTCAAGCAAAAAACCATTGCTGGTGAGATCGGCTCTTCAACCATGCCTCACAAAGTTAACCCAATCGACTTTGAAAACTCAGAGGGTAACCTAGGTCTTGCGAACGCTGTGTTTGGTCACTTAGCTCAAAAACTGCCTGTTTCTCGCTGGCAGCGTGACCTAACTGACTCAACGGTTCTGCGTAACCTTGGCGTTGGTGTTGGCTATGCAATCATCGCTTACACTTCTACGCTTAAAGGCATCAGCAAGCTAGAAGTCAACCGTGAAGCTCTTCTAGCTGAACTCGATAAGAACTGGGAAGTACTTGCAGAACCAGTACAGACTGTCATGCGTCGTTACGGCATCGAAAAGCCATATGAGAAGCTAAAAGAGCTCACTCGCGGCAAGCGTGTAGACGGCGAAGCAATGCGTAACTTCATCGACGGCCTTGAGCTTCCTGAACACGAAAAAGCACGCCTGAAAGAGATGACGCCAGCGAACTATATCGGTCAAGCAATTGAGCTAACGGATAAACTCTAAGCCGGAGCATATAAAGCGTAATCGGGTTGGTGAGAAGTCACCAACCCTTTTTTGTACCTATACAAACCTCATGATAATCTACTAAGCTCATGATGTTCTAAGTAACCACAAGATGCTGTATTCAGTTCTGAATTAAAATTCGTTCAGTAATGAATGAGAAGGATGACATCATTCTTCAGCTTGCTTTTGAAAAAACAACGTAATGCTGCCGACCTCTAAGCCGAATTTCTTAATTTTAGTCAAATTAAACACATGATTTTCGTCTTGTCGATATAACCAATCATCCAATGAGACCGTTACTTCCGAATCATCCAGTTGCAACGTAAAATCATATTGCCATCGCAGTGCATTACCGACTTCCTCACCAACTGCAACACCCACAATATCGTCGGCCTCCCCCTTGTAGCGATCACTTTTCAACCGATTAATAACCCAAACTCTTTGACTTTTTTCTCCGTCATGAAACTGAAAATCTTCAACTAATCTCAGTTGATTACCTTCAACATGTCCAACAATATCTACGTCGAAGCGACGAGTTTGTTTATCGGTAAAGTCTTGTACCATTCCCCAAGCTTTTACATGACCATTAAAATAACCGAATAGATCAAATTTCGGGGTACTTTGATGATAATCATCAAGCTCAGCAGAGCATGCAAGAAGAAAAATGGATGAAAGCAAAACCAAATAATGAGCAAATCGTCTTAGTTTTATCACTATTTTTCCCTACCTATTAACTGTTTACGAAGCTTCGGATACACGGTATTCGGCGATAACCAAATCGATAAAAAAGCATCATTAAGCTGTTCATCATTCACCGTTCCAACGGGTTTGAAAGGCCCTGTCCCTACTTCTCTATGTAACAACTGACCTGTTGTGCCGTTAGTTAAATACACTAGAGCATCTCCTTCTTTTATATTCGGAAACATGCTCTGAAGCTTTTCTCCCCAACGGCTTCTTTTTGCTTGGCTAAACCCTAACTTTTCCCACTGTTCGTCCGTAGCTTCGAGTAATTGCTCTTGTGTAATGTCTCTTTGATATAACATCTCTAGAGCAAAAGGATGGGGAGAAACATCAGTAGAAACATGATATTTACCTGTCGGCGACATGAGTCGAGAGATGTAAATATCAAACAACAACCAGCTTAATTGAGCCTCCCCAACCGTCTTCCATTGCTGCCAATGTCGCTCATGCTTGTGACTATCTGCTGAGACACTTTGAGAATATGAGAAACATGAAGCCATCGATATGACAGCAGCTATACCACACATGGCAATGTTGAGGATTTTTTTAATCCGATGCCTAGGTTTCATATTCATCTCGACACACCCTTAATATTAAAAGCATCAATAAAAACCATTCAATGAGTATAATCGTTATTGACATAAATACACTGAACCCAAACGAAACCGCACCGAGACTTGAACCAGCAAAATAACTGACGCCCCCTCCTAAAGCACCGACTAGACAGACCAAACTGGCTCTGTATTTGAGCAAAACCACTTGAAATTGAAAGGCATACCAAGCGAACAAAAACCACAAACATAATAACCAGAGAGGTAATGTTTGACTCGGAAAGACCAAAACAGACACTTGCTGGTTGAAAGTGTCTAGCAACCAACCTGTGAAAGTAATTTTGCTGATCATTTTCAGTGAATGTGGGTTTGAAATCGCGCAGTAAGTCAGTGTCAATAAAGCAAGCGTTAAGGTTAGCCACTGCCAATCTTCTGTCCCTAACACCGCAACAAACCAACAAAGTTGAAACCAAAGCGACTTAAAAAATAAAAGCATTTTTATTTAAGGCCGTTGAAGAGTCAGGTGTACAGCACTGATTGTTCGAGCTAAAAAGCCTCCTTCACAGTAACTTAAGTAATAACGCCACATACGTACAAAACGATCATCATAGCCGAGAGCCAAGACTTTACTTTGTGCCTGATTAAAACGCTGATGCCACTCATTAAGTGTCTTGGCATAATCCAACCCAATATCAAACAGGTCTCTAACCACAAAGTCACTGTACTTGGTCGTCGCCTGAGTTAATGCGGAAATAGAAGGTAGGAAACCACCTGGAAAAATATATTTTTGAATAAAATCAACATTATTACTGTAATAATGATAACGCTGATCAGCAATAGTTATCGCCTGTAATGCCATCACACCACCTGGCTTGAGTAAAGATTGGCATACCTGAATATAAGAAGGCAGATACTGCTTGCCTACTGCCTCTATCATTTCAATTGAAACCAATTTGTCATACTGCCCGCTCAAGTCTCGATAATCTTCTTTAAGCAACGTAATCTGATCCATTAAACCTCTTTGTTTGATCAGTTCTTCGGTATAAATGTATTGCTCTTCAGAAATCGTCGTAGTGGTTACCTGACAACCATATTTCTCTGCCATATAAACCGCCATCGCCCCCCAACCAGTACCAATTTCCATCACATGATCCGATGACTTCAGTGCCAATTGTTGACATAGCCGCTCCATCTTATTGATTTGAGCCTGCTCTAAGCTATCACTGTCTTGAAGGTATAAAGCCGAGGAATAGAGCATTATTTCATCAAGAAACGTCTCATAAAGCGCATTGCCTAGATCATAATGGGCATGAATGTTCTTACGAGCATTTTGTTGAGAGTTTCGTTTCATCCAATGACTCAACTGATAGAACATTTTTGTTAGCCAACTGCCCTGCTGCTCAAGTTGATCCAGAGCTCGAATATTGAGTGCGAATAATTTCATCAATGCTGTCAGGTCCGGGCTATCCCACCAGCCATCCATATAAGCTTCACCTGCTGCAATACTGCCACCTTGTAAAATTCGCGAGTAAAATCCAGGGTGCTTGACCTCAATTGTCGCTGCAACAAGGACACCGTTGTGTTCAAGCATCTGGGTTGAGAATCGTTCACTCCGCTCTGTCGTGTCTGTTTTAAAGCTCTCTATAATCGTCAGGCAACCTATTTCCATTTTATCCAAGCAGCGAAAAAGCAATGTTCGCGCAGCTTTTTGCGTTGCTGTTAGCTCTGTTGGCATAACCATTGAGGAGGTATTTAACATTCAGACTTCTCCTTGTATTATTCTTTATTCTTTATTCTTTATTCTTTATTCTTCTAAAGCTTGATGAGTCGTTGAAAAATGAGAGCAAATGTCTGATAAGCTTAAAAGTCAGACTTAACGAGTTATTAACTTGAACCATTCATCAGCTTACTAAAACATGTGCTATTTGGGCCGTTTTTCACCGTTCTTGAGATATTTAGGGTGCGAGTAAAACGGTGCCCCTTTTACCCAAAGCTTTAATGCATGCCAATAGATACCTACCATCACTTTTACCGTTTGAATAGGAGTTAAAACTAAACATCGCAACAGTGATTGGCTCAAAAAAGGCTTTGCTTTCATTGTCATAGTGGCATCGAAATGCTTCACTCCTTTATGACATTCAAGGTGAATACTTAATCTGTCAGTCAATGGTTTAATTCTCCAATGATAGCGCTGCTCAATTGGGTTGAACGGCGAAACATGAAAAGCTTTGTCCTGTTTCCAACCACATTTTTCATCATGCTCTTTGGCGGAAATTGCATAATAGTGACGTTCATTCCAAGGCGTATTACTCACTTCCGCAAGTAAGTATCTCCACTCTTCGTAGGAGTCATACACATAATAAAAGTTCACAGGGCTAAAATAGAGGCCAAGATAGCGTAAGTGGCAAACAGCGATGACTTTGCCCGTAACGCGCTCTCCAGTCAGTTGCTCTACTTTGTCTTGTACCGAACGCTTTAGACAACCTTCGCCAATATAGTCATTGCGTTTAAAACGCGCCCAATGCCACCAGCGAGAGCCAAACCCCCAGACCTTCTTCTCCAAAATTTCTAGCTCATCCAGATCAATCGCAGGCATAAAAAGTGAATAATTAAGTGAATGCTCTACTGGAGTAAACCTTCGGTGGCGAACATTACCTATAAATAAACGACTGTTCATTTGGCTCGCCATATTAAGCCGCACCTTTCTCTAATTCATTGGTTGAACAGTGTTGATATTTTTTCTCAATACTTTTAACGATGTCTAAAGCGCTACGAACACCATCTTCGTGAAATCCGTTATACCAGTAAGCACCACAAAACCAGGTGTGGTATTGACCTTGAATTTCTTCTTTTCTTTGCTGCGCAGCTATTGATTCCATTGTGAAAACGGGATGATGGTAAGTAAAAACTCGAAGGATTTTGTTTGGATCAATTTTATCTGTGCTGTTGAGTGACACATTGAAAGTCTGATCGCACTCAATATGCTGGAGTATATTCATGTTGTATGTCAACGAAGGAAGACGCTTTTGCTCTTCTTTGCTGCCATCCAATAAATAGTTCCATGAAGCCCATGCCGCGTTACGACGTGGTAATAATGCAGTATCAGTATGAAGCACAACCTCGTTAGCTTGATATTTCATATCTCCTAAAATATCCTGTTCAAGCAAGCTGATATCGTCTAAAAGCTTGAGAGCTTGATCACTGTGACAAGCAAAGATAACATCATCAAACCATTGCACCCTGCCATGTACTGTAATCGCAACACCTTCATGAGTTCTGGTGACCTTTTCTACAGGGCTTTTAAGCAGTATTTTATCGGCAAAGCCTCGCGTTAAAGGTGGTATGTAGGCCCGTGAGCCCCCTTTAATGACATACCATTGAGGACGGTCTGTAATATCAAGCAGTCCATGATTTAGAAAAAATCGCAAGAAAAACATCAACGGGAACGCGCGCATGTCAGCAAGAGTCGAAGACCAAATAGCTGCCCCCATGGGTAGAATATAATTATCAGTGAAATAAGCACTAAACCTATGTTCATCTAAAAACTCACCCAAAGTCTGTACATTTAGATGATGCTCATGTGCATACGCTTTAGCCAATTTATTAAATCTAAGAATTTCAAATATAAAACGATAAAAACGCGGATTGGCCCAGTTACGCTTTTGTGCGAATAGAGTTGAAAGTGTATGACCATTATACTCCAAACCATTGCTATCATTCCTGACGCTAAAACTCATTTGAGTAGGTCGTCCCTCAACACCAATCTCATTCATCATTTTGATGAAGTTCGGATAAGTTCGATCATTGTATACAATAAAGCCAGTATCAATAGCATATGACTTATCAGACATATTAACGTCGACCGTAGCAGTATGACCACCAATATAATCATTAGCCTCAAAGATGGTAATATCATGATATTTATGCAAATAATATCCGCAAGTGAGGCCTGAAATACCAGTGCCGATAATGGCTATTTTTTTTCTTCCATTGATGCTCATTAATTTTCCTTCTATGAATTCAATTTGGAAACAAGCCATGCTTGCCAACCATATGGAAGTAGTGAAATGAAACGCAGGATGCTAGTAAACCTCGCAGGGAAATATATGTAGCTTTTATGTGCATTAAGTTGATCACGGATTGCCTTTGAAGCTTGTTCTGTGGTCACAATCATTGGCATAGAAAACGTATTTTTATTAGTCAATGGTGTTTCTACAAAACCAGGAAAAACCGTAACCACTTTAACCCCTTTGGACTTTAAATCAACGGATAAGGCCCTTGCAAAGTAACTGATCGCAGCTTTGGATGCTCCATATGCTTCTGTTCTTGGCAGAGCCAGCTCAGAAGCGATAGAGCCGACGATCACAACTTGATGCCCTCTTTCGAAGTTTACTTGACAAGCTTCGATGCAGTTTACAACCCCAATAACATTGACATCAACCACTCGTGCCATAAGTCTCGCATCTACTACTCCATCGTTCATATATTCACAATCACCAGCATTAAACATCCATATGCTAGGTTTAAATGGCAACGAAGAGAGTACTCTGATAGTTTGTTCGTAATTTGTGACGTCGAACTGCAACGATTTAATATTAGAGGAAAGCTTTTCTAATTCATCTAACACTAATAAATTTCGGCCACAAGCAATAACTTTCCACCCTCGATTCGCATAATCTAACGCCAGTCTTTTGCCGATACCTGACGTTGCACCTGTGATAAGAATCGCTTTTTGATTCATTGACCTAATCTCTGTTTAACTGATTTAATAACAGAACCTAATAAAGGCAAATTTTCATAAAGCATTTCTCCAAGATCAAAGTAATCCCGATGATAAATAATTTTGTCGTCTTGTATTTTGAGGTGAGAAATTCCTTTTACTTCAATGAGTGCTCCTTTTTTTAGCTTTGGGTGCTGTAATGTCATTGTCCAAATCAAAAAACCTACATTTCCCACTTGCTGATGTTCGTGGACATCAAAGTCGCAACGTATCACATTTGTATATAGATTATCGAAATACCCCCTCAGAGCAGTCCAACCTTCCACACGGTGGGCTGCATCTTCAAAAATTACATCATTGTGATATATATCTTCCAATGTGTGTAAGTTGAATTTATTTAAATTCTTATAAATATTGCCAACTGAATGAATATCCATTCTACCGCTCCTGTATAACACCACAGTTGTACAAAATTATCATACGTATAAGATAGACTAATTCGATAAGTTGTACAAAGTCATTTTGTTTCCGAAAGTGATACGCATGTTAATAACGAAACGATCAGCAGCCATAAAAAAAGGCTTGGTTAAAAACCAAGCCTTTTCATAAAATTAGTAAAATCTCTTTAATTTTCGTACTGAAATTATGAAAGTTAGTATTGTTGATTGCGTAATGCTGCAATACGCTTATCAAGTGGTGGGTGACTCATTAAAAGCTCAGTCATTGTTTGTTTGCCATTGATACCAAACGCCATCATAGTTCCGTCGAGTTGAGACTCATGACTCATCTTCAAACGCTCTAAAGCCGCAATCATTTTCTCTTTCCCAACTAATTTTGCTGCTCCTGCATCAGCATAAAACTCACGATGGCGGCTATACCACATGGTTAGGAAGCTGGCTAAGAAACCGAATACAAGCTCCAACACCATTGACACTCCGAAATAAACCATCATATTTGAGCCTTGGCCTTCTTCATCATCATTAGAAGAGACAATATTGGCAATAAAACGAGATAAGAAAATAACAAACGTATTCACTACCCCTTGCATCAAAGTCATAGTCACCATATCACCATTAGAAATATGGCTAACTTCATGCGCTAAGACCGCTTCGGCTTCATCACGAGTCATATTATTTAACAAACCTGTCGAGACAGCGACAAGTGAGTCATCTCGTTTTGCCCCCGTCGCAAAGGCATTAATGTCAGCTGAATCATAAATCGCAACAGTTGGCATACCAATACCTGCTTGCTGTGCTTGACGAGCAACAGTTTCAATAAGCCAGTGCTCCGTCTCATTACGTGGCGTTTCAATAACCATCCCACCAACAGAACGAAGAGCCATACTCTTTGACATCATTAATGAGATTAATGCGCCACCAAAACCGAATACAGCCGCCATGATCAACAAGCCAGAAAGACTGCCTGGCTGCATTCCAGTTACAGCATAAACAATATTCAAAACAACACTCAGGACGAGCATTACAGCTAAGTTGGTTGCTAAGAATAACATAATTCGCTTCATTACTTTTCTCCGAGGAAGCTTATTTTTATCAAGTACGATTACTACAAGACTCTTTCTTTAATGTATATGCCTAAATTAGGTTAGAAGTAAGAAACTCCTATTTCAACCACTTTAATCAGGCTATGTACTTATACCCATGTAACTTCAAAATGTCGACTAGAAACGGCAGCAAGCTGTTAACTTTACCTATGAGGAATGAGAGTAATTCAAAACAAATATACAATTGAAGCCCGATTACGCACTACTTCCTCTACAACTTGAAGATACACAGGTATAAATATAGTCAATTGGTAATAAAAACAAGGTGGAGCAATAAATTGCAACATTTGTTTTCCAAACTGAACAATTATCTTTAAATAAGAGCTAATTGGTATACAACAAAGTGATCTTCACTTCTAATCCCTTGTACCTCCTCAATCAGCCAACTTAGACTTTAGTCTTATTGTATCATACTGAGGATCTGCTAGATTCTGACTATATGAACAATATAAAGCATATTTTCTAAAGAAGGATACTTCATAACTTCCATGGATTGAGGGAAACATCATGGTAGAGACTAACGACTATCAAATGGCTATCGATTTACTACGTTGTCACCTAGGTATTTCAGAGGATGAAGCAAAAAAACAACTTGGTATCTCAACAGAAACGCAAATTGCACAGCACATTGCTGAAACACAACAAGCGATCGCGGGGCTTAATCAAGAGGTATAACTAATTATATACAGAACACATAGCCATTTACTCAAATGACCTAGTGATTCTTGAATACAGTCTAATTAAAAGGTTGCCTAATGCAACCTTTTTACTCTCATTAAAGATTCAAAAACTTTTCAAGGTCAATATACTTACCTAGCTCATTATGTTTTTTAGCTGGAATATATGGTATTTCACCCAATTTAGGTGCATCCAAGCGCTTCTCTAGAAATTCAATGATCTCAGAATATTGCTCTATACCTGGATTAACTCGATTGGCTATCCACCCCACTAAATTTAGCCCATCTGATTTGATGATTTCAGCAGTTAAAACAGCGTGATTTAAACATCCAAGCTTTATTCCGACGACTAGAATAACTGGTAATGCTTCCTGACTGACCCATGTAGATAAGCTGTCTTTATCTGAGACAGGGACACGCCAGCCACCAGCACCTTCAATAAGCACAACATCTGACTCAGATTTATGCGTAGCTAAAGTGTTACTCAACACCTGAAAATCGATATTTATTCCAGCGTTATGTGCGGATATATGCGGTGATGCAGGAAGTTCTAGAGCATAGGGGTTAACCTGCTCATAAGGCATGTCGACGGTCGCTTCTTTTTGCAAATAAATCGCATCAGAGTTACGCCACCCCTCTGGAGTCAAGTCACAACCAGCGGCTATAGGTTTATAGCCCGTCGTTTTAAATTCATGTTTCGCTAACACTTGTAAAATTGCTCTCGAAGCAACAGTTTTGCCTACATCTGTGTCAGTGCCTGTAATAAAAAATGCATCAATCATAAATTTATCGTTCCCAAACCCACTTGATATGTTGCAGGTAATAAGCCTTGATCATTTTGGAATGTTTGATACATACTTTCGACTTTCAGCAAAGAGCGGTAACTTGTCAAACCATGAGAACGGCCCCTAACAACATTTGCTCCGATGCCTTTAATATCTCTCATTACTGCAAAAGCAGAATCATACCAAACGGTGATTGCATGTGATTCTAAATGATAATTTGAGCTTTCAGATTGTGCTAGAGCAAAGTTTAATTGGTTTTGGGTAATAAAATGATTCACATGTTGATGGGAATCTACCCTTGCCCATGATTGACGCAATTCATGCAATGAGCCATCCAATAGGATAGAAAACAAACCTTTCCCATCCACTTTTAAAACACGACAAATTTCACCTAAAGGTTTGGATATATCCGTACACCACTGTAAAGCAAGGCTAGAGAAAACATAGTCAAAGCTCTCATCTGCAAGTGGTAAACTTTCAGCATCGGCTAGAACATAACGAATACCGTTTTCCCCGCATCGTTGCCTTGCTTTTTCTAGCATAGGTTGCGCTATATCTATACAAACAACCTCGGCACCACGAGCAAGCAATATATGAGAAAAGTATCCCGTCCCTCCTCCCAAATCTAAAACTTTTTTACCCGATAAATCTGAAGGAAGTTTTTTGAGTAACCTATGCCCTACCTCACGCTGAAAAGACGCATGATCATCATAGGATTGTGCAGCTTTACCAAACGCATGAGCAATCGCATATTTGTTGTATTTGTTATAATTGAACTTGATTAAATTACTCTCGTATTGATGGTCATTTGAATGATTGGGACGTTTTTGTTCCAAAAGTTCCATTACTATGCTCCCAAGGCCTGCTTCAAAACCATTGATAAAGCTTTGAGCTGTTTTTTCGTGTGATTAGCCGTTAATGTGATACGTAAGCGTGATTTTCCCTGCGGTACCGTTGGTGGCCGAATAGCAGTGACCCAAACACCATTCTTACGACATTTTTCCGCTACAGTAACCGCTTTTTCACTACAACCAATCATAAACGGCTTTATAGGTGTATTCGTTTCTATATAACCATCGGTATCTTGCAGTAAATCTCGATAGTAATGACTTAACTCAAGCAGTTTTTCTCTTCGCCAATTTTGGTTTTGGATGAAGGATACCGCATGAGTTAATGCGTAGGCTTGAGCAGGAGGAATTGCCGTAGAATAGACATGATGACGAGCAAACTGGGTCAAAAAATCACCTGTTGGTTGGTCACACAATATGGCAGCCCCAGCCAAGCCAAATGCCTTGCCAAAAGTAACGACGAGGATCTCTGGTTTCAAACCCAGATCTTCACACGATCCTGCACCCGTCTTACCCAATACTCCCACACCATGAGCATCATCAACAGCCAGCCAAGCCTGTTTTTCACTCACTGCCTGAGTAATCTTCTCCAACGGTGCTTGATCACCATCCATACTAAAAACGCCCTCGGTAACGATAAGTTGATTACTTTCTTCCGACATAAGTTTTTTGAGATGGCTGACATCATTGTGCCTAAAGCGTAACATTTTGGCTGGTGATAACATGCCAGCTTCAATGAGTGATGCGTGATTCAAACGGTCTTGAATCACAACATCGGATTTATCCAACAAGGTAAATAATAAAGCCTGGTTGGCACTAAACCCTGAGCCGAAAAGTACTGCTCTTTCATACCCAAACCACTCAGTGAGTGAGGCTTCTAAGTTGCTATGAGCAGTACTAAACCCGGTTACCATCGGTGAAGAACCACTGCCACAACCATAGACACTGAGTCCTTGCTGCCATGCTTGAACTAGGCTTTGCTCGTTGGCGAGACCCAAATAGTCATTACTTGAAAAGTTAATAAAGCGTTTATCTTGAAATTCAATAATCGATTGATTCCCTGTAAACACCACATTCATTGACCGCTCCAGTCCTTTACTTTTGCGATCGGCTAAAGCGGCATGAATCTTAGACTTAAAGGCTGGCATCATAGAACATGTCGTCTTTTGTCGGTCGTGCTGCGATGCGCTCCACCACGCGATCTAGCAACGTACTTTCCTCTACTTCATCTGGCTTTTGCGACACGCCTTGACGATTAATCCCCAATTTTTTGAATAGCAATAAATCTTTGTCTTCCGAAGGGTTTGGCGTGGTCAATAATTTGCAACCGTAAAAAATTGAATTCGCACCAGCCATAAAGCACAAAGCTTGCATTTGTTCATTCATATTTTCACGCCCAGCAGAGAGTCTCACTGCGGATGAAGGCATCATGATTCTCGCAATTGCAATCAAACGAATGAAGTCAAAGGGTTCAACATCATCGACATTTTCTAAAGGTGTGCCTTTTACTTTGACCAACATATTGATCGGAACACTTTCCGGATGTGTGGGCAAATTGGCTAACTCCACGAATAGACCCGCTCGATCATTCATGCTTTCTCCCATGCCAATAATGCCACCAGAACAAATTTTCATGCCTGCATCGCGAACGTGTGACAGCGTATCCAAACGATCTTGATAAGTCCGAGTGGTAATAATGTTGCCGTAGAATTCAGGAGAAGTATCAAGGTTGTGATTGTAGTAATCCAAGCCAGCCTCTGCGAGATGCTTCGCTTGCTCAGGGGATAGCATACCCAACGTCATACACGTTTCTAGCCCCATCTGTTTCACACCTTTAATCATGTCGGTTAGGTAAGGCATATCGCGCTCTTTTGGATTTTTCCAAGCGGCCCCCATGCAAAAGCGTGTTGAACCTGCATTTTTCGCTTTTTTCGCCGCATCTAAGACGCGCTCGACTTCCATTAACCGTTCTTTTTCTATGTCAGTGGTGTAACGTGCACTTTGAGGACAATATTTGCAGTCTTCTGGACAAGCGCCTGTTTTAATCGAAAGCAATGTGCTGACTTGAACGTGATTGTTCAATTGATATTGACGATGCACAAGTTGAGCTTCAAATAAAAGATCCATAAAGGGCTTTTCCATTAACTCTCGCACTTCCGCGTGCGTCCAATTATGACGAACTTCCACATCTCTTCCTTATTCATTTTACATGATGTGTTGACAGTCTAACGACTCTCGATAAACTGTCAACACATCATAACAATCATAAGTTTACACCTGTACACTTATTAATCGGAATGTAAGCATGGATCTCCAATTTGATCGCCACCATATCTGGCACCCCTATACATCGACACTCAATCCTCTTCCCTGTTATCCAGTTGTGTCAGCTGAAGGTGTCTATATCACTCTTGAAAATGGTAAACATTTAGTCGATGGCATGTCTTCATGGTGGTCTGCAATCCATGGTTATAATCACCCTCATCTAAACCAAGCGTTAACACAGCAAATAGAATCCGTCTCTCACGTCATGTTTGGTGGACTCACTCATGAACCTGCGATCAACCTTTGTAAGCATTTACTTGCGCTAGCTCCGAGTAATTTGGAGCATGTGTTCCTTGCTGATTCTGGCTCTGTTGCAGTCGAAGTCAGCCTAAAAATGGCATTACAATATTGGCATGCTAAGGGGGAAAACCGTCCCAAGTTCCTGACTCTTTCTCATGGTTATCATGGAGATACCTTCGCAGCCATGTCCGTTACCGATCCCAATAATGCCATGCATGGTTTATATAAAGGCTTCTTGCCTGAACATATCTTTGCCCAATCACCCACATGTGGTTTCTGGGATGAATGGGATCCTGATGATCTAGTCGACTTCAAACAAAAACTGGAACAAAATCATCACAGAATAGCAGCCGTGATTCTTGAACCGATTGTTCAAGGTGCAGGTGGCATGAGAATGTACCACCCTATGTTTTTGCAAGGTGTCAGACAATTATGTGACCAATATGGTATGTTATTGATTGCTGATGAAATCGCGACTGGGTTTGGACGAACAGGAAAATTATTCGCTTGCGAGCATGCCAATATACAGCCCGATATCCTATGTGTGGGCAAGGCGCTTACAGGGGGCTATATGACGTTGTCGGCAACACTCACCAGCCAAGATGTGGCCGATACCGTGTGCTCTGGCGAAGCCGGCTGCTTTATGCACGGGCCAACCTTTATGGGGAACCCATTAGCCTGCTCTGTCGCTATTGCAAGTTTAGAACTGATCCAGCAAGGTGACTGGCAACAACAAACTCGACACATCGAGCAACTCTTTGCACAACTATTACCAAAACTAGAAAGCTACGAAATGGTCAAGAATACACGTTGGTTAGGCGCTATCGGAGTCGTAGAAACTCACCGACCTGTCAATATGAAGATCATTCAAGAAGTGTTTGTTGAACATGGGGTATGGATACGTCCATTCGGCAAGCTGATTTATATGATGCCTCCTTTTATCAGCCAAAAAAAGCATATCGAAAAACTGGTTAATGCTGTTGATGCGGCAGTTCAACGCCTAGAGTGTTTCATCTAAGCAGGGATATTCAGCGAGCTCAGAATACCCACGAGACCTAAGGGTGCTTGGTGCAAAACATGGTTTGAGAGCTCATCTCAAACCATGTGATTAAATAGATATTCTTACTTTTTTATTTACTGCACATGCCCTATTACCTTAGTTGGCTATCTTTACTGGCTCTGCGGTTGAATAATGCGTGACGTTGAGAAAGTAATTCGAGTGACGATTGGCATTCAATACATAAACGAACACCTTTCATTGCAAGTCGTCTTGCCTCTGGAATTGCCTGTCCACACTCATCACAGTAATGTGCGCTTTCAGCTTGTGAGATGTTTCCTCGAACGCGTGATATTTCATCATCTATCGTGTTTTGAATTTGTTGGCTGACACTGTCGTCATTTGCCCACCCTACGGCCATAAGCCCTCCTCATTATGTTGCAAGAGAAAATCTAATTACCTTGGTACGGCAGAATTATAGTCTTAGGCAGCCATTAAACAATGAGGCAAAATTCAAAAGCTCTTTTACATATACGTAATAATCAACCAAGATAGCGATGCTGCGCATCGAGCTAGGGCGCTGTAGGTCACCACATCCAAATTAAATTTGATGTGGACACGTAATATCCTACACCTTCAGGCATTGCCACATATTAATAATGTGGCAACACCCAAAACCGTATTAATTCCGTTTAATTTTCACACTATCATCAAACGTCCCCTCCCCAATGGTGGTCACCGAATCGGGAAGGGTTACGCTGGTGAGATCGTTGTTTCCAAACGCCCACTCCCCAACGGTGGTCACTGAATCAGGGAGGGTCACGTTGGTGAGCTTGTTGCTTGAAAACGCCCCCTCCCCAATGGTGGTCACTGAAT
>NZ_BJXJ01000042.1 GCF_007990935.1 Vibrio sagamiensis NBRC 104589
TAATTGATGGCTTGCTTTATCAAACTTTTCACTATCTAGAGTTGAAAGTTTTGATAGTGATGCATTATCTAAAGACTCATATTTTATATTTGTGTTTAGTAAACTATCTATATTCATTTTTTACCTATATATTTCTTCCGATTGATAATTGCTCATCACGAATAACGGATAGCCAATATTTAAGTGTCTCTTGCATCATTTTTAATTGGTCACTGATATTTTGTATTTCTTTGACTTCGTCATCAGTTAACTCTCTCGGATGAAAATTGCTGTACATTTCTTTGAAATAATCCGCACCTAAACCTGTCCCTTCCCAATCTATAACTTGGTGATTATGCTGTCCTACAGCTCTCCAACCGTCATGTTCTGGATCATTCTCATATCCGTCATTTTTAAATAGAAAATCCATTGCACCGGAGAAATTTGTATTTTTAGTAACAAAATTATTTAGTTCTCCGATCGATCCAGTGAGAAATAAGTTAATGGTTGATTGATCGACATTAGGATGCTTAGAAAGATATGCTGACATTAGAGCTAATCTTAGCATTGGCGATAAACCGTTTTCATCGCCATAGTCAGGATCACAAACAAAACCACCTTGCTCATTAAAATTATTTTTAAATTGATCAATTAAACTATCGACGCCACCACAATTATTATTCATATAATTTAAGATACTTTGACACAAACTTCCCTGAGGTGCGTTCTGCATCATGTATTCGAAAAGATCTTCGCAATTCGCCGAAAACTTACTACCATTCCAATATTCATGATAGCCATGTGAACCTGAACCAGTACTTTCTAGAAAGTGCCTCATAATATCATCCATGTCAGAACCATAACCATGAGACATAAAATCCATAATAGCTAATTGAAATAAATCTTCTAATGAATAACCTGAATTAGCACCATTCGCTTTCATAGCTTCAAATATTTCTGCCATAGCATTTTCGAACATCCCAATTTTACCATTAGTCCAGCCTTGAAGAACTTCGAGTTGATGACCTAAAGCTTCAATACCCTGTGCTAACATTTGTGCAATAGCAAATTCAGAATTAATATTACCAACAATACTCAAAATTAATTGCTGTTGGTGTGAAGCTATCATCTCTAAAATTTGAGCATTTGCTGGTTGCTTTTCCAATAAAATAAAGAATTCATCAATTTTTTTAAGCCCAGCGTCTGCTTGGTCAATTAACTCGATTTGAAGATTCTTCGAATTCAATTCATCATTGAACGATTGACTACCAAACCTGTTTAAATAAGAAGATGAATTTATAGAACTTGAGCTCATTGGAGATTCCTTAACTTAATTAGATAAATAAGGTTTTAGCTGCTGTTGTAAGTAATCGAAGCGTGTCTTATTGAACTCAGTTAGATTACTTTCTTGAACAATAATCAATATAGCAGCGGCTTGCAGGTGCTCTTCAAGCTTATAATGACAAAGAGATATGTTAAGAAAAGTCTCATCTAAGTCGTTAGTTGGAAATGTCTTTAACACATTCAAAGCATCCAGTGCCTTAGTAAATAAGCCCTTCTCTAAATAAATTGCCGCCAAGCAGCCAACGCCTCTATGATCATAAGGGTTCAATGAGCTATAAGCAGCAAAGATAATCTCTGCTTCTTTAAACTGAAAGTTATTATAAAAATCAACGCCAAGTTCAAATATTGTTTTTAGCTGATCTGTTGTGATTTTTTCTGATTTACGTAAACGCGCTATCTCTTGTTCAATTATTTTTCCATCAAGTAAGGAATAAAACTCTTCCCCTGTTTTACCAAATTCAATCTTTGCTTTATTATTCATTTCAACTTTTTTTGAATACATTAGTTTATTCCCGATTTATTCAGTAGCGGTGTCAATACTTGATTTACAGCACCGCATAACCGCAATTTGCTTCTCACAGTTATCGTTGTTGATGGAATCTTCATTTTTAGACGTATAGACCACAATACAGCCAAACGATTGTCGTATTCGGCAAGCAACATCAAACCAAGTTGCTGAGTGTCAAACTCTGGCGGTATGTTTTGAGCGCCCATTGCATCAGACCATAAATATAAATTCTGCGTTAATACTCGACGAACTTGTATAAATGCCAAACTATTTTTAGTTTCACGATATCTCTGGTATTCAAGCATCAGACCAAGTGTTGTCACAATATGCCTAACCTCACCAAGATTACTTGATAGCCAACGCTGACATTCTTCATCTGTAAGATTCGTCAAAATGGAAAATGACGTTGGACAAAGTACACGTTGAGTCAAGCAATGATGAAGTAATTTTTGATGACGCTTCTTATGTGTTTTCATGTGTCGTCATTTGCACAAAATAACTAATAGTGAGGGTATCTTGCTCAGCAATTAATCCCTTAAGAAATCGTTCAATATTATTTTTGTTAACGGTATCTATTTCCTGAAAGCTCATAATCAGAACGGAGATACGTTTATTTTTATCACCAGTCACGACTACACTAGCTCGCAAAACATTAGGTATAACACTTAACTTGTTATAAATTTCACGACTTTCAAGTAAGTTTCCTTTTACTACCTCTAATTTACTCAGACTAGCAAACTTGGACTCAAGTAAATCATTAAGGTCTTCACGCTGAAAATAGAAGTTAAATTGACTCAATAATCGTCGCGCCTTTACTTCTTGGAGCTTGTCAACATAAACTTCATAAGCTTCTTTGCTTTTCTCTAACGTTGTGGATAAACTTTGTTGCTCTAGTAACACTACGACTTTGTTCGCAATATCAGCAGATTCAAAACTAGCAATTTGAATCGTTCCTTGTTCATTACAACCCGTTAGTAAGAACGCAATAAATATCATCCAAAATCTTTTCATCATTGCGCCTTCATAACTTCATTAATTGCGTTGGCGGATTTAGAGGCAATTTTCGTCACTGTCTCCTGGTACATATTGTAATGAAATAAAGATTGTTGAATGGCTAATGAATCTCCAGCCGAAATAGCTTGACGAGAATTAATACGCTCTAGGTTATCAAGTACTTCCTGAAATCCTTCACCAACATTATTAAATGTCTCTTCCATGATGGAAGGTTGAATTTGTTCAATTTTTAAGGTTGGCATATCAACTCCTGCGAGCATAAGGTCTTATAGATTTAATATTATTATTTTATCTACATGCGACAAAAACTCTAATGTGTTCTTTGGAATAGTTGTGAAAAAAATCAATTAATCTCAACAACCCATAAAAAACATGATTTTTCAGGTAAAAATAAAATACAAAAAAACATAAAGGGAATATATGTTACTGATATTGCTGTAATTTTCACAAACTTCAATTTTATAAAAAACACTCTTAATTTTCACGTGCTAAAAGGTAGTACAAAACGAATGAATGATATGATCTCAATAAAAAAGACAAAGGATGCATTTTCACGAGTGAGAGTTTGAAGGGTCGAAAACTCTAGCATTATAAGATAACAAAAATCAGCAACTTATGACGCTTAGAGCACATAAGAATTAAATATATAAAGAATTTTAATCCAGGAAAAATATCCCTTATTTCAAAAGGAACATTATTACTAGCCTTAACGTAACTTTTCAGTATTCGTTAACTTTTTTTTCATTTTCTGTAACCCGTTAATTTTTGATGTTATAAAGCATTAATATCAAATAAAACCATATAAAATCACATTTAACCCAACTTCCAAAATGTTACAATTTAAGAAAATCTTGCTGAAATTTACGGTAATTATGATAATTAACCAATCAACAATTGTATATTCAAGTACAAACGAACAGAAAAAACCGCAATTAGAGGCCCAACAACCCGAAATTCTATTAGCTCAAGCACATAAAGTAGAAAAAGATTTTGAATCAATAGACTCTTCATTAGCCCTCCTCGATAAAAATCCGGGCAACATAAGTATACTTAAGCAAATCGCAGCTCACCAGCAAGCATTAGTCGCAATGGTCGTTGGTACTATGAATTCAGAATTCGCCATAGCATGTGCACTTGCTAACGCTATCGAGTCTTATAATGAAAGACTAGGAGCAATGATGGCTTGGACTGAAGGTGGTCAACCTGTAATTGGTGCCGCGTTACAAGAAATGCTAGATAATATTTTAGCTAGAGGAGAAGATGGCTTCTCAAACTGTGAATTAGAAGATCTATTTCAATTAGCTCTTCTTGAAATGAGAAATAACCCTGACGCATACCCAGGTTTTAGTGATCTTTTGAATGATCCACAGTTCGTTGAATCTATGGGTCACCTCCTTGAATTTACTGGTAGCGGTAGCCATAAATATATGGGCGGCTTGAATGGAGATCCAACTAAGATGAAGTTTGATTATGATTACATATATCAAAAGCTATCGAATAAAGGTCTTCCACCAGCGGGGAGTGTAGCTGAAAAATGTTTTTTAGCAATAAATAGTCATGGTGGAATAGAAAAGCTTAAAACAGGTATGAACCTTGATCCATACGTCACAAACGGTGAAGGGTGGGCAGTTGGAACTACCCATTGGTGGGGTGTGGGCATTAATGAAACAGTTGGTGCTGAATATTTATCACCTGCAAATACTTTAGTCATTTTAAGTTTTGCCGCTCAGATGGGAATAACCCCTGATCAATACCTGAAAGTCGTCTCAGGAAATTTGTCAGATATGATGGATATAATAGATATAGTAGAACCAGATAATCTATATTCAAACATATATGATTACTTATATGCTGTAGATGGCGAACATTGGGAAAAACAAGACGATGGATCATTTAACTATTATCCAGAAGTTGGGATCCCAGCATCTTATTTAAATTCTATATTTGAAGACTTTCCTGGCAGGGCGCTTACCGAAGAGGAAGTAAAAGAATTACAAAATATTAGTGATCAAATAAAAATGCTTCAGCAAACATTGAAATACTGGTTAAGTGTGATACGTGATGAGCGTTTGGCAATTACTAGAAACATCTAATTACTTTAGGTGCCGATTTAAAGCTTAATTGGCACCCTTTCAACGAATACAAACCTCGTTGTGAAGGAGTAAAGCGTCTTTCTCATAAATCGCCAAACAATTCTGTCCTTTCAAAACATTTATTGTTGCATTATGTGTAAGTAGTAACAATATTGAATGCTACTATTTAATGTAACTTGGGTATCAATACAAAACAGAGTATGCTTAATTTAAGTTAATTAATTAAAGTCTTATACATGCACGTTCAACCTAACTCTCATCAACTCATTGCCTGCGCAGAGTGCGGTCTAGTCGTACATATCCCAATCATAAAGCCTAGTCAAAGCGCTCATTGTCCTCAATGTCAATATTCATTAACCAAGATTTATGCGAGACCTTATCAAGGTGTTATTGCTATCTCAATAGCTAGCCTCGTCGCTCTGATTTTAAGTCTTTCTTTCCCTTTTATGTCTTTTAGCGTTCAAGGAATAACACAACAAATCACTCTTTTGCATGCGGCAAAGATGCTGGCCGAGTTCCACAATATCTTGCTTGGTGGCTTGCTTTTAGTAACTGTTCTCGTTTTGCCAGCACTTTATATCAGCCTTATTTTGTTTATGCACCTTTGGGCAGCTCGCTCTCCTCGGCTACCCTTAAGTAAAAGACTAGCCATGCTAGCAAGAATATTATGTAAAATATTGTTTCACATTAAACCTTGGTTAATGGTGGATGTGTTTCTTATTGGGGTATTGGTTAGCCTAATTAAGATTTCAGCTTTAGCAAGTGTAAGTATGGGCGGGGCTTTTTGGGCTTTTTGTGCTTACGCCGTTTTAGTAGTTAAATGCATCACTATGGTGGATAAAAGCTGGCTTTGGGGACATTTTATTCCTATAAAAAAAATCCCTAACGTACATGCCGGTGAAAGCCACCTTAGCCACAATCATATTGGGTGTCATACTTGTCACCAAATTAATCCTATAAACTCAGGTAAAGTTAGATTGTGTCTTCGATGCCGTTCTCCCCTCAATCTTTATGATCCCAAAATAAATTTGCAAAAATCTTGGGCTTTATTATTAGCATCAGCGATATTGTATCTTCCAGCAAATTTATATCCGATGATGTACACTGTTAGCCTTGGATATTCACAAGGCTCCACTATATTAGAGGGTGTGATTTTGCTCTGGCAGCTGAAATCTTATCCTGTTGCAGCGGTCATTTTTTTCGCAAGCATATTCATTCCAATGGCTAAAATGCTGACATTAAGCTGGCTATATTATAATGCTCAAAGAACATCTTATTTGATACCTGAAGAAAGCTTGTCTCGACTCAAAATTTATCGAATCACAGAACTTATTGGTCGCTGGTCTATGATTGATATCTTCGTCGTCGCTATTTTAGTTGCGTTAGTACAATTGCAAAATTTCATGGCTATTTTCCCTGGGCCTGCAGCTCTTTCTTTTGCAGCAGTTGTTATTTTAACCATGCTTTCCGCAATGACATTTGATCCTCGTATTTTATGGCAAGCACCTCCAAAAGATAAACAATCACATCTATCTAACCAGTTAACTGGGATCGTCGATCATGAGTGATAACAGCAAAATAACCGCTCAAATAAAACATCAGAAGCAAATCTCCGCAATTTGGATCATTCCATTATTAGCGATAGCTATAGGGGGATGGATGCTGACCCAATATATTGCGAGTAAAGGCCCAGAAATCACTCTTATCTTGCCTACCGCTGAAGGTATTGAAGTTAATAAAACTGAAATTAAAGCACTGAATGTTAAAGTCGGTACAATTACTAAGATACGACTTAGTGAAAACTACGATCATATTATTGCCAAAGCACAAATGAATAAAGATGCAGAAAGAATGTTACGCAAAGACTCTTTATTTTGGGTTGTAAAACCACGGATAGGACGCGAAGGTGTTTCAGGCCTAGAGACACTCTTATCCGGTGCTTATATTCAACTCCAGCCAGGTCACGACAAACAAAAACAACATCATTTTACAGCTCTAAATGTTCCTCCTGTTGCACCTCCTGACGCCAAAGGGCTTCGAGTAATTTTGACTCACAAAGATGCTGGGAAACTGAATATTGGTGATCCTGTGATTTACCAAGGTTTTACTGTCGGAAGAGTGGAATCTGCAACATTTGACGTAAAAAAGCGCAAGGCGCTATATCAATTATTTATTTTTAAACCTTATGATAATTTAGTTCGGACCAAAACTCATTTCTGGTTAAATTCAGGTATTGATATTCAGCTCAATGCAGAAGGTTTTGATGTCAAATTTGGGTCAGTTGAAAGTATTTTGTCAGGTGGAGTAACTTTTGGGTCAATTGCAGGAAAGAGTAACGGCGAGCCGTTGCTCAAAGACTTAGTGCATTTTCGTCTTTACGATGATAAAAAGCAAATACGTGAAGGTATGTATGATAAATCTCTTAAGTTTGTCATGATGTTCGAAGAATCAGTGCGAGGCTTAAAACCAAAAGCTCCTGTTGAATATCGAGGTTTAAGAATTGGGACTGTAATGAAAGTACCAATGAACTTACCCACTCCCGAAGAAGACATATCCGCATCACGTATTCCAGTATTGATCCAGATAGAAATGGGGCGAATTTATCGAAACTTCAATAATGAAGCATTACCGAAGCTCCGAGCCGCTCTAATAAAAGAGTTTTCTAAAGGGCTTAGAGGTACGTTAAAAACAGGAAATCTCTTAACCGGTGCACTCTATATCGATACCGACTTCTATCAACACCCCTCCCAATATACACCGAGTAAATATAAAGAGTATGATATTTTTCCGACTAAACCAGGGGGATTTACTCAAGTTCAACGTCAAGTGAATGATTTCCTCAACAAAGTAAATCAGTTACCTATAGAGACCACGGTAGAATCACTTAACCAAACTCTTAAACATTCTGAGCAAACTTTAGCGACGATAAATCGAGTGGCAGATAGTGTGGACAAACTGCTCAATCAGGAAGGTACACAAGCGATTCCTAATGATATTCGCCAAAGCCTTGATCAATTACAACAGACAATCGATGGTTATGGGCCTAATTCGACAATGTATAATGAAATGGAATCAAGCCTAAAACAGCTGGACCAAGTTATGATGGAATTTAAACCCATTCTCAAACAGTTGAATACAAAACCTAATGCCTTGGTTTTTGGTGAGAAGTCAATCGAAGACCCCATCCCTGTAAGAGGCCAACAATGAGCGATAAGAAATCCGTAATCCGCAAACTGCACCTACTATTATTTGCCACTCTAATCGCAGGATGCAGCAGCTCATCTGATACCGTGGTAAAGCAGTATCTTTTGCCCACTGCGGTTAATGAAACAATTAAGGTTGATCAACCGTTCAAAGCCGATTTATCTCAGCCTTACCTTGTTGTACGCCCAGTTAAACTTACTGCGTTTCTGAATGGCCATGGGATCGTATATCAAACTTCACCGAATGAAATCGTTCAGGCTCGATATCATCAATGGGCAAATGACCTTTCAGAACAATTAACACAGCGTATTATCAATGAATTAAGAAACAAACAAAACATAAGCAGCAAGCCGTTAAATTATTGGCCTATTGCAGTCAATAACCTTGTAAATCAAAGTCAAGCTGACCAATTACAGATCAATTTAACACAATTTAATGGTAATTATCAGGGAGGTGCTTCTATCCAAGGAGAATGGCAATTGGTCAATCATGACGGAAAAATCATCATGGTGGAACCAATCAACATGAGGACGTCATTAGAAGCCGATGGCTACGATGCACTGGTTGATGCACTTTCAGATACCTTGAGTAAAGTCACAGATAGATTGGCCTCATCACTCTCGGCTACTGCACCGCCTAAATAAAATATTCAACGTTTACTGCTATCATCAGTTCAAAGCTCATCAGCTCAAAAGGTCAACTCACATTGAAATTACGAGAATAAATGAGGTCCCAAATCCATTGAATCTGGTTTGGGACCAAGGTTCAATTAGAGCTTATAATGCTCATCAATCACGGTTACCTCAGGAAAAACTTGCCCACTTTTGATCGCTTTTTGTGTTTGCTTTTTGTCTGAAGCATCTATCCAAAAATTACCGATATCCATTGGATGGAACATCCACTCAGTATGTTTGGTCATTCCTCCTTGGGCAACTTTCAACCAACGCCAGTGTGCATCTCGAGTATAAGGCACCATATAGCCAGGAACGATAACATTTGCATTTTCCACATATTTTTGTATTTGACGGGAAAGCTGATAACGTTTCTCTTGTTCAAACTCATTGTCATATGACTCAATAAGTTTATCTAAACTTTCACTACTGTAGTTAGTATGAGCATTAGTCTGTGGCTTGTTGGCGTTATCTGAGTGAAAGTATTCCCAATAAGATGGGATTTCCCCTCCTCCCATATTTAAAAATGCCAGTTGATGCTTCTTCTCAAGGATATATTTAAATGCTGATGAGCCATCGACTAAATTTAAATTAAACTCTAATCCTGCCAGTTTTGCTTGCTCTTTCAAATAGGCAATGCGTGGGGTGTGTGATTGGTATCCATAAGTAATCGCAAAACTCAATCGCTGTCCTTTATCATTAATACGTACGCCGTCAGCACCAATTTGTGTAAAGCCGGCGCTTTCGAAATGTTTAATGGCTTGCTCAGGGTTAAACTTTGGCGGAATATTGTTTGGACTATCATATTTGCCATGACCAAAACCAAGCGCATGGGGCTTACGTAGATAATCACCTCGCATTATGTTCTTTATCATACCATCAAAGTCAGAAGCCGCGATGATACCTTTTCGAACGTCGAGATTATCCAGCAGAGGCATGGCAGTATTCATCCACAACCCTCCAGCTCCTTGAGGTGCTTGATTAAACCCCCAGTACTTCTGGATATACCCTTTTTTGTAGACATCACCATTGGATTTATCATGCCAGAAATGAGGTAAAACCATCTCAAAATAGTCAAGTTTACCTTTTTCAAAATGCTTAAGGGCAATATCTTCATCACGTATCACAGTGATGCGAACTTGATCAACATTGTATCGATTTTTGTAATAACGATTATTGTAACCCCACCATTTTTCACCAACATGTTTAAAAGTGACGCTTTTACCTTTCTTAACTTTGTCTAAATAATATGGGGCAGCAGTGGGTTCTGCTTTAAAGTTAAATTTACGTACGAAATTATCAGGCATGCCATCATTATTTTTATCGGTTTTATTTTTAAAGAAATGCTCTGGCCGTGGCTGAAAACCATTACTTGGCATGTTAATCAAAACCATAAGGGCATCTTGACTTTGAGCAACCGCTAGATTTACCTTAATGGTAAATTCATCTATTTTTTCCACACTTAGAACACTATTTGTGAAGAAGTCATTATACCAAGGGTCTATGATATCTTGCGATGTGTAGTATCTCATCATGAAGAGATAATCATCTGCGGTAATGCTCTCTCCATCGGACCATTTAGCCGTTTCATCTAACTGGAAATAAACCGTTTTATGATCATCGCCAAAAGCCCAAGCCTTCGCCAACTGCGGGATCCATTTACCAGTATTTGGGTGGCGTTGCGCTAACTTAGGAGCGCCATCCATTAAATATTGACGCAGGCCTGAATTTGCATCGGGGCCGACACTGCGTAATGTTTGAGGAAAGGTGGTGATATAAGTGCGCAATGTTCCTCCTCTTAATGCTTCATCAGAGGCAAAAAGAGGTTCATTATTGTTTGAGACCCACTCTATATCATTGGGGAGTTGGCCTGCTTGAGTTTGAAAGCCTACCATAAGCATTGATGCTAAGGTAATAAGCTGCTTAATTTTTTTCATGGTTACTTCCTTGTCTCTCGTCTACGAGTAAGTATGATATCTTGGTTTGCGTCCCTAACCCTTACATACCCAAGTGGTCTCAAGGTGCTTTGATTCAAAAAATGACCTTTACGAGCATCTCATTGAGGGTTCTTAGATATAAAGCAGTCCATCGTATTGTTTGGGTATTTATAAAGCAACCAGCTACTCATGCATCGTTACACTTTTGCTTACCTTAATATTTCCAACGATCTTTGAGCGATAACATCGCCCTTGTTCCCCTCACAATATAGTTAAATCTCAGCCTATTGCTTTTGTATGCCCAAATTACTTCATATTTTATTTATATCCAAGTGACCTCAAGGTGCTTGATTCAGAGCGAGGTTGCTGGCTATCAAGACAAGTAAATAAAAAAGCGAAACCTTAAGGCTCCGCTTTTAATCATTGCAAAAGTTATCCTAGCAATCTAAGACTCTTGATTCGAGTGTCTTGAGCTTGTTTAGTTTGTAACATAACCAATATAAATTATACCGTGGTCAAGCTATCATTGATTGATTGTAAAACACTTGCTGGGTCTGGTGCTTGAGTGATCGGTCGGCCAATAACAAGATAATCAGCGCCCGATTGCATCGCATCAACGGGAGTCATGATACGGCGTTGATCACCTTGTGCAGAGCCAGCAGGACGAATACCTGGTGTTACCAGTTTGAATTCTTTACCTAATTCATTTTTTAACAGGGAAGATTCTTGTGCAGAACATACCACACCATCCAAACCTGAGCTTTTAGCTAATGCGGCTAAGCGAGCCACTTGATCTTGAGGTGCGATGTTCAAGCCAATACCAGCCAAGTCACTTTGTTCCATGCTGGTGAGTACCGTCACACCAATCAATAATGGGCGCTCTTTACCATAAGGTTCTAAGATCTCACGAGATGCAGCCATCATACGCTCACCACCACTAGCGTGAACATTCACCATCCAGACACCAAGCTCTGCTGCAGCACGAACTGCTTTTGAACATGTATTTGGGATATCATGAAATTTTAAGTCTAGGAAGACTGAAAAGCCACGACTGTGTAACTCACGAACAAAACTAGGACCAAATAGCGTAAACATTTCTTTGCCAACTTTTAGGCGACAAGACGCAGGATCAATTCTATCTACAAACGAAAGTGCTTCTGATTGATTATCATAATCCAGTGCGACGATAACTTTTTGGTCGATCATTTAATCTCCTCATGAGGTTTGGTTCTAGTTAAATAAAAGGGTAAAAAAATGCAGTGGACAAATTTGTCAACTGCATTGAAGTTATTCACCATCCAATCCACGGATTGGCTTAATCGTTCCCCATCCTTTGCACGAAGGGCAGTGCCAATAAAGTGAATGAGTCGAAAAACCACATTTTCTACATCGATAATGGGGTTTGATTTTCAATTGCTCGCCAACCATGGCTTGCAGCGTTGATAAACTGTCTTTTGCTCTTCCATCTTCAGCTTCAGCGATATGATAATCAATCAAACGATAAAAGCCTTTCATGGTGGGGTTTTTCAATAACTGCTTTGTTAGAAGATCTTGGGCTGCTCCTAAATTTTCATGATGAGCAACAAGCTGAGCTAACATTAATTCCGCAGAAACTCCGGCTTTTCTCTCAATACACAAGCGTAAAAATTCAACCAGTTCATCTTCTTGCCCCAAATGGTGATAGCATTCTGCAATCGTCGGCAATACATCACTGACAAAATCTTTATCTTGCTCTAAAACCCCTGTCATATAATGTATAGTGCGTTTATAGTCTTCTGATTCAAGATATATTTTGCCTAAAGCGATACTTGCACGTACACACTTAGCGTCTTCTGATAACGCCTTTTTAAAGTACTGAATAGCCTTAGAAGTATTTCCATTGCTCTGCTCTAGTATTGCCTCTTCACACCAGAAGTGAGCAATATTAACACGCATACGAACACGATTTTTCCCCATTCTAGC
The DNA here is from genome assembly GCF_007990935.1 of Vibrio sagamiensis NBRC 104589. Classification (GTDB taxonomy): domain Bacteria; phylum Pseudomonadota; class Gammaproteobacteria; order Enterobacterales; family Vibrionaceae; genus Vibrio; species Vibrio sagamiensis. The sequence continues at coordinate 12,713 of NZ_BJXJ01000042.1, forward strand.
TAGCATACCCGCATAATGAATTGCTTGTTCCCATTCTCTTGTTTGCTGGTATATTGTCACTAACTGCTGTAAAGCACTATTACGATGTTCTGGTTCTTCAACCAGTTGTTCAAAAATCTTTTCAGCACGATCCAAGAAACCTGATGCCATATAATCTTTTGCAAGCTGCTGAAGAGCAAGATTCTTTTGGTCTAGAGTCAAACCAGAGCGAGATATGAGGTTTTGATGAATCTTAATTGCGCGGTCCACTTCACCGCGAGAGCGAAAAAGGTTCCCAAGAGCTAGATGAGTATCTATGGCCTCATTATCGACTTGCAGTAATTCAATAAAATGATCAACAGCTTTGTCAGATTGGTCAGATAAAAGTAGGTTAAGACCCGTCACATACTGACGCGATATCTGATGTGATTGTTCTTGTTTATCTTGCTGAGCACTTCGGTGGCCCATGTACCATCCGTAAGCAGCAGCAATTGGTAATAGCAAGAAGAGTAATTCCAGCATTGAAGATCAGGCCTTGTCTATTATGCTTTATTTACTGCAACTGACTTTGATGATGCCTTTTTATTTGGCTTTTCATCGTTAGGTTCATATTTACGTAACTTTTTTCTCAAGACTTTAACTTGACGTTTTAGCTTCATTTGCATCCATAAAGAAACAAGAGTACATACTGCAAAGCCACTAATAAAAGCCAGCCCTAATAAGGTTGAAAGGTGGAAGTTACCTTTTGCGATCAAAAAGCTGAAAGTAACAAGCTCTTGATTCTGCGAACCGAAGGCAAGTGCAACAAGAAAAAGTGCTAAAATAGCAGTACCTTTTATAATGGTGGTAATATTCATATTCCATCAACCTTTTAGGAGTAAGTGGTTAAGATTATGCAGCAAAATGTTACTTTAAACCACGAATAATACCAATATTCGAGTGGTAAAAAAACGGCATACTCTGATGTATGCCGCTTTTTGAACCGCTAAAGGTATCTAATTGCCAATATTGACTCGTTCTCTAAGCTCTTTGCCCGGCTTGAAATGTGGTACGTGTTTACCTTCTAGTTCAACCTTATCACCCGTTTTAGGGTTACGACCGACTCGAGGTTCACGAAAATGGAGAGAGAAACTGCCAAAACCACGAATTTCAATGCGGTCACCGCCTTCTAAGGTTGAGGCCATTTGCTCCAGAATATCTTTTACCGCGTCTTCTACCTCTTTCGCTGATAAATGAGTTTGTTCAGCACAGAGTCTTTCAATCAATTCTGATTTAGTCATAGTTATCCTCTTTGGGTATCTTTGTTACTTATTATAGTAAGTAATACTAATTCCAACAAACACTTGCTAGTGTATTTAGGCAAGTTTTACTCAAAGTAAGTTTTTATATATGCCATGCCCTTAGCATAGTTTATCAACATTAGTATTACTACTTCAAAAGCAGATACGCATAAAAAAGGAGCCTTTCGGCTCCTTTTAGCTTAAGCGATTAATTATTCGCCTTTTGCAGCTTTGAAAGCGTCAGCCATAGCATTACCAAAAGCAGCTTCATCTTGCTTGTTGATAGATGCCATTGCTTCTTGCTCTTCAGCTTCATCTTTCGCTTTGACAGATAGGTTGATAACGCGGTTCTTACGGTCAACACCTGTGAACTTAGCTTCAACAACATCACCAACGCTTAGGATTAGAGAAGCATCTTCTACGCGATCGCGAGAGACTTCAGAAGCACGGATATAGCCTTCAACACCTTCTGCGATTTCAACTGTAGCGCCTTTAGCGTCAACAGCAGTTACCGTAGCGTTAACTAGAACACCTTTCTTGTTATCAGCAACGTAAGCATTGAATGGGTCGTTTTCCATTTGCTTAACGCCTAGAGAAATGCGCTCACGTTCAGCGTCTACTGCTAGAACAACTGCAGAGATCTCGTCGCCTTTCTTGTACTCGCGTACCGCTTCTTCGCCAGTAACATTCCAAGAAATGTCAGATAGATGAACTAGACCGTCGATGCCGCCTTCTAGACCGATAAAGATACCGAAGTCAGTGATAGACTTGATCTTACCAGTAACTTTGTCGCCTTTAGCTTGAGCTTCAGCGAATGACTGCCATGGGTTAGCTTTACACTGTTTCAGACCTAGAGAGATACGACGACGCTCTTCGTCGATTTCAAGAACCATAACCTCAACTTCGTCGCCAACATTAACAACTTTAGATGGGTGAATGTTCTTGTTAGTCCAATCCATTTCTGAAACGTGAACTAGACCTTCAACGCCTTCTTCGATTTCAACGAAGCAGCCGTAGTCAGTTAGGTTAGTTACGCGACCAGTTAGCTTGTGACCTTCTGGGTAACGCTTAGCAATTGCTACCCATGGATCTTCGCCTAGCTGCTTAAGACCTAGTGAAACGCGAGTACGCTCACGGTCGAACTTAAGAACTTTAACTTGGATCTCGTCACCAACGTTAACAATTTCAGATGGGTGCTTAACACGCTTCCAAGCCATATCAGTGATATGTAGAAGACCGTCAACACCACCTAGATCAACGAATGCACCGTAGTCAGTAAGGTTCTTAACGATACCTTTAACTTCAGAACCTTCTTGTAGAGTTTCTAGAAGTTCATCACGCTCAACGCTGTTCTCAGATTCGATAACTGCACGACGTGAAACAACTACGTTGTTACGTTTCTGGTCAAGTTTGATAACTTTGAACTCTAGCTCTTTGTTTTCTAGGTGAGCTGTATCACGAATTGGACGAACGTCTACTAGAGAGCCAGGAAGGAAAGCACGGATACCGTTTAGTTCAACAGTGAAACCGCCTTTAACTTTACCGTTGATGATACCAACAACAGTTTCAGCTTCTTCGTAAGCTTTCTCAAGAACGATCCAAGCTTCGTGACGCTTAGCTTTCTCACGAGAAAGTTGAGTTTCACCGAAACCATCTTCAACAGCGTCTAGGGCTACGTCTACTTCAGCACCAACTTCAACTTCAAGTTCGCCAGCAGCGTTCTTGAACTGTTCAGCAGGAATAGCAGATTCAGACTTAAGACCAGCGTCAACAAGAACAAAACCGTTCTTGATAGCTACTACAGTACCTTTAACAATGCTGCCTTGTTGGAATTCTGTTTCGTTTAGAAACTCTTCAAAGAGTTGAGCAAAAGATTCAGTCATTTATTTAATCTTCAATAAATTAAACGTCCACGGGTATCCTACCACATGGGGTTATTGGCTTCGCCAGTCATCATCCTTGCGACCGACGCTCTGAAACTAACTGAGCGAAATTACTCAGCCAGCTTAGATTTGATATATTGTAGTGCTTGTTCTACCACTTCATCGATATTCATCGACGTTGAATCAAGCACAAGCGCATCCTCAGCAGGGCGTAATGGTGCCACTGGGCGGTTACGATCTCGATCGTCACGCTCTTGGATCTCGCTCAAAAGGTCATCAAATTTAACATCTAACCCTTTATCTTGCAACTGTTTCAAGCGCCTATTAGCACGCTCTTCTGCACTTGCATCTAAAAAGATTTTTGCTACGGCATTTGGAAAAACAACTGTGCCCATGTCACGGCCATCAGCAACTAGCCCTGGCATTGTTTCAAAAGCACGCTGACGACGCAATAACGCTTCTCGCACGCGAGGAAAAGCGGCAACTTTAGAGGCAGCATTCCCCGTTTCTTCTTTACGTAATTCAGCAGAAACGTTTTCGCCTTCCAATATCACCTTAACTAAGTCGCCTTCAGCGATAAATTGTACATCCAGATGAATCGCTAATGGAACAAGTGCCTCTTCAGACTCTGTATCCACACCATGATGAATTGCAGCCAGAGCCAAAACCCTGTAAATCGCACCAGAATCTAGAAGTTGAAAACCTAGCTCCTTTGCTAGCAACATACATAAAGTGCCTTTCCCTGCACCACTTGGCCCATCAACAGTTACCACCGGAGTTTTAGAGGACATGCTTATCTCCATCTATGAGTTTTACTCGTACAACTAACGTTGTTTTGCGAAGGGCATATTATAAAGGTAATCAACAAAAAAGGCGAGGTTTCTCATCTCGCCTTTTTGTTGATGCTGACTTATATAAAGCTGATTTTATACAATAGGTTTTTGCCCACGTTCAGCAATCTTGAGTATCACATTATCAACGACTTTACCGGCAACGCCTGCCAGTTTATCTGTAATTTTTTTCTTCTGTACATATTGAATAGCAAGAACCGTTTTCTCTTTACACGCTGAAGTGATCAAGTCATCAGAAGTACTTATTTCATCAACTAAGCCCAAAGATTGTGCTTGAGTACCAAACCAGTGTTCGCCCGTTGCTACTTTTTCAAGCTCCAAATTTGGACGATGGTCACGAATGAATTGCTTGAAAAGTTCGTGTGTTTCTTCCAGTTCTTGCTTGAACTTGTCACGAGCTTTATCTGTATTCTCCCCAAACATCGTTAACGTGCGCTTATATTCTCCAGCGGTAATTTGTTCATAATCGACATCATGCTTTTTCAGTAATTTATTAAAATTAGGGATCTGAGCAATAACACCAATGGAGCCAACAATCGCGAAAGGTGCAGAAACAATTTTATCTGCCACGCAAGCCATCATATATCCACCACTTGCAGCAACTTTATCGACCGAAATAGTTAAAATAAGCCCTGCTGATTTAATTCGATCCAGTTGAGATGAAGCTAACCCATAACCGTGAACCATGCCGCCACCAGATTCCAAACGAAGTAAAACTTCATCCCCCTCTTGAGCTACTGCTAAAATTGCCGTTACTTCTTCTCGCAATGATGCAACTTCTTTGGCATCAATGCTGCCATTGAAGCTCAAAACAAAAAGGTGGGGCTCACGTTTTGCACCAAGTTCACCCTCTTTGGATTCTTTTTTTACCTCTTTTTCTCGTGCTTTATTTTTCTCTTTTTCTTCTTTTTTAGCTGCTTTATCACGAGCTTTTAGAAAAGCTTCATCGTGAAGATAATGTTCTAGCTGCTCTACTGTTTGTTTATGACGCTCAGAAAGGTCAGTAATTTCTAATTCTCCTTTCATCGCCCCAGATTTACCACTTAATGATTTAACAATAACAAGTATTACGATTATTGCTGCGGCAACAGTGACAATTTTGGCCAAAAATAGACCATATTCTAATAAAAACTCCAATTCGAGCTCCTCTATCTCATACCAGATTTACCCTTATGATATCCCTTTAGCAAAACCATAAACAAAAAAGCCAAAATTTATAAATCTATGCCTTTATTTAAAACAGCACAGTTTTGCATTGCCATTGATATCAAAAGTGACTCTGGAATTGGTATAACACATCAATTGCTGTATTGTAACTAACTTACTATGATAACCAAGGTTTTCCATCACGAAACTTGCGCGGTAAGCGCCTAAAGTTGGAACTTTTTACGATAAATAAGGATTCATCAACGTGAACTACTCCACTTCTGCAGACGCATTAAGCGGTAAAGTCATCTTAGTAACAGGAGCAGGAAACGGTATTGGCCGTCAAGCAGCTCTATCTTATGCCGAGCATGGCGCTACCGTTATTCTATTAGGACGAAATGTTAAAAACCTTGAGTCCATCTACGATGAGATCGATTCTTTGAGCTACCCAAAGCCTGCGATCGTACCGCTCGATTTAAAAGGGGCAAGCAAGCAACATTACTTAGATATGGCCGATACTATTGAAGGTCAATTTGGCCAGCTCGATGGTCTCTTGCATAATGCAGGTGTGCTCAGCTCATTGTGTCCTTTTGAGCAAATCAACGAAGAAGATTATGACGACATTATGCAAATCAATGTCAAGTCAGAAGTATTGATGACTCAGGCGTTATTACCTTTACTGCGTCAATCTCAAGCGGGTCGCATTATTTTCACGTCTTCGACGGTTGGTCATTCCGGTCGTGCTTTTTGGGGTCCATACGCAATCTCTAAATTTGCAGTTGAAGGTATGATGCAGGTGTTAGCAGATGAGTTGAGCGATACGCCAATCAGGGTCAATGCGATTAATCCTGGTGGGACACGTACACGAATGAGAGAGAAAGCCTATCCAGGCGAAGACGCAAATACACTAAAAACACCTAAGGATATCATGCCTTTATATTTAAAATTAATGGATCCAAAGGTAACCGAGATAAACGGCCAATGCATTGATGCTCAGCCCAAGCGCTAGTTAAACAAAAAACAATATACCCAAATACCTTTGAGGTGCTTGGGTGTACACCCAAGTAATCTCACGATATTTTGGCATAATAACTATACAACGCTTAGTTTAAGCTTTTAAGTCATTCGTTTGTAAAACCTGACGCAAACGCTCTTGAGCCACTTCTACCAACAGATCTGGTTGAAATTTGGAAATAAAACGATCACAACCCACTTTGTCGACCATTGCTTGGTTAAAACGACCACTTAATGAAGTATTAAGAGTGATAAATAGTAGAGACATACGAGGATCGCTACGAACCTCATGAGTCAACTTATAACCATCCATTGCAGGCATTTCCGCATCTGTAATCATCATGAGAAGCTCTTTGTCAACCTCTATCCCCTCATCACACCAACGTTTTAATAACGTTAATGCTTCTAAACCATCACAACATTGAATGATTTCTAACCCTAATTGAGAAAGTGTATCTCGTACTTGATGACGCGCGGTAGCTGAGTCATCAACAATAAGAATTTTTCGACCTACCATGGCTTTGGATAAATCATGATCCAAAACATCGGCTGAAATCGTCACATCATAATCAATTATCTCTGCCAACACTTTTTCAACATCAATAATTTCAACTATTTGAGACTGTTGCTGTTCTTTGATTTGAGTGATTGCAGTAAGATAATGAGCACGCCCGGCTGTTGAGGGTGGGGGCTGAATCTCTGTCCACGCAGTATTAATGATGTTACGCACCGGTCCGACTAAAAAACCTTGCACTGAGCGGTTGTACTCAGTAATAATCAAATTTTCTTCTACGGCGTCTCCCCTTAGAGGAGGGAAACCAATCGCACTACGTAAATCAATAACAGGCACGGTTTTACCGCGTAGTGACGCCACTCCACGGATATTATGGTGACAACCAGGCAACTTTGTCATTGGTGGCAGCTTAATGACTTCTTTGACTTTAAAAACATTAATTGCAAACAACTGTCGGCTGTTCAAGGTAAACAGTAACAACTCTAGACGGTTTTCACCAACGAGGTTCGTTCGCTGATTAACACTATTTAAGACCCTAGACATAGTACTACCTAAATAATATGTTTCATTATAGAAAATTTTAAAGAAAGGTTTTTAAGACAGCAATAATTATACCAAGTGGTGCTTAACAATAAAATCCAGTAAATTACGCGGCGCCGCAACCACTTGTCATTAAGGAACTACTGAGAACCCCTGTCCTTAAATGCCTACCCTTCGACTACCTTCATCAATAATTGCCCATCATAAAGTGCTTGCTTAATTAATGCAGCACCAGGCATGGTTGCTTGTTTATAAAAACGCGATTCAACTAGTTCAAGATCTTGATGATAGACTGGCAAACATTGTGTTTCTATACAATGGCGGATCGCTGGATATAATACATCCTTAGCTTGATTAATCACACCACCAATTAGCACCTTTTCGGGGTTGAACAAATTGATCACAATTGCAATTGCAGACCCCAAGTAACGCCCAAGCTTTTCAATCACATCTACCGCTAGAGGATCTCCCTTAGATGCCGCATCACATATGCTTTCAATGCTCATCTCCTCTTGTTCAACCAAACAAGAATACTCTCCATCAGAAATACGCCTAACCACTTCTTTCCGAATTGCTTCAGAGCTAGCCACCGTTTCAAGACAACCAATATTTCCACAGTGACAACGTTGTCCATTTGGATCAATTTGAATATGGCCCAGCTCTCCAATATTGCCATGACGACCTTGAAGTACTCTTCCATCAAGGATGATCCCCGCCCCTAAGCCATGGTGGATCGACATTAAAATTGAATTATCATTGTCTTTTGAATGGCCAAATAACTTCTCAGCTAAAGCCCAGGTTCGTGTGTCATTAGCAATAAAAACAGGCAACCCAGTTGCTTTATAAATTTCAGGACCTAAGGGTAAATTCTCGACATTATAATGGGGCATTTGCAACACAACACCTTGCTCAGAATTGACCAAACCGGGCAGGGTAATAGCGATACTGGTAACACGATCAAGTTGATCGGAATAAGTTTGGAAAAATTCATCGATCTCATGTAAAAGTCGAGCTAATACATCTTCCTGCTCACGCTCATGAATGTCAATCTTGGTGTCTATTAGAACATCACCACCAAGTTCATGCAGTGCAATACTTAAGTATCCTCTCCCTAGACGCATTGACAAAAATTGCCATCCAATATGATTGACTTGTAGCCCTACAGCCGGACGACCTCGACTGATGGCTTCCTGAACCGTCGTCTCATGAATTAAATGAGCTTCTATCAGTTCACGAGTAATTTTTGTAATACTCGCAGGCGCTAGTTGACTTTCTTTGGATAAATCTATTCGGGATATCGGACCTTTTAAGTCAATTAATTTGTATACACGACCAGCATTGACCTGTTTGATATGATCAATATGGCCCGGTTGAGCCATGTACATCTTACACTCCAACATTCTAAAACTCGGTAATTTTTTTACTTTGTGAAGTAATTGTGAAGCAACTTAATGAATCCCCGTGACAAACATCACGTATCAACATGGCTATTTGTGTATTCAATCAAATAACCAAAAATCTTTTACGTTAGAATTATTTACTGGTGTTAATACTCAATTATTTTCAAGTAGTATAATCAATAAGCAATATTTTTGGGGCTTAGCTGTTTTTAAACATTTCGGAGAAGTTATGACTGCACTACTTAGAAGAACAAAAATTGTCACGACATTGGGACCATCAACAGATAAAGGAAACACCCTTGAAGAAGTCATCAACGCTGGAGCGAATGTAGTAAGAATGAACTTCTCCCATGGCACCCGAGAAGACCATATAAATAGAGCAAATCAGGTTCGTGCAATTGCAAAAAAGTTGGGACGTCAAGTTGCAATTTTGGGTGATTTACAAGGCCCTAAAATAAGAATTTCTACCTTTAAAGATGGTAAGGTTCATTTGAATGTAGGCGATAAATTTACGTTAGACAGTGATCTTCCTGCAGGTCAAGGTAATCAACACGCGGTAGGTTTAGACTATACAGCTTTACCTCAAGATGTCGCCCCTGGTGATATACTCTTACTCGATGATGGTCGCGTGCAATTAAAAGTTACAGGAGTAAAGGGTAACCAAGTTCTGACTCATGTTACCATTGGTGGGCCACTTTCTAATAATAAAGGGATAAATAAGAAAGGAGGCGGATTGTCTGCCAACGCTTTAACTGAAAAAGATAAAGCTGATATTGCCACTGCCGCTGAAATTAAAGTCGATTATCTAGCCATTTCATTTCCCCGTAATAGCCAAGATATGAACTTTGCAAGAGAGCTAGCAAAACAAGCTGGCTTAGATGCAAAATTAGTTGCAAAAGTCGAACGGGCTGAAACCGTTGCCAGTAATGAATCAATCGATGATATCATTCTTGCATCTGATGTCGTCATGGTTGCTCGAGGCGATTTAGGGGTTGAAATCGGTGATCCTGAATTAATAGCAGTTCAAAAAAAACTAATAAGGCGAGCTAGGAGTCTCAACCGAGTTGTGATTACCGCAACACAAATGATGGAATCTATGATGACTTCACCTATGCCAACTCGCGCTGAAGTCATGGATGTTGCTAATGCAGTGCTTGATGGAACTGACGCCGTCATGCTATCAGGAGAAACTGCAGCAGGGCAATACCCTGTAGAAACAGTGACCTCAATGGCTGAGGTTTGCTTGGGAGCAGAGAAAATGTCTGAAGCGAGTCTCTCAACTTATCGTTTGGAACAAACATTCTCTAACGCTGAAGAGACCATTGCAATGTCAACTATGTATGCAGCAAATCATATGAAAGGTGTAAAAGCGATGATAGCATTAACAGAGTCTGGGCGAACTGCGCTCATGATGTCGCGCCTCAGTTCGGGCCTACCTATTTTTGCTCTATCACGTAATGAATCCACTTTAAATCGTGCAGCACTATATCGCGGAGTCACCCCCGTTTATTTCGACTCAAAAGGTGAAGCCGGCCTAACGACTGCAAATCGAGCAATCTTAAGTTTAAAAGAGCAAGGGTTACTCGATGATGACGACTTAGTCATTATAACCCAAGGCGATATTATGGAAACGATCGGTTCCACTAACTGTATGAGAATATTATCCGCATAAATAGTTGAGCCAAAGTGCTAAAATTACCGCCCCAAGTAGACTTGGGGTGATGTAAGAAGCTATTCAGATAGATAAAATAAAAAGCAAGAGCTGACTTGTTCCCACCTTTTCTCAGACTTATTGTGAATGCGAAGAGCGAGAAATAAGCCTTGGGTGATCAAACAGACCTCCACTCACTAAAACCACATTTGCACTAAAATACTCAATTGACATCGGAGGATGCTGCCTATTTTTTAAACTCATAATCGTTTCAGATATGTCAAAGAAATGACGCTGGTAAAAATCATTATTATGCAATTCGTTAATATTACGAACACTAATGTCATAAGAGCAAAACTCAAACTTATTGTTAACTTGATCGGTAATGTTTGCTTCAAAAGTCACTAACATCGCATTATCACTAGCAGGTTCACTATATTCGACAACACTGAATTTACTGTTATGGAACTCTATCGTGCTCAATGATATCAATTTTAACTTATTGGCGTTGCTCTCAAACACCTTAAAATTATACATATTCTTTAACGGAAGTTGAGCTTTGTCAGATTCACTTAAAAAATATAAGGTAATAGATAGTAAAAAACTGAGAATAACCACTATATGTTGCTTATAGAAATGGTGAGAGAATTTCCTTGATTTTTTCAACTTCCGTTCCCCTAGGTAATATATAATTATTAGAATATAAAATGCCAACTGATTTCTTTAGGGAATATGAGAAATAGACTTTGTCATTATGTACTTGATAAAAAACAACCATATCCTGATTTAGTGTAATGAGTAACTTACTTAAATAAACAGGTATAGGGTTAGCTTGGTTCGTGATTAGAGTCACGGATGCGTTATTACCACTGGTTAGGTGGCTTTTTCGATATTTAGGAGATACAAAGCCATCGTTGAAATAATCATCCTCATAAAACACATCATACTTAAGAGCTTTCTCATATACTAAATAGCTGCTAAAAATAAGATTAGATAAGATCAAGGTCAAACAAAATAGCGAGCTTTTACTCCAAAATGCACCAGATGCTTGTTTCTGCTCATCAAACTTATCATCACTAGTTAAAAGTGCGACTTGGTTATCTAAAAAGACATTTAATGATGTGTTTATACTGTAACCTAGACCGCGATGAGCCTTAATTTCCACCGCTGCTTCAACTTCAGATAAAGCCTTGCGCAATAATGAAATACTTCTTTTAATTGATCCTTCAGTAACAACTTTATTTTTCCATACCTCACTGAATATCTCATCTTTAGTCACCATTTCACCATGGTTTCTCAGTAGCAGTAGTGCAAGATTGAGCTCGTTAGCTTGTAAACTCGTCTTTTTATCTCGGTAGGAAACAGAACTTTCGCCAATATCAAATTTCACATCCACAAAAGATACCTTAATATCAAAACAATTCCATTTTTATCAACCAATCATACCTTCACAAATTAAAGCGAGCAAATAAAAATGTAATTTATCATCACAACTATTTCATTATGTGTAAAAAGCAAACAATGGTACTAAAAAAACAACTTAATAAGATATCGTACCATTTAAAAGCAAAGTTCAACCTCAAAAACAATCCCCCTCCCCCAATGTAAACAATTATTTTTCTTGAACTATTTTTGATTTTAAAATTAACCTTAAATAAATTCACCAATGAAGCTCGCTATTTAATCATTCTTTATACTTGATTGTATAAAGTACAAATAATCAGCAAAGTAAATAGTACTTAAAACCACAAGTTTATTAATGTTTAGTTATAAAAAAATAACCCCCCATTTATAGTGGTGATAATATATAAAAGTAGTTTTTGATAAGAAAAATATTTAAATGAATAGTAGAACCAATAAACAGTCAGATAAAATAAATGTTAAAGTAGTCAAACTTAATTAATATCCTTGATAAGATTTTTCAAAAATATTAAATCAATGTAAATTACATCACTTTGTATCGTGGTTATTTTTTGCAGGTAGTTCACTATGGTAACTATGAGCGACAAGACGACCGCTGGATTGTTTAAAAGTTAAACCAGAGTTACCTATGTTGGTTCTTCTTTGCCTGACAATTAGCTCTTCTAAACTTTTTGCCAACGAGATTTTTTTATGGATATTTTCAAAAAAACAAGAGAAAGACATAGTGCTTGTACCACAGTAAGATCCCATAAGACCTTAACCGCAAATGATTAACAAAGTGTTATAACTTAAATAACTTAAATATAAAGTGATCAGCGATATAACGTGAGCGATAGGCAACCACTAAATAGAAGTAGTTGCCATAGAATTGATAGACGTTAACGACTCATGATGGCATTAACTTGTGAACAAATATCCTTGTTCATGGAGTGGTCCCAATTTTTAGCATCGGAGAAATATCCATCTGCTGAATAGATTGTCATATTATCCTTATCCATTGAGTAAGATTGGAATGTTCCCGCTTTTAGCCAATTCGACATCAAAATATCCTTTGTTACATGATCTTGCACAGAGAATGTCGCTGGGCCTGAAACCGCATTGACTTCATTACCAAAGATGAATGATAGTTCTGCACCATGACATGACGTTTCTGATGGCAGACATGTTTTAGAGAAGCTTTTTACGTAGTAATCTGGCCATAAAGAAAAATCAGGTTGGTAATTAAACTGATAAAGTGATGAGTTCGTACCATTTGCTGCTAAGTTTTTAGCCACGTTTTGAGATGAACACATAAATAGAACTTGATTCATCAACTTACGAGCATTGGCTTTACGTTTAGTCGCGTTGCTTCCCCAAGCTGATAAATAAAACTCAGGGATATTCCGTAATTGCTTACCTTTATCACTACCAAAGAATAAATCGACCAGCTGATTGTAGCTACCCGGTAGATTTAACAAGGCATCAAAAGGAGCAACAAAGATGTTTGATTCATCTTTGTTAAAGCCAAGTGTCACATCAACTCCTTTGACTTTTTTCAGGTTGCTTGGTTGATACGGCACCGTATCTCCATCAACATAAGGAGCCCAAGACAATAAGCCAGAAGTTTTTGGCTTAATATTGGTGAGGTTACTCATTTGAGTCAACGCAGCCTTCATCTGCGTTTGAACTTCGATGATTTCTTCTACTGGTACCGTTTGTATGTTTTTTGCACTGCCAAGTTTTGATTTCACTTGCTCTGCAAGCCATTTGGCCGATTCTGCATCTTTATATTTCACTCCATATGGGTTACTTTCCATGATTACACGCTGATATAAATCCGCATTTTGTTGGTCATCCATCAATTGAATACCAATTGACATTGCACCTGCACTCTCACCAAATAAGGTAATATTCTTTGAATCACCACCAAAGTTTTCGATATTATTGTGAATCCATTTAAGTGCTGCTTTCTGGTCTTGTATACCATAATTCCCAGAATGGTCTTCACTGTATAAACTGCCTAAAATACCTAATCGATAGTTCAAACTGACAAGGATAAATGGGTTATTTTCGTCTGCATTTTTAGCAACAATATTATTACCATCAAATTGCTTAACTGAACTCGAACCTAGTTCAAATGCTCCACCGTGAATAAACACATAAACAGGTAATTTGGAACCTTGAGGGCTAGCAGCAGGACGCCAAACATTCACATTCAAACAATCTTCACTTTGTATTTCTTGCACAACACCATTGGCAGCCATGGTATGTGGTACTTGTGGACAAATAGCTCCTGTTGAAGTTACAGCATATTCGTTACCAGCCTCATAGCGATAGATTTGTGGCGCTTTGAATCGCTCTGCCGTCGCGTATTTAATTCCCAAAAAAGATTCAACTGGAGAAGAGTAATTCTCAGTTTGTGTTTCAAGCCCCATCAGAACCGCACCATTAATTTCAACCATAGGTGAGCTTGATAAATATTCAGAGTCCACGTTTGGAGCATGAGTTCCAGCATGTACCGAAGACATGCATGCTAAGCAGCTTAGCCATAGTGTATTGATAGAAAAGTTTTTCATTTTTTAATCTTTGTTTTATTTGACACCCCAGTAGAAAGCTATCAAAAGTAAGCTAACTACAATTTTCAACCAAATTTGTATTAAATGTGGTGAGGATAATATGCAAGAGAACACCTGATAAAAAAAGAAAATAACTGTTATTTTATAATTACCGACATTTATTGATGTAGATGATAAGAAAGATTATTTTTATATAAACTAATAAGAGATCTATAGGAATTTTATGACACACAGATTCTGCTGATTACCTTAAAATTCATATATCTATTACACATGATGAGCTACGTTAAAGTGATATAAAAAATCATTTTTTGACTCTAACATACACCAAAAAAATGCAACTCATTGAATATGAAGGGATTATAAATCAACATCAAGAAATTGTCATTAAGTCATTATTCGCTAAGGTTTATTTACTAACGATACTGTGTGCTTATATATTTCATTTTTTCATATTATTTACAACTTCATCCTTTATTACGATAAAAGTATTCCAGTCATTAGATAAAATATACCCAAATTACAGTACGAACATCGAGTATAGAATGATAGCCTGATTGGTTTTATAGAGATTATTTTTGTATTTATAATAAAAATGACAATGTTTATCTCAATTTACACATACATATACGTTGTCATTTCAGCGTTAACTTATAGTAAACGAATCCGCGTCTAGTGATTCAAAGATGACTAGCCCTCTCAAAAGATTAAAGAAAAAAGAGTAAAGGTTACCCTTTACTCTTTTTTTACTTTATTTATTTACTTATTCAGGAATAGCAGTAAATGCGTTATACCCTTTTTTGTATTCATTAAAGTTTTTATTGTTTCCATACCAAGCTTGACATCTATGTTCGTTGGCTGGTAGCGAAAAGAAACTGTTGTGTGGGTTAATTTCCGGTCTAAAGCGATAGACTTGCTCCAAGCCACTCCAGCCTTGCATGGTTCGAGTGTCAATTTGCTTAGATTCGCCAGCACGGATCAACGCCCAACGACCACTGTAGTTGATGTATACATAGGCATCATGTTTACTTCGGTTGTCTGCAGAAAGCTCTACTGTACTGTGTTGTAGGAGATTGCCCCACGTTTTACAATGCATAGTTAAGTCCACAGGAACAGTTACAGGCTTATCAGCTTCAGTTTGCATTCCAAAGCGTGAAACGAACATATGTTGATTAATCGAGCCTTTATCGCCATTCTTCGGATAAACGATCAAGTCACCCCATTGACTGCCACCAGCACCACCACCGCTATAGTCAAAAATACGACCATTTTGTAATGAAGCAATTGTCATTTCTGATGTGTTGCCAGAGGTCAGAATCGATTCTTCTAAGTGCTTGTCTGCTTGTGCGATGAAAGAGAACAACTGAGAAACACCGTAATCAATGTTACACTTTTGGCTAGTAACATTGTAATTGCTCACAGTTAAACACTGAGTATCGTCGGTTGCCGGACGAATTTGGAACACATTAGTTGGGTGTGCAATTGCACCAAGTGCAGCAGGCACAAACTTGAATAGCAGGTTTGCATCCGTATCTTGGTTCACTGATTCTGATACATCACAGTCCTGGAACACATATTTCCCACCAGTATTCGTCAAACAACGTGGCTTACCGTTGCTAGCAAAGTTAATAATACGCTTACCTCGGTCACCGATGGCAATATTAAAGCGTTGCGATTTGACTTTATCGACACCATGGACACGGTAATGGGCAACTAAATCTAACGGTAATACTACGTTAGCAAAACGAGGAAAGTATTCATCATATTGGCTGCCTAAGTTAGCAATGGCATCAGTGATACCATCATTAAGCGTGGCAACGTCAAAATAGAACTGCCCATCTTCAGAGAACTCAACCGAGTTAGCTAAAATAGTGCCATTAATTGTCTGCTCGACTAGCTTTAACCCTTGCTCAATTACGCTTGGTAGCTCAGGCACGTAAACCTTAACAAACTCCACTAACGGGTATTGTGCAGACCATTTAACACTTTCTAGGCCAGAAATCTGAGTATGATCCAAGGTATCTAATGTCAATTGAATCCCTGTATTGCTGATCTCTCGGTTACCATTACGGCTTCCTTTATTTGTAACTTTAGTTACAGCGCCATTAATATAAGCATTCTCATACACGACATTATTTGTTTCATCAGCATCCTTCACAACAATCTGAGTCGTGTCGGTGTTGTACGTCACTACTGTAGAAACATTATTTAGGCTAAACGTCTGCTTACCGGTAGTTTGAAGATC
The DNA here is from genome assembly GCF_007990935.1 of Vibrio sagamiensis NBRC 104589. Taxonomy (GTDB): domain Bacteria; phylum Pseudomonadota; class Gammaproteobacteria; order Enterobacterales; family Vibrionaceae; genus Vibrio; species Vibrio sagamiensis. The sequence continues at coordinate 29,193 of NZ_BJXJ01000042.1, forward strand.
AAATTCAACATCGGTCGTTACATGACCACCTTTTAACGTTTTGCTTTGATTACCGGCTTTGACGATTTGTCGGTTGTCATCATCTTGCCATACATTGAGGCCAGTTAGTTTTACATCGCTACCATTGGCAATAAAATCACACGCCTTTGGAGTACTTTGTGTCAGCACACAAGTACTGTCTGGATTATTAGAATCGACAATACGCATTGGTGATGTACTTAAGTAAGCGCCTTGGCCGGTCATTGTCGTTAAGCCTTGTGGGTCAACAAAAGTGATCGGGGCTTCACTATTATTAAGCTGATAACCGAGTGTTACACTGTAAAACGCAGCTGAATCCCAACCAGCTGAAGGGATAATCTGGCCTGTTATGGAGTTGTGACCATTGCTAATGTTTTGACTTTGACCTGCCAGTGTCACCCACTCAGCTGTGGTATTGTCTTCACCAGTACCAACGGTCTTTTGTAATAGCACTCGAATAGGTTGATCTGCAAAGCTGCTGGCATTACCTTTTACTAAGTCAAAATCTAGCGTTACGTTAATTGCCGTTTGTGTCGCTAGCCAAACTTTGCCTTCTCGAATCAGTTTTTCACCTTTTGTCGGTTCAAAGCTGGCGGTCGCGTTTTCTATTTCAGGTGCATCAGGGATTAAATCGTCAATGGTCATATCCCCACCCCAACCAGCACGCCAGCCTTCGGTATTGATTCTAACTCTTAGACCACTAGCATGAAAACCACTGTTAGGTAGAATACATGACCATTGGCTATTGCCTAAGCTTGAACATTCCGATAAATGCTCATCAGCCCCATATATCTTTACAGCACTTGGCGCCATCTCATCCC
>NZ_BJXJ01000043.1 GCF_007990935.1 Vibrio sagamiensis NBRC 104589
TAATTACTCACTGATAGTAGACGTCGGTAACGGTTGTTAACAAACTTTAGTTTGATGTTTGCATAGCTATGCATAATCTATTCGATGTGGCTTGTTGCAAAAACTGAGGATGTTTATGAGGAGCCAATCTTAGCACCTCCTTTCATGCGTAAACTCCTAGGATATTCAAAAGTTCATTGGGAAAAGTATATCTCTCCTGCTTTCATATTCTAACTAGCTGATGTCGATAGCTCAGAACTTCCACTTTTCGTGTTAGCGATAATGAAGCTCATTAGTCTCAATTTAAAAGTTTTCGATAGGTTTCCCAATACCAAACAAAATGAATAAAGAAATGCCTCACCTTGTCGTTCATTATCTTTCATTACTTTGTGAAGTATGAATCAAATTAATTAAAAACATATGCTTATGATAAGATTTGTTGAATGATGCGTGATAAGCTCAAGCTACATTTTTGATGTTAATAGGTCTCTGTATCTTGGAGAAGTGAATGCGACAACACATACTTATCACGCTAGCTACGAAGAAACCTTTTTCAGAACAGCCAGAAATGCCAGAAGGTGCATCTTATGATTTCTCCAGAGGTTATTGGTTTAAATCAGATGAGATTTTGGTCTCTTACCATTCTGAATTTGGAACTATGGTTTCAAAAAAATGTGACATCGAAACAGGTGAGGATCTGAAAGGGGAATGAAAGAGTATATATTAATCTTATCTAGCATTTATGATTTTTCAGTCGATTTAGTTATTCAGCGCTTAGAAAGCTCAAACGAAAGTTATGTTAGAATTAACAAAGAGCATTTTAGCCTTTATGAAATATCATTAGACCCAGTTAATGCCATATTATCTGTTAGGGGTAATGGTGTCGACATTTGTACGTCGAATATTAAAGCAGTTTGGTACCGCCAGCCAGTTTTTCTGCGTAATACTCCTGGTAAATTGATTGACATTAACGAACAATTATCAAAGTCTCAATGGAACGCTTTTCTTAGAGGCTTAATGGTTTTCGATAATGCATTTTGGATGAATTGGCCTCAGTCAACTTACGCAGCCGAGTCGAAACCATACCAGTTAATGATGGCGAGAAAAGTTGGGTTTTCAGTTCCAAAAACAGTCGTTAGTAACAGTTTAGGGTTTAAAGAGCTAGGATGTGAAAAATTCATTGTTAAGTCATTGGATACTGTTTTACTGAGAGAAAATGATGATTGCTACTTTACATATACATCCAATGTTTCAGTAAATGATTTAACTATAGAACAAACTAAATCAGCGCCTATTACTTTTCAAGAATATGTCGATGATAAGTTAGATATCAGGGTGACAGTTATACAGGAAAAAGTATTTGCAGTATCAATTACACGTTCTGGTAAGCCTATCGAAGAAGATTGGAGAGTCACAGAGAAAGAATATCTAGAATACAATGATATCGTACTTCCCAATCACGTTAGTTCGTTATGTGTAGACTATGTTAAATCTCTTGGATTAAGCTTTGGCTCTATTGATTTTATTAAGTCTAGAGGTGAATTTGTTTTTATTGAAGTAAACCCTACTGGAGAATGGGGATGGCTATCGAACGAAGGCAGACAAATTGATAAAGAAATTGCAAAAAGTCTCACCATGGCTAAAAACTAGTGCATTACGTATTATTGAAGAATTGTTCCCATTTATTTACTTCTACTATACTAATGGAAGTAAGCTTAATAGAGTAAATGACCTCAGCTTTACTGATATTGAGAGCTACTCAAAATTGCAAGACTCTAAAATCGAAGAGAGACTCAAAGATGAACATGATAGAGCTTTGGCAATTGACGATAAAACTTCAAAGTTCACTTTAGGGCTTAGTGTTTCATTAAGTATAATTAGTGCGTCAGCAAGTAGTGTGGTTAAAATTCTCCCTGAAAGTCAGTTCAACGAAATAATTTCATTCCTTTTTGGTGTTTCATCCTTGTATATGCTTTCTGGTGGATTGATTGCATTAGGTGCCTTGAAAACGTTGCCTAAATATGGCTATGGGACAGCTTTTGAAATTAGCAAGTGCACTCATGTATTAATCAGATCTTTACTTAGTCAAGAGAAGGTTAATGAGATAAGGTATGTGAGAAATGAACTTGCTTTTATATCATTGAGAAACGGGTTCTTGATAATATTCATTGCACTGCTATTGTGCATCGTAGTTCTTTTCCAGCAAATTTGTATCTGTAGACAAGGTTGGGTTACAGGTTTACAGTGCAGTGGTTTAGGTTAGGTAGTTAGCCTTGCTCACTACTTATTAACGTTGAGTTATAAGTCAAAGGTAAATATGGATTATCTATTAGAAGAGAATAATATATCAGTCGCACATGACACTGTATTGCCGGGAGGTCACTTTGTTAAAGCTGGTAGCAAAATAACCATAGTTTCCTCTCAAGGAGAATATAATGGCTACAAAATGCGAGTACCGCCACCAGAGTTTGAAGCGTTAATGCTTTTCAATGCATTGGATGCCGCATTTAAAGCAATGCAGATGAAAAAAGTTATTTTGACTCAGCGCTCCAGTTTTGATGAAATAATTGAAATAGACACTAGTGAAGAGAACATGCAAAAGTTTTTTGCTATGTGTCAGCAAGCAATGGCTGCGATAACATTCTCAATTAGTGCTATTGAATCATGGGTTAATAAATCATTTATTCTACATGGTAAATACGATGGAAAGCCTATTCAATTACTCCTAGAAGTTCCAAATAAGAAACCGCGTGAGGTTTCTTCTGACAAGATAGCTTCCGATCGATATATTCCGATAAGATCTAAGTTGTTTCAATTAGCACCTCAGATATTCGATGTCCCACCGCTTAAAGAACATAGTTCTTTAAAAATTGCAGTATCAGAGCTAGTGGAAGAACGAAACATCGTGATGCATATGCAATCTAGCCTAACTATCAATAGCTTGGAGCTTGACCGAGTTAGCTATGCTGTAAAGCTGTATAAGGTTAGTGCTTTTCATGGACCTAAACAAATTCTCAACTACCTCAACTATATCTATGAAAAATCCGCCTTGCCCACGCCTTTATGGCTAAATGTCGCTAATCGTAAGTTAAAAGCTTATCACAAGAAGTTGAAATGACTTATAACAAATAAAACAAACTGTTTAAGCGTAATTCGCAACGCTTGGCATTTTCAACTTGGTAAGTGGTAAACTTGAGTGTATTGCCAACCAATGTGTTGGGTGTTATTTTCCATACTTCAATCAATCCGTTAAACGCTAATCTACCAATACATGTAAAATGGGGTTATCCAAAAGTGTTTCAGTGAAGCTTTTACTCTATTGACGTTTTTCCCTAAGTGTGCATAATAACCATATTGCAAAACCTCGCCCACTCGGCGGGGTTTTTTCGTTTCTAGCGTTTAATACTTATGAGCACCCATTTCCATTATGAAAGTTGGGTGCTTTTTTGTGGGACTCATATGCAAGATAAACTCAGTTCATTCTTTTCATATCTCACTAGCGCCTTACTGGCTCTGACAGGGGCATTCAGTATCCAAGATTGGGCAGCGGTGATTGGCGTGGTGATGGTGTTTGTCACTTACTTCACCAATCGCAGCATTAAACTCAAATTGCTTGAAGAAATTCGCAAGCAACGAATTTCGGAAGAGCTCTGTGAAAAAATTAATCAATAAAGCCGTCTGTTCTGTTGGGGTTATACTGTCCGTCGTCTTTAGCCTTACCCCGAACATGCAAACCAGCCAACTAGGCCTTGCACATATTGCAAACCTTGAAGGGTGCCGAACGAAGGCGTATCAATGCAGCGCCAATGTTTGGACCAATGGCCTTGGCCACACAACGGGCGTAAAGCAAGGCGATGTGGTTGATGAGGCGCAGATAGCACACAACTTTATCGCCGATGTTCAAAGCGCAGAAAAGGTCGTAAATCGTTACCTAAACGGTAATGTGACTCAAGCACAGTTCGATGTCCTAGTAAGCTTTGTGTTCAACCTTGGTTCTAACAACTTCAAACGCTCTACCATGCTTAAGCTGTTCAACCAAAACCAACCATTAAAAGCGTGCCTAGAGTTTTCACGTTGGGTTTATGTTAACGGTAAAAATTGCAAAGACCCTGATAGTCAATGTTCAGGGTTGGTGAAACGCCGTGAAATAGAAAAGCAAGCTTGTTTGAATGGCTGGTAGAGGATGGGCTTATGAACTTCTCTTACAAAACAGCTTTTTTGGTGGGGGTGGTTGTGCTGCTGCTCGGCAGCTTAGCGGCGTCAGCTTACTTGCTTGAGCTCACCAAACTTCAAGCCAAGCAATACGGTGAGCTGCAAGGCCAGTTTAAAGACTCACTGAGCAAAAATAAATCCCTATCTATTGCGGTTAAAACCCTCAGTGATGAAGTCCGGCAGGCACAGCGGGCTGCTGATGCGTTCCTACGAGTCAAGGTCGATCGAAATAGGGTAACGATTCAGGCCGTGAACCAAATCAAAGAGGTACTGAACCATGAACAATGCGCAGATGTGCCTATACCTGATGCTGCTCAGTGGCTGTACTACCACTGAGGTGGTGACCGAGTATAAGGCCCGCTTAGTGCTTCCTCCGGCAGTTTATCTTACTTCTTGCCAGCAACCTTTTACCACGCCGCCGCACACCTACGGTGAGGCAGTCGAGCGCGACCCAATATGGTTAGAAGCTTGGCGCAATTGCGCTGACCAAATTGAGCACTTACGTAATTTTTATGGTTACGACAGTGCGCTACCTAATACGGGCAAATAACACTTACTACTTGGGTGGTCGTCCACCGTTATCCGTTGTTGCCCGTAACCCAATTTTTACTGGGGTGCACAAGCGTGGGTTCCTCGCTGTCTTTCCTGTTAGCCATGAGCATATTCAGCTTCTGCTGATACTCCTTATGTGTTCGCGCAGGATTAGAATCAAAAAGGAACAAGCAGAGTTCGAAAGAATTACATTAATTAGCAACGTCAGCTTAATGCGAAAAAGGGCGTGACACTCGGAGAGACGAGTTTTATTGATGAGGGCTTTCAATGAACAATGAAAAACGACTTTGGAATTTAACCGAGTTGGAAGCGTTCGACTATCACCGTTCCACGATCCGTAAAAAGCTGAAATCCGCCGGCATTGAGCCTGTTGCGTTTAAAGGGCAAACCCCACTATATGACGTGGTTCAGGTGACGCCGTACTTATGCAAAGCGCCATTAAAAGAGAGCGATGCCCCTGATTTGATGGGATTTAAAACCGCTGCAGAGCTCAGAGCTTACGTGCAATCTGAACGGGAAAAGCTCGCGCTGCAAAAAGACTCGAGCGAGTGCATTTCTAAAGAAGACTATGAGAATGAAATTGCCATTTGTATCTCTGGCGTGAAGGGCTTTAAAGACAAGGTGATCACGCGGATTGAATCGGCAATCCCGACGGCGACAACACAGCAACTCGAAGCACTAGAAAGTTTACTTAATTTTGATTTAAAGGCGGTGTCGGATGGGCTTGAACAACTTTGATTCACGCCTTGGGGTTCAATACGCGGACGCAGCTAAGATACGACGTGAATTGGCTTATCTGTGCGCACCAACTGATAAGACTCCAATAGAAGCCGCTGATGAGGATTTGTGGATATCAGACGGCACCGATGTCACCAAGTTTTTGTCTTCGTTAGTGCCGTATATGAAAGAGCCAATGAACTGTTTGGCGAGGCGCATTTATGAAGCTGTGATTGTGGTTGGTCCGGCACGTTCAGGAAAGACTAAGGCGTTGGTTGAAGGATGGATTAATTACGCTGTCACGCAAGCCCCTGGCGATATGCTACTGATTTACAGCACCAAAACCAAAGCAACCGATATGTCTAAGGCGGATTTAGACCGCTGCTTTTCATCAACGCCAGGCATTGCGCGTCTCAGAACGGGGCGAAAGTCCGACGATAACATCACCTCTAAGAAGTTTAAGAACGGAATGAATCTTAAGCTAGATTCGGCCACAGAAACCAGCTTGTCGGCTTCGACGTATCGCTATGCGGGCGCGACGGACTACGACAGGGCAGATGATGGCGTGGGGCAAGAGGGCTCGAAGTTTGAGTTGATGTTGATGCGCGTTCAAAATGCCAAGTCTTCAGGTATGGTGATGGCCGAGAGTTCACCTGGTCGTATTGTTCGCCACCCTAAACCTGAAGAAGAGTTACTCCCTCACGAGGCGCAACCTTGTGGAGGCATTGCCTCGTTGTATAACCAAGGTGACCGACGCCGTTTTTATTGGTCATGCGACGATTGCCACGCCTACTTTAGGCCAGAATTCGAAACGCTTAAATGGGACGAAAAAGACGATCCTTTGCTGGCTTCCCAAACGGCGTATGTGGCTTGCCCAAGGTGTGGCCACCGAATTGAAGAAGTAGAAAAACACGCCAAGAACTTAAGCGGGCAGTGGTTTCGTGAAGGGGCGGTGGACCAGTACGGCGAGTTAGTGGAAGACGAGGTAGAGGTACGCACCACCAAATGGGCCACGTTTTGGTTTGAGGGCGTGATAGCAGCATACAGCAGTTGGCAAAACTTGGTGTATCGCTATCTCAATGCTGAAGCCATTTATCAAGACAGCGGTGATGAAGATGCGTTGATTTCGTTTATCAATACCCGCATGGGGCGCTCTTATATTCTGCAGTCCCAAGGGCAAGATATTGGTGCTCATGAGCTGATGGAAAAGGCCAAAGGTAACCCGTATTTGCGCAGTGTCGTGCCTGTTGGTGGCCGCTTCTTGATCATGAATATCGATGTTCAAGGGGGGAAGTCCAACGCACGCTTTGTGGTGCAAGCACAGGTATTTGGCGAAGGGCTGCAACGTTGGATCATCGACCGGTTTGAAATCCTCACCACGCCACACCGTAATGGTGACCGTATTAATCCGGCCATTTACGCTGAAGATTGGGATCTGCTTATCGAGCAGGTGATCAAGAAAACGTACCCCGTTGCCGATGGCAGCGGGCGAGTGATGAAACCAGTATTAACCCTGTGTGACTCGGGCGGCTCGTCGGCGGAAAAGGATGGTAAGAAAACCTCAGTGACCGATTTCGCTTACCAGTTTTATAACCGGCTTAAATCTAAAGGCCTGTCCCATTTGTTTCGCCTGGTGAAAGGGGCCAGCAATAAGGATATGGATTCCCTTATCAAAGAGTCATACCCCGACAAGCGCAGCAAACTGGCACACGGTGAAATTCCCTTACTGCTGCTGCACACCAACCGTCTTAAAAATCGTGTGGTGGCCAGCTACTCCCGTGAGGAATTTGGTTCTCGGTATTTTCATTTACCTTCGTGGGCGCAAAGAGAGTGGTTCGATGAACTGACGGCGGAATTCATTGATGAAAAAGGCCAATGGATCTGCCCTGAGAAGACGCGCAATGAGAGCTTTGATTTATGTGCCTATGCCGAAGCGGGCATGCACTTTCTTGGTGGTGATGATATCCACTGGGAAAGCCCGCCACCTTGGGCGTCGGAATGGCAGATAAACCCGAATGTGGTTGATGCTGATTTGCAGCCTGTCTTCGAGCGCAAGCCTAAAAAACGTTACAACCACTCAAGAGGTATTTTCGGATGAGTTTAGTCATACCCACCAATCAAGACCGTTTGCAGTGGTACCTACAAGCTGAGCAAAAGATCTTACAGCAACAGACGGTGAGAACGGCGCAAGGGGAAGAGTTGACCTTGGCCAGTTTAGCGACGGTGCGCAGAGAGATAGAGCGTTTGCAGCGACTTATCGCGTCAGAGGCACAAGGTGGGCGGCGTTCCATGATACGGAGAAATTATCTTGAGTAGCCCCAACTTGTTAGACAAGCTTATCGCCGTATTCAACCCGCGCAAAGGGCTAGAACGCGCCTATGACCGACGGCTTTTAAACAAATACAACGCCGCACTCCCACGAAACCCGCACACCAAAAAGACCAACAAGCAATCCAAAGGCGATGCCAACGCGTTAAACAAGGGCGCGAAAGCCGTGTATCAGCGAGCAAGGCATATGGATGAGAACAACCCGTTTGTCACCGCTATTTTGGATGAGCTCTGCGCCAATGTTATTGGCCCAAACGGCATCATGGTCGAGCCTCAACCTTTAAACAACAAAGGTGAGGTCCATGTTGAATGCGCTCAGGCGATCATGACATGGTGGGAGAACTTCTCGTTAAAGCAAAACATCGATGCAGAACATTCTAGAGCTGAAACCGAGTGGCTTGCGGGTCGCACCTGGTTTCGTGATGGCGAGGTATTTTGCCGCATGTTCATGGGTAGGCACAAGGATTTGAGTTACCCAACCGACACGCCCTTTGCAGTGCAGCCGTTTGAGCCTGATTTTATCCCTGAAGATATCACCGAGGTCGATGGAGGATTGTTCGAGGGCATCAAGCGCAATCAACTAGGGCAGGCCATCAGCTATTTAATTCAAAGAGATGCCAGAGGTATTGAATTTGTTGATGTCGATGCGCAGTTTGTTTGCCATTTGAAGTTTACCCGCCGTTTTCATCAAAACCGCGGCATTTCCTTGTTACATTCGGTGTTAGATTTGGTCGACGACATTGAAGATTATGATCAGTCTGAACGCATCAGCGCTCAAATAGCGAGCCGCTTTGCCTATTACATCAAACGAGACCCGACCTTAAATTCAAATGCGACAGATGCGTTCGATCGCGGCGGTGACTTGTTCTTAGGGATGGGAAATTCATTTGAGCTTGCGCCTGGTGAAGATGCCGGTGTGGTGGAGAATAACCGAAAAGACACCATGAGCAGTCCTTTTCGTAATGCTCAGTTGCGATTGGCCAGCGGGGGCGCTGGGGTGAATAACTCCAGCGTGACTCGAGATTACAGCAACGGCAGTTACTCTGCACAGCGGCAAGAGTTAATCGATTCATTCAGTCGTTATCGAGTACTGCAGCGCAAATTCGTTTTAGGTTGGACCCGTCCACAGTATCGGCATGCGTTGCAAATGGCGATGCTTGCTGGCGAGGTCAAGATCCCAAAAGATGTTGACCGAGCGACCCTCTTGAATGCGATTTATCAAGCGCCTGTGATGCCATGGATTGATCCAGGAAAAGAAATGGTAGGTGTGGAAAAAGGCACCCGTTTAGGGCTGTATTCACTGAGCCATGCGCAGCGTGAAAGAAACATCAATCCTTTATCAACTCGCCGTGAAATTCAATCGGAGCGAGAACAAATGAACGATATGCACATCGTGAGCACGTCCGATCCTGCTCATGCGACAAAGCTCAACAATCAAAGAGAAGAGACAAACCATGCCAAAGCCAAATAAAAGCTGGTACACGCTCAAAAATGAAGCCGATGTGATCAAGATCTGGGTGCATGGTGACATCAGCGCTTACGACATTGATGCAACTGAAATCATTGCCGCGCTGCAAGTTGCCGATGGTAAAGAGGTCGAATTACGCATGTTAAGTGGCGGTGGCAGTGTCTATCAAGGCTTAGCCATGTACAATGCCTTAAAGGCCCACAAAGGCAAGGTGGTTGGCATCGTTGATGGCATGGCCGCAAGCATTGCGACTTATGTCTTGCTGGCCTGTGATTCTATCCGCATGCCTGAAAATGCCATGTTGATGATCCACAACCCATCCATTGGTGCGTGGGGCGGCGAGAAAGAAATCAACTCAGCGCTGCAGCAGCTGCAAGCGGCCACCAAAACCATCTCTGAAGCCTACGTGGAGAAATCCGGCCAACCGCTTGAAGATGTTCTCACCGCGATGGAGAGCGAAACCTGGTTTACCGCGCAAGCCGCGAAAGATTGGGGACTAGTAGACGAAGTGGTGGAGGCGGTCGATTTGAGTAATACGTTACAGCGTTTCGATGAGTCCGATTTCAAGAACTTTAAACAAACACCAAATGAGCTAATCAACTCGCTAAAGCACCAACCAAACGAACCAACACCTTTGGCGGCTTCTGCTCAGCCAAAAGATCCTCAAATCAATAACACCAAGCAGGTAAGCGACATGCCGAACCCAAATGAAGACATCCAAAATGCCGTGAAAGCGGAGAATCAACGCCAAGCGGATATTCGTGCACTGTGCGCTCAGCATAAAGTGAGCGAAGTGCTCACTAATGAAATGCTTATCGACTTGTCGTGTTCCGTGGGGCAAGCGTCCACCAAGATTTTAGAAAGTATTGGTCGCCAATCGGCGTCAGGCCAGCAAGAGCCTGAAGCGAACTTAAACGCCACACACATGCGAGCTGGCAACGGCAACCATGTGAAGGATGAGCTGCAAAATGCCCTGAACGCACGTTGTGGCGTGGCCGATTTAGAAAAAGATAATTCGTTTGGTCATGAGTCACTGCTGAACATGGCGCGTGCTTGTCTCGATGTGAATGCCCGAAGCGCTATTACCAAAAATGAGCTGGTTAACCGAGCGTTTAACTCGGGGGATTTTGGCGACATCATCACCGAAGGCATTCGCACTGTGATGCGCGATGAGGCGCAAGCGCGTGCTCCAATGTGGCGAGAGCTGGCGAACGTGGAGAATTTAACGGACTTTCGTGAAACTGAGCTTGTGATGGTGAATGATGCACCGGACTTGATGAAAGTGTCGGAAGATGGCGAATATAAAGCGGCGATCTTAAAAGGCAGCGGTGAGCGTATTCAGCTTGCGACGTTTGGCCGCGAAATCCAGTTCACTCGCCACGCCATCATTAATGATGAGATTGGCTTGGTGGCGAAGGTACCACGTAAGTTCATGCAGTCTGGGTATCGTCTGTCCGATAAGTTGATGTTTAACGCTATCCTCGCCGGAAAGATGGCCGATGGTGACGATGTGTTTAAAGCAGGCAAAGACAAAAGCTGGGGTAATCTCATCAGAGGTATTCCAAAAGGCGATTACGCGGCGATGATCATGGCACTGCATAAGGTGTTTGCAACGGCAACCACCATTCCGCTAGATGGTGAAGCGGGTAAGGGTGATGCATTGGACTTACGCGGTGAGATTTTGCTTGCGAGCCCAGACCACGCCTCGATGTTTGAAGCGGTATTAAACACGGCAAGCAAACCCGATGTCTTTAATCCAGCTTATAAGAAGTTTGGCAAGGTGATTGAGACCGCGCGCGTAGGCGATGTGAATGGCGCATTGGCATTAACCGGTAAAGATTTTGATACCGTCGTGATGGGCTTTTTGGATGGTCAGCAAGAGCCGTGGCTAGAAACGGGCGACGGCTGGAGCAGTGACGGCGCTAAGTTCCGCATTACTTACGACTTGATGTCGAAGGTACTCGATCGTCGTGGTATTGCTCTAGCGAGCTTTGCCTAAGATCTGTGAAATTTGACTAACAGGGTGAGCATGGCTTGCCCTTTTTTAATGGTGACAATATGCGTTTAAGCGATGGAAAAAAGATTGTAGCGCCCGTGCCAGCGGGTGGTTTTATTAAGGATGTGCCGTGTTTGCTTGGTGCTTTATTAGTGGTACCCAACTTTACTGCCAAAGCCGGTGATACCGCGGTGTGTTATACACAAGGTCATTTTGATGGCCCAATCAAAGCGGGCGATAGCGTGAGCTTTACCTCTGAAGTGGCGTACTTTAAAGACGGCGAATTTACCAAGACACAACCCACCGAATCAGGGGATGTGTCTCAGCCTGTTGGGGTATTCATCGAAGATGGTGTGCTGCTGACGGGGAACCTCATCACTGAGTTTGTTAATGACTGAGTTTGAATCGGCTCAGGGGCTTATTCGTCAATCGATACAACGCTGTTTTGGCCGTGCCATGGTGGTGGTGACGCCACAAGGGCAAGAGATTGAAGTGATTGGCTACATTCGAAGTTATGAGAAGGGCGTCAATCAAGTCCATTTGCTCGCGACAGATTCGGAGCTTCCTGAGTGCTGCACGCTGCTTTATCGCGATAAGCACTATAAGTTGGTGTTTGATGCCGCCGTGAAAAGCCCCAGATCGACAAGCCAGCTCATGAGAGAGTATGTAATGGTATTAGATACCCGAGGGACGAAGCATCAATGGTCTGAATTCTAGTCGTTCCCAGTTACTTTTAGATACTGATTTTATTCGTCGCTATGAAGCGTTTGAAGAAGAAATTCCGAAAGCGGTACTTCGAGCGGCTTCGCTGACCTCTAGATGGTTACGAGGGGTATCGATGGCCGAGCTTGGTTACGAGCTGAGTATCGATAACAAAGCCCTACGTTCACGATTTCGCGTGTACAAAAATGGTCGAGTATCGAAGCTGTGGATTGGTATACGCGATATTGGCGTTCACCGATTAGGAAAGCCGATTCAGAACCGTTTGGGAGTTAGAGTGGGTGAGCACTTCTTTGCTGGCGCCTTTATCTCTCCGATGGACAGCGATCAGCTTTTGGTGTGGCGAAGGCGTGGCAAAACAAGAACCGTCATTGAAAGAGTAGAAATCGACATTGCGGATGATGTGGACTCGATTGTTGAAAATTACTTGCCGGATATTAATCGTAAATTTGAGGCGTTTTTTCATCGTGAATTCAAACATGTTCTTTCGCTCGCCGCGTGAGTGGGTATTACTGGTGGTTAGCCACTTAGAGCATCGGCTTTCAATCAAGATAGAAACGGTGTATCGGCGACAAGTGATTGAGTTGGCCAGCACCACCATAAGTTATCACATCGGAGAAGCTGAGCCGGTGAACGAGTATGCCAACGACGGGCGACATCTTCATGAGATTGAGTTGCGCTTCTTGGTAGAAGTGCCTTTGTCCATGGATGGTTTTGATTTAGAAGCACTGGACGCTTCAACCCGTCTAGAGCGTGAATTACTTAACGAGCGCTTTGGCGTATCAAGTGACTTGGAAGGGATAATAGTAGTGTCGAATTTGCCCAGTAAGTTTGATCCACAAAACGGTGTGTTTGCTCGCACCGTCACCATGAAACAGCGCATTCGATTAGGACCAGTAGAACAGAGCTGGCAATGCATAGAGGGGAGCGCTAACCATGCTAGTCAAACTGATGAAACATGTGAGTGCGTTGGAAAAGAAGGTTCTTGAGCTACATGAAGAGCTAGAAGAGAACAATCGGACTTCTGCAAACCTCATTCGTTTGGGATTTGTGGTGAAAGCTGAAAAAACCACCGTAGATATTCAGACTGGGGATAATCTGGTAAAGCGTATCCCTTTTTTTGTGCTGGCTTCAGGACGAGTCAGCCAGTATCGGCGACCTTCCGTCAATGAGCAGTGTTTACTCATCAATCTTGGCAGCGGTGACAGTTTGAGCAATGCCGTTGCGTTAATGGGATTACCGTCGACTCAGTTCCCATGCCCAACCATCGAAGAGAACGAGGTAATGACGCACTATGGAAACGGTATGTCAGAGCGATATAACCTCGATGACGGCTCGGTGGTTTGTCATTATCCTGGGGGTGTAAAGATTTACGGTGATACTTGGCAAGACGGCAGCTATCAAGCAACGGGTGACATCACCGACCATACGCGCTCGATGCAAGCGGATCGGGAGATATACAACGAGCACGAACACCCTGGTGTGGTACCTGGTCCAGCGAAAACCAAACCAACGGAGGAGCAGCAATGATGGGTATTGATCCCCAATCAGGCAAAGCCGTTTCGGGTGCGAGCGCAATAAATTGCCGCTTTGCAAAGGTGCTGACAACGGCGATCCACTCCCGAGTAAAGCGTCGAGGTGTTGGCAATCGAGCGGTCTCACGTCTTGGTAAGCAGCAAACCCCAACCGAAGCCATGATCGTTCAAAACCTGACGCTCGAGGCCTTATCGAATCCATTAAATGGCTTAACGGATTATCAAGGCATTCAGTGCCGAGCTATCCCACATTTGAATGGTTTTAGAGTCAAAGTCTCGGGAACCTGGCGAGGTGAACCTTTGCAGTTAAGCGGGGTGTTATGAGCGATAGACCACAGGCTTTCAGTGAGCCTAAATTTGAAACCCTGCTCAGTGAGTACATTGAATATGCGGTGGAGTATTGCGCCCAGCGAGACGAAGACAAAGCAAAACACTTACGCGAGGCGTTTAATAATCAGGGTGAACTTCTTGCTCAGGTAACGCAGGCGTTTGTTTTAAAGCGAACCGCTGAAATTCGAGAGCAAAATCACCAAGCACTGCAGATGTTTCGTAAATACGTGACCGATACTGAAATGGTGGATTTACTCGCGCTGCAATACAGCTTGAAGCGTCAAGTTATCGAAGTGGGGGATGATTCTGTATTCCCCGCCAAGCCTGCAGTAATGGAGTCGAATGAAAGCTTGCTACAGCGGTTTGATTTAGCACCTTTTCAGTTTCACACCACCGGCACTCGGCTTGGGTACCGCTTTCATGCCATGACGTTAGAAGAGCGGCCAACCATCACGGTCAGCTCTGAAAAAGACGGCTTAGTGATGCGTTATGAGTTTCCTGAAACGGCTTTGCCCAACCCAATTAAAGATGCTCAGGCGCGAATGCTCGAGCCTCATTCTGGCAAGGTGTGCGTTGCGCTGCTTAGCCGCATATCTACAGACGGTGTGCCTAGCCCAGCTTTGCTGGAAAGAGCGGAGCAGTATTTAAACCGTGATGATATCGCGCAGGAGTCAGATGAGGTCACGGTTAAAGCGGTCACGCCGAAGCCTTACCGCATTGAAGTGACACTCTCTACAGGGGCAGACCCAAACAATGAAGTCGACAACGAGTCGGCAGTTGCGGTGGCTTGGCAGTTTGCCGAGAAAGTGCAAAGACTTGGCAGTATCGTAGACCGAGAAGAGGTGGCCCATATCTTTTATGAACTCGGCGCGAAACGAGCCAAGGTGCAAGCGCCGGTGGCTGATGTGGTTTGCGCTTGGGATGAAGCACCTTATTGCACGGAGGTGGTGGTGAATGTCCGATCTGAATGAGGCGTTTATCTCGGTCCAACCGAATAATGCGTCTTTGATTGAAGAGGCGTTGGAGTATGGCTGGACTGAATTGATTCAATCGACTTCTTGTCCGTATCCCAATCTCAAACAGCCTTTGCTCACTGACCGCGCTTTTGTGGCTTTGCTCGCTGGCGAGCGCGGCGTGAGAGATTGGCAACCCAAAGACACGTTAGATAGCCAGCGTAAAACCGTCGATAGGGCATTTGAAATTCACCGAAAAGCGGGCACGCGGTTTGGTTTGTCGGTTGCCCTGGACGCGATTGATTGCGATGTTGAGGTAACGCCCTGGCATCAAATGCAACCACGCCAAGCGCCGTATCATATTGAGTGCATTGCGTGGCAACGCAAGACGCCGATAGATAAATTAGCCGCACATCGAGTCTTAAGCCGGATTGAAAATACCAAATCGGAGCGCGATACCATTGATTTGGTCATGGCGCTTGGCACTGATTCTGGATTGGAGTTTTCTGGTGCTAGCTATCAAGTACTGTGTGTTGATGAATCAATGACAGGCACGATACGCGATGTTTCACCTGGCTTTGCTCTCTTGTACTGGGGCGCAGCCACCCGCTTAATTTTTTCCACTGATGTTGAATTTGGAGCAGTCGCATGAGTTATGTCGTGCAATACACAGACGCGGGCCTTGCCGAGCTTATCAGCACTCGCAACCAAGGGCTCAAAGGGGCAATCAAATACATTGCCGTTGGCGACAGAAGCTACACGCCAACCTCAGCCCAAACCGCATTGAAAAATGAACTGCAGCGGGAGGTTATCGCTGATTGGGAAGAACTCAGCTCCACGCAATTGCGAATGGGGGCGGTATTTAGAGGCACCAAAGAATATGAGGTTCGTGAAGTGGGATTCTTTTTAGAGTCCGGCACTTTACTGGCGGTATATTCCGCCCCGAATACCTTACTGACTTACAAGTCGGCGAACTCGAGCTGGTTACAAAAATTCACGTTGGATGTGTCGCCATTGCCAAGCGGTAGCGTGACTATTGACGTTGGTACCGAGAACATGAATTTATTAATGTCTGAAGAGATGCTGAATGCTGCCATCGCCACGATTTCTTTAGGCACAACACAAATCAAAATTGCGCATCAGCAGTTGTTGCTCAGTGAGCGATTAAGAACGGAGTTGGGTTAATGAGTATTGAACAAAAAATCACGGAGTTACAAAAAACGTCCGCAGAGCAGACCGCCGCTTCCCATGGCTTGTCCCAAGAAGTGGCGGGGAAGATGGGCGAGATTGACCAAAGAGTAAAAGTTGGAATTGAAAATATAGAAAGACATTTCACGAATATTGATGGTATGTCATTTAAGCGGATAAGGATTTCTTGGTCATATCCGCCGAGTGGCTCTGGAGGGACATATGCTGTCAACGCTGAAGAAGGCTCACGGTCTGCAGCAATACTTCTTTTTCCAAATGATACTGGGAATTTGACCGCGTTAAAGCATGTATCAGGTTCCATTATTCTTTCAAGAGGTGGAACGGGAAATAATGGTTACGTAGGATTTGGAGATTTCATTGCCCATCGAGGATATGCTCATTTTACCGGTGTCATGAATAATTCATTTGGAAGTTTTGAACCCTTCATTACCAATAAGTTTATACATGAAGATAAAGAATGGGTGGCATTGATTTTGAAGCCCAGAAGTACAGGCGGTGGACCAACTGATGGAATTTGGTTTGACGTAAAGTATCGGTTTCATCACCCTAAGGATGGTGAACAAATGTTTAAAATCATCAACCCAGTGGATGAACGTCTTTATAACGATGTTTTTAGTTCGTCTACCTAAAAAGGAAAGGATTAATGAAAAAAGTGATTCAATCTTTTTACTATGATGCCGTACCCGCTCAAGATCGAGATGAACTCATCAATGAAGCTTGGTTACACATTCGTAATGTCAGAGACCATCTAATCCAAATGACGGATTTTACTCAGATGAATGATGCCCCAATCACACGAGAAAAGAAGCTGGCATTTGCGAGTTACCGCCAAGCATTACGAGACTTACCTCAAAACTTTACTAACCCCAATGATGTCGTTTGGCCAGAAAAGCCAACCTCCTAAACCGCCGCTTAATCAGGTGGTTTTTTTATATTCAAATTACGCCTTTCACAGCGATGTGAAGGGCTTTTTTATTGGAGCTAAGTACGGTGAATAAACCCAAACCGAAAACACTAGAATACCCGATCATCGAGGCGTTTCGACTCAATGGTCGTTGGGTGTACCCAAGTGAAAAAACCATTCACCTTTTGCCTGTGCAAACCGCTTTCCTGATCCAAAACGGGAAAATAGGACCAGCTATTGAAGCCAAGGTGTCGTCTAAATCCACGCAGCGAGAGGATAAATAATGCTCACGCCAATCCAAGATTTTGAGCTCAACGGAGTACAAGTTAACACCATTGAGCCACAACCAAGCATGGGACCACTTGCGCTGCAGGTGGTGCATTTAACCGGTACCGCGCCAAACAAGAGCGCCAGTTTGAGTTACAACGAGCCCACTCGCTTATGGAATTACAGCCATGCGATGTTATCGCTTGATAGCGATGGGACCAGACAAGGCACCTTACCCAATGTGGTTCGCTACTTACTTGAGTACGTAAAGTGTATTGTGTACGTCACGATTGTGGAAGCCACGGCCAACGCCGCTCAAACAGAAGCCAACATTATTGGCACAGTGAACAGCGCAACGGGTGCCATCACTGGCCTTGAAACTGTAAAAGCGTGCGCAGAGACGCCGACTATTATTGCTGCTCCTGGCTTTAACTCAAAAGGCGTCGGTCAAAAACTTGCGCTTATCGGGCGTGACGTTCGTTGTCGTCCTGTGCTCGATGGACCGAATATCAATGATATGGCAGCGGCAGAGTTTGCGGCTGAATTTGGCTCAGAAGGAACCGGGCAAGACAAGCTTGCGATCATCGACCCTTGGTTTTTGAAAACCTACGACGGCGTGCAATCGCTTATGCCAGCTTCCATTGCTTTAGTGGCGGCCATGGCCTCGGTTGAAGGGTGGGAAAGCCCGCAAAATCGCGGCGTGCTTTGCGATGAAACCGCTCGTAATGTGTCATACAAAATCAATGACAAAAACACGCAAGCCAATTTTCTAAATAAGCATGGTGTGGTCACCATAGCTCGCACACGAATGGGGGGCGTGTCTATCATTGGTAACCGCTCGAATACGGGCCGCTTTCTCTCTCATGTTGGATTGGAAGATTTAATGACGCGTAAGCTAGAGGAAACCAGTCAACCACTAATGGGCAAACAGCTTACTGAAGAGTTTATGGGGCAAGTTGTCGATCGCCTTACAAACTGGGGCCAAAACCTCGTCGCACAAGGCGTGATACCTGTCTTTAAAGCATTTCTGCACCCAAGTAAAAACAACCTGGAAAACTATACCTCTGGGCGTTGGTACTTGTGTGTTAATTATGGCCGCTATGCGCCGAACGAGCACATGGTGTATGAAATGAGCGTGGATAACGGCCTTATCGAAACGTGGTTAGAAGAGGTGATTAATGGCTGATCGTATTCGCATGCGGATAGCGGCGCAGGTTGAATCTGTGCCAATGATGAACGAGATCGTCGAGTTCACTCCGGTGGATATTAAGACAAAGACGGTGTCGAACGAGGGCTCTTTTGTTCAGTCTGAGGATGTGGTGGGCCTTGAGCCACTTAAGTGGACGCTTAAAGTGCGTGGCGACCATAAAAAGATCCAAAACTCGCTGGGCCGTTTCTTTATGGATAACGCTCAGGTGAATGTCACAGAGAAAGGAAAAGACACAGATCAGGTTCAGTACGTGGAAGTGTATTCCATGTATGGGCCGATCACCAATATCAAGAAAGACACAGTCAAGATGGGCGAGAAACCCACCGTTACCATCGAAGGTACTTGCAAGGCTTACAAGCTGAGCGACACTGGTGTGGTCGTGCACGACATCAATGTCGATACAGGTAAAACCATCGTTGGCGGTACCGATCTCATGGGGATAGCGGGGATACGTTAACCCTTAACTCAATCCGTATTTTGCCTCCAATTAAGGAGGCATTTTTTTGGAAAAATTCATGAAAAACCTAAGTAAGCTGGCGTTCTTCGCCCGTGAAAGCGTTGCCCTTAATACCATCACCGTCACCGATTTTCGCAAGCTTCCACATATTGAAGCCGAGCAAGAGCTGACGGCCAAGCAGCTCTTTGTACAACGCAAAGCGGTGATCATGGCCTGCAGTGATTTGAAGCCCGAGGAATTTGAGACCCTAGCCGTACCAGACTTTAATCAATTGTATGAAGACATTTGTGATTTGATCTTAAAGCCATCCGACGAGCTACATGGCGATGTCCTAGATGGCAAGTCAGGCTGCTTTGATTTACTGCATCCTTTTGAAAATGAAGTCGGTGAAAAAATCACCCGTATCACGTTTACTATTCCAAAGGTGGCGCACTCAGAAGCCCTAGCCGAACTGACAGAAGATAAAGATCGCGAGAACTTTATGTTTGAGGTGATCACGGGTCTACAAACGTCCGATCTCAACTTCCTCTCTATTAACGATTACCTGGCGTTAAAGCCGCAGGTGGGCGCTTTTTTTCAGCAATCGGCGGCGTACTTTCGCCCAATGACGTCGAAAACCTAATAGACCTTATTCCCATGCACCGAAATACCTCTGAATCTGAACTAAGGCGATGGCCACAAGATGTTGCGGTGCGTCGATATGAGCTCATTTTGTCCAAACTTGGGGTAAATAATGTCTGAGAAAATCAACCTCATTCTCAATACGGCTGTACACGGTTTAGAGCAGATTGTTTCAACCACAACCGCCACTGAGCGTCTTACCTCGGCATTAGAGCAGCAGCGCGGTGAGGTGATATCGCTCAACACTAAGCTCAAACAGATAAACGGGTTTGAGGCGGCGAAAAGAAGCGCAGGGAAACTGGCTGGGCAACTTAATACGGCGAAAGCCAATGTTGAGAAACTGGGGCGCGAACTCGAGGAAAATAAGCAGCGCTCATCGGGTCTTAGGGTCGAATACAGCAAAACCCAATCTGAGATCAGGAAACTCAATTCTCAGATGAAAAAGGCCTCGGGTGAGGGCGCGGTTGAATTAAAAAACCGCCTTAATGAAGCGCAAAAGCGACTGGATTCTTTCAATGATGAAATTCTTCAAGGCAAGGTCAGGACCAATGAGCTTAACGTGGCTTATAAGTCGGCGAGTAAGCGCGTCACCCAACTAACGGACAAGCAATCTAAGCAAAGCGACAAGCTCAAACGTTTAGGCTCGGCATTAAAGGCTTCGGGGATACAGACCTCGCGGTTAAGTGATGAGCAACGAAAACTGGAAGCGCAGGCCGATAAAGCCACCACGGCAATAGCGAGACAGAATCGCCACTTGAAAGAGATGAAATCAATTCAGTCAAGAATTGATAGCCGCGATGCCAAGTTGGGTGAGATTGGTGGACAAGCAGCGTCACTCACCATGGCGGCAGCGCCTATTGCGGCCTCGGTGTGGTCGGCGGTGAAGAACGAGAGCTCGTTCGCTGATGTGAAAAAAGTCGTGGATATGACGCCAGAAGAAGCCAGCTCGATGCGCAGCTGGGCTTTGAAAACGTCAACACAAACCCCGATGAATGCGAATGACATTAATGCGATGTTGGCAGCGGGTGGCCAAAGTGGCATTAAGGACCAAACCGAGCTTAAACAGTTTGTGTTGGATTCGGCGAAAATGGGCGTCGCTTTTGATATGGAAGCAGACCAAGCCGGTGAGACGCTTGCTGTGTTTAAAGCGGCGTTAGGATTAGATCAAAACGGGGCGATGGGCCTTGCTGGTCTCGCCAACCACCTATCGAACAACTCGAATGCAAAAGGCAAAGATATTGCCGGTGTGATGGCTCGCCAGGGAGCGTCGGCCAAAATGGCGGGGTTCTCCGTCCAAGAGGCCGCTGCGCTTTCGGCGTCGATGCTCTCTGCAGGTATGGGCGAAGAGCGCTCGGCAACCGCACTTAAGAATATTTCCGGTCGCTTAACCCTTGGCGGCGCAGCAACCAGAGCGCAGAAAACCGCGTTATCAACCATCGACTTTGACTCCGTCAGTCTCGCTTCATCCATGCAAGACGACGCCTCGGGTACCTTACTACAAGTGCTTGAAGCGATAAAAGATGCTCCATTAGAAGAGCAAAGCGTACTCATCACTCAAATCTTTGGTGAGGAAGCGAAAGGAGCGGTGGCGTCACTGGCAGGTAACACGGATCTGTTTCGCAACACACTCACGTTGGCAAAGCAAGGACAAGATATCCATATTCAGTCATTACAAGACGAATATGAAGCGAGGGTAAACACCAGTCAAAATGGCATTTCTCAATTCATCAATAAAGTGAACCGCTTGAGCGTTGTCATTGGCAGCGCACTTTTACCTGCGCTCAATTGGGTGCTCGAGCCACTGGGTGATGGCATCACTTTGTTAGCGGATTTTGCTGAAGCGAACCAGGGCGTGACTGCTGCAGTGGGTATTGGCGTTACTGGATTGATCGCATTAAAAGGCGCGATGTTAGCCGGCAAAGCCGCTTCGCTTATCTTTGGTAACAAGTTGGATAAAGGGCGCTTTTTTCGAAAAGGCTTAAACCGCGAAACACAACAAAGTGGTCGCGCTGCGGCGTTCGCAGCCAAACAACTGAGTCGATTGAATCAAACCATGATGAACATGGGATCTGGTAATGGGCGAGATCGCGGTGCAGGTGGTCGCGGCCGTGGTCATGGGCCAAGTGGTCGACGGTCAAGAATGCCTCCGGCCAGATTGCGAACACGAAATCCATTAGCGCGAGCCTACAACGTAGCCAGCACCATGATAACTTCCAACAACGGGGCATTGCCCTTGGCACTAGGCGGAGGTGCGTTGGCCATGACACCTGCAATCGCAATGGCGCAAGACGGCATCGGATTGGCTGGCGATATCGCACAAGGCGCAGGCAAGTTAGGAGTCGGTAAGTTGCTCCGGCCATTAGATATGGCAATCAGTGCCGGTAATATCGCAACTGCAGTGACTAAAGGTGATACCAAAACGGCGATGACCGAAGGTGGTGGTTTGCTCGGTAGCATGGGCGGCGCTGCGCTTGGGGCAAGTATTGGCACCATGATCTTCCCTGGTGTGGGCACTGTGATTGGTGGTCTTGCAGGTTCGCTGATTGGCGATCTCGGCGGCGAAATGCTCGGCGGATGGTTTGGCGACAAGTTAGACGCGACTGATGACAAGATTATGGCATCAGAAACCGTCTCTCAAAAGTTGGTCGAGAAAGAGAAAATCGACGCCCGCGTAACACCTAACGTCACATTCAAAACGGATGTGGCCATTCAAGCTACACCAGGCATGGACGAACAACAAATTGCGGCACAAGTCAGTGCTCAAATTGAACAACAAATGAAGGCCCAATATGAGGTTTTTACTGGGCTTACCATCGATGATTCCATCAGCGTATCAGCGATTGATAGGGGGTAAAACTATGCATCATTTAGTGATCGGGGAGTTCGTGTTTTCGGTTGCAGATAAAACGCCCATCACCAAGTTTGATAGGACGACGACAGGCGCTTATTCCGAGGTTGGCCTAATTGATAATGCGCGTTCTGAGCGAACCGGCAAACCACTTGAAACCATCGACATCACCGCAAAGTGGCTGCAATACCATTCGGCTAAGTCAGTGGATGCCATTCGAGCTTTGATTGATGGGCCTCAACAGGTCAGTGATGGTCAGGGTTTTAACCTTGGCCGTTGGACGATTAAGCAGATCAAAGAAGGGAGGAGCGAACTTATCCATGATGGCCGTGCCATGGTGACAGACGTGTCCTTACAATTATTGGAGTTTCGAGGATGAAACGATTAGCCAACAAAGGCGAGTTGATCACCGACTTACTTTTCAAACAAACAGGCCAAGACAGTGATCAATTAGAAGTCGAGTTTTATCGCCTCAATCCGCACGTTCGAGGCGAAATCTTCACTGCAGATACCTACGTTTCTATTCCAGAAATATCGACAGTAAAACCCACTCAATCCGTTACGAGGTCTTGGGACTGATGTTAAAACTCATAGGTAAAAATAGCGAGCTGTTGTTGTCTCGTCTAAAATCTTGGCGCTTGTCAGATGGCAACGGCATTGAGGGGGATAGCCTATCATTGACGATCAATTCTGATGACGTTGATGGCATTCCACCAAAAGGTGAGCAGTACTCGGTCTATTTGGATGACGTGCTGCGTGATAAATTTCAAATATCGAAACGCTCTATTAGTTTGCACCCGCATGAGGTGGTGTTGGTGCTGTCTGTTGCTCCGTTTAGCATCAAAGACGAAACCGGATATCGAGAGCGTAAATCGATGAGTTGGGATAACACAACCCTGGCTCAAGTCGTGGCAGACAATGTGGCCCCTCATGGCTTTCAAGCTTTTGTGCATCCGAGATTACAAAAAATTGAAATCGCGCATCTCGATCGAACCGACGAAAGCACGCCGTCGTTTTTGTATCGGCTTGCCAAACAATACGACGCGGTGGCCAAGCCCATCGATAGCCGCTTTATCTTTGCGCCTAAAGGCGAGGCGAGAAGTGCCAGTGGCAAAGACATCGAGACAGTGACGTTGTCACAGCCAAGCGGCAACAATCCCCAGCTACCGAACTTCATTAATGTAAACATCGACCTTGATGGTCGTACGGATGTCACCGGTATTAAGGCCTTTTATCTTTCAACTGGGGACGGCACACGCCAGGAAGTGAGAAAAGGGAAAGCACCATTTCGAACGATTGGCAAAGACAGAAATAGTAAGCAGGAGGCAGAGCAAGCATGTGCGAGCGAACTAAGGAAACTGCAGCGAGAGGGGCGAAAGCTTAGCATAGAAGCGCCACCCAATCCCGCGGTGTTTGCCGAGGGCTTGCTCATCCTCGACGCCTCTTTTCCTGGTGTATTTCAAGGAACCTGCTCAATAGACAGTGTTTCGTTTTCTGGCCAAGGCCTGCAGCCAAGGCGAATGAGCATCAAAGCCACTTTAACGGGGGAATAGAATGATCACGTTGAATTCCGGTGTGCATTACACATCGACAGTTCGCTGTAAGATCTCTGATGCGCAGATCAAAAGACATTCAAAGCGGCGTCATGTGAGGCAACTGAAAGACGAACGATACTCGGTGTATTTACGTTACAAGAAAAACAGGGAGCATGGCTCTTGGGTCTTTTATGAGTACAGCAGTGGTAAGCAAACCGCCCATGTTTTTGGCAAGTACCCAAACTTAAGCGCCAAGTACATTCCAGAAGTGGTTGAGCACATTGTAAAAGAACTCTCCACCGGTGTTCGGGCTCGTTCAAACGAGTTTATTACCGTCGATGAGCTGCTGGTCTGGTATTTAGATATGGAAGCTCGAAGCGGACACATATCAAAAGGCCGCCTTACTTCGCTCAAGGCCATGATTGAAAATCACCTTATTTCTTGTCTTCACGGTGTGGAGCTTGCCGGGCTTTCCCATCGTGAAATTGAAAAGCAACTGATGAAGCCCTTGCGTGAGGGCATGTACTCAATCAGTTACATTCGCTCCATCTTCCAGGCATTAAAAGTGGCCTTTAATCAGGCCAAAAAGATGAACAAGATCGGGCACAACCCACTTAACGACATGGTGTTTACCGACTTCCTAAAGGCCAAAATCCAGCCTAAAGGATGCAAATTACTCGTTGGCCACACTCCAGACTTACTGCAGCAATTTGGTGATGCCGAGCCTTTAACACGAATGTTGTGTTTGATGATGCTTAGCCACGGAACGCGGATTGGAGAAACGCGCAAGGCGAAGTGGTGCAACGTTTGTTTCATCACCAAGCGGTGGAGAATACCGGTGCGTGACACAAAGACAAGAAAAGAGATCTTATACCCACTCACTGATGAGTGGGTCACTTTGCTGCAAGCCTACAAAGCATGGCAACTGGCCAACGGTTATAAAGGGAACAATCTCTTTCCTTCCTGCAAGCGGGATCAAAGCCCACTATCCAGTGCCACGGCAACTCAGATTGTGCGAACGATAGCGAAGGGGAACTGGACCGCTCACGACTTAAGAAAGCTAGCGCGTACCGTGTGGGCCGATATAGGTATTGATTACCTGGTTGCAGAGACACTATTGAATCACGCCAAGGGAAAACTCGAGCAAGCCTACATTCACACTCACATTGAACTGCAGAAGTCAGAAGCCCTTAAAACCTATCATTTGTGGCTAAAAAATTGCTGGCGAAGCTGTTTTATACCTGATTTTTAAAAAACGTTCATTCTGAAAATATATATTTAAATCAATGACTAAAAGCCATTTAAAATTTAATTGCAAAGGACAGTATTAGCATGGGTAATTTTGAGCAAAAAGGTGATATAAATCACATCTTAGTGGCCGCTGCGCGACTTGCTCCACACCAAGTTAAATGGGTGAAGTTAAGCAAGACACAATTAAAGGTATTAGATTCGATAAAGCAGGGTGAAGAAGTGACAGCGCAACTTATTGCTGAGCGATGTGATTTGTCACCAAGTTGGGCAAGTTCTTTACTTAAACGATTGAATGAAAAATATTATTTGAAAAGGTGGTTATTATCAAAAAAAGGAGGAGGTGTTGAGTTTGTTTATTGTATAACTTATCTTAATGACATGTAACCATCTAAAATATAGGCACTTTCTAAGATGTATAGTGACTTTAATACTGTTTGTGAATATCGCTCTCAAGTTCCAGGGGTTAAGGGTAACTCCGTCCCTTCAAATGATCCATCCATAGGACACATCATCCAATCTCTCGAAAACATAGCTAAGGCGCTTGAGAATAGTTTTAGTAAGTATCGAGGTTTCGATTTTAAGTTCGTTCCTTCAAAGGGAGCCTCTGTTTTTCCTTTTGTGCCTTATGTAGCAATTTTACCTCCTAATCAAAGCGTATCAAAAGGTATATATGTTGTTATATGTTTTGACAAATATGGAAAAGGGGCTTTAGTTGGCTGTGCCGAGTCTAAGACTAATTCACAGGGCTTGCGGACTGTAAAGAGAACAGTAAAGGGAAAGACATTAAGAATTGATGTAAACGGCCCAAAACCAAACACACATTATAATGATGTGTTTGCCCAACCTCGCGAGTTTCATTTTCCTCTGGGAAGTGACCAAGAACTCCTTGCACATATCGAATTATCTCTAGATAGATCATTAGTTGAACTTGGATTATTAAATCTTGATAGTGCTGATATCTCTATCCAGGAAGAAAAGAAACAAACCGATAGTTTTGATCCTAAGAACCTACAAGACGCCAGGAAAAAAATAACGAGAGAGATCCACGCGCGACAGGGGCAAGCTGCTTTTAGAGAGATGCTTTTAGCTGAGTACGGACGTTGTTTGGTTTCTGGCTGCAAAGTGAGTCATGCTATCGAAGCTGCTCACATAGTTCCTTATATGGGAGAGGCTACTAATTCTATTGAGAACGGCCTGTTACTGAGAGCTGATATACACACGTTGTTTGATCTGGGTTTGATATCTATAACACCATATCAACGTAAAATTGTAGTTTCTAAAAGGTTGTCTTGTACTGACTACGAGCAATATGCGGGGAAAAAAATGCAAGGCTTAGCCGTTAGTGATGAGGCTTTACTTTACCATTACGAGTCGACATTTAAAGGCTAATTTTCTTATAAATAGGTTCTTCTGCCAATCTATACTCTACAAGCGCGGGTACATCTCGCGAAATGAAAATTTTTAGAGTTATATGGCCACCACCACCTCCGAAGAGATTTTTCCAGTTATTTAGTAGAGAACAGGTTGAGCGTGATGCGTAACACTAAAAAATATGATACCGATCAAATCATATTAATGCTGTTGCACTTACAGTTCGCTGTGTTGTATTAAATTAAATAAGGATCAAAAATGAATCAGGCAAGTCGTCGTATAGCGCATGCGTTGCATAAAGAGGGGTGGAGTTTTGAAGAGGGGCTTCGAGCATCATTAATGAGAAATGCTACAAGAATTAAGCCAGATGAGTATGACGTTGACATGAAGGGGAGCCTATTTTGCCCCGTGTGCTTTACAAACCTTAATCGGGTACCGCATGACAAAGATCATACAACATCAAATAAGGATGCTCATTTTAGGCACATGTCGAAATATAAAAGAGTCCCTTGTGTACTGCGCTCTACTAAAAAGGTACAAATTAAAAAGTACAATAGTTTAGAATCAGTAAATCAAGCTATCGACAACGAAGAGTTGGTAATAGTTAGTGCTTTCATGAAAGATAAGCCAGTACCATGTTTACCCAAGGATCCTCAACCATTCGCCGTCCCACAGTTTGACGATATCGACGGACC
Source organism: Vibrio sagamiensis NBRC 104589 (assembly GCF_007990935.1). Taxonomy (GTDB): domain Bacteria; phylum Pseudomonadota; class Gammaproteobacteria; order Enterobacterales; family Vibrionaceae; genus Vibrio; species Vibrio sagamiensis. The sequence goes on from NZ_BJXJ01000043.1 coordinate 27,159, forward strand.
TGAGACCGAAGTACCTTTAGGGGTCCACAACGGTCAATCATTTAAAGTCCCAAGTAAAATTTCTTCCTTAAGAGGTATATGTCGTAACTTTGATAAAAACTATTATCGCTATTTCTTCTTTCCTGGTTATCGGAAAGCTATTGCTCTTAACTCGCTTATCCGCGATGCACGGAACATTAAAAAAGAAGAAAGAAAACCTAAGCTTTATGTCGTTAAACTTCAGAACTCATCTCATTTTGGTCATCCACCTCGTGATAACAATATTCGAATGACCTACATTGAAAGTTCACAAGAAGTTAAAGACTTTTGCATTAAAACACCTCATTGGCTTCAAAATGAACATGGAATAGGGAGTGAAACGGAAGGACGATATGCTTTAATATTTGGAAAAGTAACTCAAAATGGTATTGGCTTGTGTTTCGAAGATCTCGGGTGGGGTGAATTAGCACTGGTACCAGAAAAATATAACTACCTAATCGAAGATGTTTACTCTTTGACTAATCAAGGTAACTAAATACTGTGAAAGGCGCTAGCAAGTGCCTTTCATCACTCTAACTTTAACACCAACCATAATGATAATGCCGCGCGTTGCGAATCAATATTAAACAGATTGTTATGTGTATTTACTCGTAACTGAACTCGACATTCGCTGACTCAAAATCAAAAGGTTTATCCAACAACTTTGCCAGATAGCTTAACGAACGCCCAAATTCCAGTTCTTGATCCATAGACAATGTCATTCGAAGTATACAATGGTGGAGAAGGCTGTCTCTGGGGATATTTATCTTTTGCAACTCTTCGACTGGCTTTGGGGTTCGCACCCAACACTGAAATTTAAAGTCATCCAGCATCTTATGGAAATAGAACCCAAATTTAGAATCCAGACAGGTTAACTCAAATTCCCAAGAATCAATTAGTTTTCGTTCAGATGCAGCTACAAACAATTCCGCAGTTTCAAATGCGCGCCTAACTTCAGTGCTATTTGGAACAATAAAGTCATGCTCAATCTTGTTCCTTAAAGTACGAATTTCGGAAACTAAACCACAGGGCGCGATACCAAAACTCACAATTACTTTTAATTTCGCAGGTAAATTTACAGAATCATCATCTCTAAAAAACTCACCGAATTCATTGAGGTTTTTGGGATACTTTTTTGGATCATAACCGAGGGCTTGAAAAATCCTATCGATTTGACAATCGATGGCTCTCTTTGAATTCCCTAGGGAATTAATAAGCCCACGAATGCTACCTTCACGAAAATCACGTTTCGCAAAAGATATATATTCGCTTGGATTTACCTCAAACTTCCAATCCAAACGAGAGCCTACATCTGGCACAACTTTGACGTTATTAAATGAAATAGGAACCTCTTTCAGTTCCTCTAAGTAGTCAATTTTGTTCATAATTCTCCAATGCATATAATGTTTTTTATACGGCGATCAATCCGCATTTCGAGGACGAATAATGCCGCCTTTCTTCACCTAATTCAACAATAAATCAATAGGTTAGTGATAAAATAGAGACGTTAGATTTCATTTTGGCGTATAACCTTAATACCTCCGAATGACAAGTTGAGGGATTATGAGGTGGTAAGTCTATAAGGCTCATGGGGCAATTTGAGTAGAATTCACCCACGCTACTGGCGCACAAAACAGGTATTCAGGACAAATATATGTGCGTCTAAGCGACGTCTTGTCATAGCTTCTTGCTTTGAACAGTTTAATACTATCAATGAGTTAGTAATGAATGTTCATGATAAAAAAGGTGTCACGAATCTTTGGGGCAGAAAACAAAACCCAACAAAGGCTTTGGGGCAGAATTGGGGCAATTTTGGGGGTAGAATGGAGCAATATATTCCATCGATACAAAAAAGGCGCTCTAATAAAGCGAGCGCCTCTCTTAAATTTTCACTGGAAAACAGTAACTATTTTTTACGGCAGTATTCGGCGATCA
>NZ_BJXJ01000044.1 GCF_007990935.1 Vibrio sagamiensis NBRC 104589
CAATTATTCACTGATAGGAGACGTGGGTAATGGTTGTTAACAAGCTTTAGTTTAATATTTGCATATCTACTCGATGTAAAACCAGCTAGCTTTGTTTTCGGAGTATTACCATAATCGTGTTACCGGGCCACTTTTGCCCCATTGTGTGTTAGGACAAATACTCATTCATATCTTATAAACGTGATTTTTGATTAGTTTTATTTACTGTATATATCAACAGTTATAATGAAACGTGGTGATTTTATCGCTTTAGTTCTGTTTTTAATAAGACTGATTAAATACATTTCTTACTTATCACACCCTCTTATTGAGCGTCAGGCGTGAAAAATTGTTATCAACTTCATGATATATATAGATTATATCTAGTATGATAAAGGTTGTTTATGCGTGTATTTTTGCGCGAAAGTAAGAATGCTTATTAATATACTGTTATAACGCAATCGTATATTCGGGATTAGAGTAAGGAAAATATGATAGAAACATTGAGTCTTCCTGTGAGTGGCAATCACAAAGAGTTAACTGAGATAAAAATACAGAAATCAATCATTCTTGCCGGGGCGAATGGCTCAGGAAAAACACGTTTGGGTACTTGGTTAGAGTTTGATGGTCCACAGAGTGAGCTAGTAAGACGAATTTCAGCTCAAAAGTCGCTATCTATGCCTGATAGTTCTCAAACGACTTCCATGGAAGAAGCCGAATGCCTACTTAGATATGGTTATCACTGTATCCAAGACGTACGATATGACCCGTCATACTATAAAAATCGTCAGAGATGGAACGGTAAACCATCTACAAGCTTGCTAGATGACTATGAACATCTCATGACGTTGTTGTTTACTGAAATGTTCCAAAAAACGATCGAGCATTCTCAAGGGAAAACGGAAAAAAATGAATCAAAAATATATAAAATAAAGGATATTTGGGAAGCCGTGCTTCCACACCGTGAATTAGTTATTGAAGCTGGTAAAGTTAAAACAAAGTTAAGAAATGCACAAGATGGATTGTATAGTGCATCAGAAATGAGCGATGGCGAGCGAGTTGTCTTTTATTTAATCGGGCAATCTTTAACACTTAAAGATGAAAAAATTCTCGTGGTTGATGAGCCGGAGCTACATCTACATAAATCAATTCACTCCAAGTTATGGGAGTTAATAGAAGTTGCAGTGCCTCATTGTATATTTGTATATATTACACATGACTTAGAGTTTGCCGCTCGAAAGAAAAATGCAGATATTTTATGGATTAGATCATTTGATGGTCAAAATTGGCTCTGGGAGCCATTACCGGAAAATGATGAGTTACCTGAAGATCTATTACTTGAGGTTTTGGGTAGTAGAGAACCTGTAGTTTTGGTTGAGGGTACTAACAGTAGTTTTGATCTAAAACTTTACAGCCTATTCTACGAATCATCTCTGGTGATTCCAAAGGGTTCTTGTGCAAATGTTATTCAAATTGTTAAAGGCATAAATGATTCAGGGTTGTTGAAGAGCGAGAGTGTTGTTGGAATTATCGACAGGGATAGACGTTCAGAAACAGAGATTAATAATTTGTCCAAAAATAACATTTATGTTCTTGATGTGGCTGAGGTAGAGAATTTATTTATTCTACCTGAAATCTTTGAAGTTGTTTGTGAGTCTCTAGAATTTTCTTTCTTAGATAAGTTTTCTGAACTGACAGAGAAAGTATTTACATCGTTTGAAAGTGAAATGGAGATGCAAGTATGTAAAAAAGTTTCTTCTGAAATAATGCATAAACTCCGTGGATTTAATGATAAATCTAACACATATGAAAATTTAGAGACTAGTTACCAATCAGTGATCGCCGATGTTGATTTAGGCAGGTATTATCAAGAAATTGAGTCTGAGTACAAACGAGTTTTGTCAGATCGCGATTATATGGGGGTACTGAAGTACTATAATCGAAAATCACTTCTTACGCTTGCCTGTGAAGTGCTAGGTATCAAAAGGGGAGAATATTCTAATCTTATTATTAGACTTGCCTATGGCTCTAAAGAAGAGATAATTAAAAGTGCACTGTCTAAATATTTACCCACGTTAGATTAGCGTTATAACAAGCAATTTAAGAGGGATTCACAACGCTTGGCGCCCTCACTTCAAGTCAGTTTAGTGGTTATGGCACAATGCTTTAGGTTTGGGTGGTGGCGTTGTTCACCCCTTAATTGGGTGTTATGAGTATTCATCAGTATGTACGTTTATGTTTTAGAACTAGAAAATCAAAATTATTACGTTGGCATCGCTGAAGATATTGGCTTGAGGCTTTGGACTCATTTTAAAATGGGCGACAAAGTTGGTTCAGCTTGGACGAAAAAACATAAGCCAATTAAAGTTGTCCATTGTAGTGAAATACTCCCAAAGACTAAGTGGAAATCCGAACTGGTTGAAACTCAATGCACTTTGCGTATTGCCAAATTAAAAGGCTTTTCAAAAGTACGTGGGGCTGGCTTTAGTATCTCTACTGAGGACTATCCTAAAAGTTGGGATGAAAAATTAGTTGGTGTGCCGCCAGCTGACTTTGACAAAATGAAGCCTTTATCAAATCAAGAGCTCAAAGTTCTATTTAAAGGAAAATATGAGCTCTGGTTGGAACAAAGGAAAAAGCGGCGGAAACCAAAATACTCATAACAAAGCATTTAAGAGTGATTCGCAACGCTTGGCGCTTTCGCTACGCTCAAGTATAGCTAAGTGCTGCTCACACCTTAATGCGGCGTTATCCCTACTTTTCCTAATACTTACCAGCCAAAATAGAGCAAAGTGCGTAACTCGCTTTTGTCCAAAAGTTTTTCAGGTTGAGCTTTACCCGTGGCACTTTCTAGCTCGAAAGTTCCCCAAAGTTTGTTGGGCTCGATAGAACCATGTCTACTCATGGCTCATAATCAGATGAGTGAAATGGAAAAAGTATGACCTTGTTTGATGCCGCTCCAGACTAACGAATTGCTTAGCGCAGTATGGGCGTTAACTGGCTGGAATTGTTCAATTTTTTTGGACGATGGTTTTATTACGAAAAAACATAGGGCTGTGGTACCCAGCAGCAGAGCGTCAACACTTTACCGGAGGCAAATCTCGCCAACATGTCGTGTACTGAGGTGTTAGAAGCTGACGCCGCATTTGCCACTTTTGCTCAATGCCTTGAGCGCCAAGAAACACAGTATTCTGGCCATAACGTTGATTCAAACCATCAAACACCGACATTAACGGCGTATTATTCGGAGTTGGGTTAAATAAATCGGATTGCTCTTGGCGCCCATCGGCTAAATCCAATAGCCCAACCCCCACCTTGTAAAAGCGCACACCTTCAGAAAAAAGCTGATCGGTCAGCTTTGAAACCACTTTCGTAATTTGCGTGACATCGGCTGTGGGATAGGTGAACCGATGCACGACACGCCGGTTATAAGAAACATCATCAAACGGTGAGCTCGATGCAAAGCACATTAACACTTTACACAAGGATTGCTGCCTTCTCGCCTTGCGTGATGCAATATCCGCATGGTGACACAGCGCCTGACGTAACGATGTTTCATCTACTATGCGCTCTCCAAAGCTGCGCGTAGAAAATATCTGCTTTTTGTCTGCCCTAGCTTCATCCCACTGCTTACACACCTGGCCGTTCAGCTCGCGCACTGTGCGCTCTAACTCTACATTAAACATCTTGCGAGCCAATGTGGCTGGATACTTGGTCAATTGCAACGCTGTGTTGATGCCCTGATTTTTTAGGTGGGTAGTGATCCGTTTACCCACCCCCCAAACATCGCTTGCTGAAAGCTGCTCGAGGACACGCTCACGCTCGGCTAAAGAATCGAGTACGCACACGCCATTAAACTCCGCGATTTTCTTAGCGGCATGATTGGCTATTTTCGCTAGCGTTAACGTTGGTCCCATACCAACACACACAGGTAACCGACACTCTCGCCAAACCGACTTTCTAAGAGCTTGCCCATGTTCACGAAGACAGGGGATCGCCAGCTCCGTTCGCTCAAAAGATAGAAATGACTCATCAATAGAGTAAATGTGCTGCTCAGGCGCAAATCGCCCGATAACTTCCATCATCTTGCTCGATAAATCTGCATAAAGCTCATAGTTAGAAGACAGCGCAATAACGCCGCGTTGCTCGCACAGTGCTTTCATTTGGAAATAGGGCTTAAACTTTTCGACCCCACATTCTTTAGCTTGCCGATTCGCGGCGACCACGCAGCCATCATTATTGGACAGCACAACAACAGGCTTACCCCGCCACTCTGGGCGAAAAACTTGCTCCGCGCTGCAATAAAACGCATTGGCGTCAACAAGGGCAAACATTATTCTTGCTCTAATAAATGGCTGGCTCGGTGACAGCGTATCGAGCGAATCACGACTCCTTCCACGGTGAAGGTATCGCATTCCTGAACTAAAACTGGGGTGTGATTAGAGTTAGCAGAGAGCAGCAAGCGGTGCTTAATATCAATCAACTTAAAAACAAACTCTCCATTTAGATTAGCCACAATAACATCCATATTTTTTAAGGAGACATTGCGATCCACGATCAAAATATTACCATCGAAAATCCCCACACCTTGCATCGAATCTCCTCTCGCACGCCCCAAAAAAGTTGCGCTTGGGTGCTCGACCAGTAGCTCGTCTAAATCGAGTGAAAGTTGACGGTATTCAGAGGCAGGAGACTCAAAACCTGTGATGCCAGCGCTGACAGAGATAGGAATAACATTCATAAACAATACTGGTTGTACATACAGTGTTATTATGATTGAAAATGGCATTAAGCGCAAGCTTACTTAATTGGCACAACTTGATTTCTTTTTAACGTAACCAGTTCCTCTTTAAGCTCTGCGTTTTCGTATTCCAATTCATCAATTCGAGCTAATGCTTTCACTAATTGGTCATTCAAGTGGTGTTGAGAAGCTGCTATCAATGCCAACTTATTATTAGCCTCTTGATACTTTTGCTTAAAGTTATCTTTGATTCGCTTTTGCTCGTTTAGCTTTTCACGAACAGCATCCATTTCTGGCTTGACGTACTCACCGTTACCTTTTGCGATGTCTGCCTTGGTTTGCTTTACCTTTTGAATAAAATCAGGATAGTAATAACCGCTCCCATTACCCAGATTAGCTTCTTCCTCTACAGCTCTTACGCTCAGTTTTCGGGTTTTGGGAATGCGCTTCGGCTTTCCTTGAGCAATTCTTTCTAACGCTGCTTCTAATACAATTAAGGTGTTTTCACTTTTACCCATAACCCTAGACCTCAACTATATTCAGTTCAGCCTCGAAAGGCACAAAATCCATATCAAAATCTCTCATTACGTTCTCTGCGGCTCTCACTTGAGTGATGTAGTGGCTACGTTCACTTACCGATATATCATCACTTTTTTCATTCATGTAAGCCGTTAGGCTACGGTGTTTAAGTTGCCACCACTTCGCCTGTTGTTCATCAATAATGCTACTGCTAGAACTACAATCTACGCAAAATTGAGGGGCGACCACACCATCCATATCACAGTCGTAGCCTGATTTGCAGTAGCTATGTAGAGAGCCGTGCAGTGTAAGTTTTCCCTCTTTTACCGCTTGGTATATTACATCCCAAGAGCTATAAATTGTCGGTACACCACCGCGCATTTTCATAATTGCTTTGCCATGTGAACCTGATAATTTTTCATTAGAGTGCCACTGCTTAAAAATTTTATCAGCTATAGTTTCAGCGTTTATGTCGTCAAGTATGGACTGAAATTTTTCATCAACAACAAGGTTTCGATAGCTGGCTAGCCTACCACCGTTGGTGTACCACTCGGTCATAGCGAGATACAGGTGCTTGAACTGCTGTTTGAGAGCAACCATTGTGCCAAAACGGTTCTTAATGCAATAGAATGCCAATGAGCGCCTAAATTGATGTGTAGTCATGTGCCAAGGCTTTCCTACTACAACATACTTTTTAACCCTCTCATGTGATTGAGGATTAGAATCTAAGCATTCTTGGTAGTCTTCCTCTGTCACAATAAAATTGAATTGTTTGCATAATAACTGAAGACGTTCATTCCAGCTTGATATTAATCTGGGTGGTTTAATGCGAGATAAGTGGTTAATCCAAAGGCTATTTGTGTACTTTTCATCTGGATAGGTCACTTCTTGTCGCCGCTGTTCAGTTAGCGTTGTCATGAGTTCAATTGCGGTCTTAGATGAACTGGCTGTTACCCATGTTTCTCGTTTTTCACCCAACTTAAAGGTGTGCGATTGGAGCATATGATACTCTCGACCTTCAAAAGTATCCTTGTAATAGCTATTTGGCGTGATCTTATCTAACTCTGAATCACGCATACCACTAAAACCGCCACACACAATGTAGCTTGCAGTTATCAATTGCCCTAGATACCGCTTAAAATCGTGGCCGTTGTTAAGTGGTATATCTGGCAGTTTTTTAGCAAGCCGCGCAATAATGTCACTTGGGTTTTGAGGCTGATTTTTCACAATGGCCATGAAATATTTTTGATTATCGATCTCGCCATTAGCCAACATAAAAGCATATGTCGCACCATTGGCAACATTCTCATCGAGAATTCTTTTCCCCTTAAGGTAGTTATCTTGAAGGTCACTTTCTGTTTGGGCGATTAAATGTCTATACGGATGCGCCCCCTCAATAAGCTCAATGGCTTTACCATAAATGGCATCACATAATCGCTCAGGAATAGTCAGTGTTTGTTGTGCCTCTAGCTGATTTAACCTTCTAGCAAGAACATCGGGCTTTAAAGGCCCTGGAAACTCATGCTTAACCTTATGCCACGCTGAATCTCTAATGACTGAATTGATAGAGACAATAGATGCCCTTATTGAAGCTTGAGAGTATTTTTTTTCAACCAAATACCCTTCAAAGTTAATCCAATTTGATGATTTCGAAAGAGCGCGTATAGAATCAAAGCCTTTCTCTGCCAAATGACGGTAAGCTATGATTGCATATTTGAACCTTGAATATGTACTAGTAAACTTCAAAGCCTTACGCTTTTTGGGGCATTTATTGAATATCCAACCGTAAGTAAAAAGTTTCAATTCTCGCTGTAAGTCTTTGTTGTTAAATTCATTAAAATTAAGAGTGTTCTTGTACTCCTTTTTGTTTCGTGAAAACGCAAAGCAATACCAAGCGCTATCACCGAAAGAGGCTGTTACCTTACCTGATTCATCCTTGCAGACCACAACTTTATCAAGCTCATCAAAACGTTCTTCATGATAGAGCGTGACCACATCGACTTCTTCTACTTTATGCTGCTCAGGGAAGCCATCTAAATATAAGTGTTGAACTGGCATTACACTCTCTCCTGTTGGCGTTCAGGGATTAAATAAAGGATAGATTCAGGCTCATCCCATGCTGGGTGAAGCCCATCGTCATCCAGTTTTTCTTGGGCTTGTTTTACTATTTTGGAATGAATCTTTGGAAGGATTTCAGAATCGATAAATACCATAACCTGCTCAAAATTCTTACGGTAATGGTGAGCATCCAAATGAAGATAAAGTGATTCTTCAATACAGGCTCTAAACGAAAGCAAGCACCATATATTTGCAACGGATTGAACAATCACTTGATGAGGACAGCCAAAACACCCCAACAAATCAGCACATGCGAGACGTTCTCCCTCTTTGGCTAACCCTTGCTTATGCGCTTTTTGGGAGTATTTTTGAGACTTACTGCCAAAAGGGTCGTCACAACTACCGCCGTTTGATGTGCGACTGAGGTTAGGTAAATTAATCGCATTTTCTGTTTCAATCACAAGCACATCAATGCCGCAGCTTTTCCTTGCTTCTTCCGTTTTGACACCACTTCTTGCTTGCTCTTCTCGAATCGACACAGTGTCTTGCATCATCCCCTTGTTACTTTGCTTGTTCCCTTCACTGTAATGCTTTTTTCGCACTTCAGGGGTACTATCAAGAATTATGTTATTCGCCAATTCACCCTGATGAAAAGTCGTCAATTGTGCGCCTGTTTCACGAAAACGACTCACAACGGGGCGCAATCGTCGCCCCGTTTGATCGGTGAAACTAAAGTGCCTTTCCACCCAAAGTGCAAGAAAACTATTTAAGGTATTCCTTTTGATAGGCTGTACTTTTTTCATGACAATAGTTTGCAGTAGTAGGGCATTTTCTCCAGTAGAAATTATTCGTGAAGCCTCAAATAACTTATCAAAAAAGTCCATCGAATATTTGGGTATTTCTAGCTCATGCTCACCCATTTCGACACGAATGGTTTTAAAGGCTCTGCGCTTAAATGCTGGCATCGTATACCATACCTCACCCAGCGTGGTTGAGGTTTTCTCGGGCTGCTTTAACTTGAATAAGGCACTTGTGTTTGCGTAAGTGTAATACGCCATTAAAAACGTAGCAGCCGCCATCATTTTTGAGATAGCAGCACATAATGGATAGTCACTGCCTTTCCAGTGAAAAGTCATGGTAGGTATATTATAGGGCGCTTTGATATACCTCTCAGGGTCATCTATGAACTGTTGGTGCGTTTGTTTAAATAACGCCCGTAAGAAAGGGAGTATCTGTTTTAAATCGCTTCTAGTGTAGGCTTCAAAAGGTTCGATATCATCACGATATCGATTAACAATATTATCAAAGTACGAACGGGGTAAATCTAAATATTGAGTAAAGAGGCTCTGCAATAATGTGTGGCTTTTACTATAAGTTGAGTTTTTGATTTTCCCTCGCATGACACGCTCATTTTGATGATTCATATAGCCTTCGATTGATGATTGAGTAAAGGCTTCAACATCCCTCTTGTCACACCACCGAATGTATTGGGATAACTTCAAGAAATAGGAGTATAGGTTTTCGTGACTACCACCTTCCTCGATAATTTCATCAAATCGAGTTTTTAATTGAAGAATGAAGCCTTCTCTATCGACATATTCAAACTGTTTACTTTTCTTTAAATCTTCAGTAGATGGGAGGCTTTTCAACAATAAACGATTGAAATCAAGTGATTTTTCACCATCCACATCCAACTGAATACATAAGTCGGGATTCCACTTATGAAGGTACGTGACGTTACTCATTCTCAGCCTCCAATACTTCGTGCATGATGCTATCAAGTATGCCAAATTTAACTTTGAAGGCTTCTTTACGTTTCAGGTAACGCAGGTACTTCCAAGTGGTTGATTCGTTTTTATGTCCCATCCAGCTCATTAGTAATTCCATAGACTCAACAACAGACAAACCAGCTTCAAGCAGGTCATTAAGACGATACGTGCCATACGTTGAACGTAAATCATGGAAACGATGCTCAAAGGCAGGGGAAGTTTGTTTGATTTTCTTTCTTAACTCCGACCATCTGGCTTCAATGGACTTAGGCGATACAGGGTTGCCTTGCTCACTAACAAACAAAGGTTCATGGTTTAAACAAAACTCTAATGCCTCAACCACTTCGTAGCTCAACGCCTTTGCTGACTTTTCTAGGTTGTTGAGCTTGGCATTTAGTTTGTTCACTCGCTTTAAACGTCGATCACATGTGCGGTAAGTGCCTAGCTTATCAAGCAAAGCTTTCGATATTTCAATGGTTCTCTCTTTACCGTATTTCGTTTGTGCACCATTTCGATGAGGTGAAACCGTAATCTCATAACGATGCTCAGATTCAGCAAGTGGTTTAGCGATATCGAGGGCATCCAGTGTTAGCGTGGCGACCTCTTGAATTCGAAGTCCAGTATCAATAGAAATCAAAATTTGAAGCCCTAGCTCTTCGGATGCAACAGGCAGATAGTTAGTAAGAATCGATAAGCTGTCCTGACTTAATGGTTTCAAAGGGCGAATGTTTTTGCTGTCACTGTCTCTTGGCACTTTGATTCTTAAATCATTGGTTTCTATCGTGAAGCGTGGTGCAGTGTGAGCAAGCATATCGGTTCGCATAATTGATACAAACTCCATCAGAAATGGCGCTTCTTTCTCGTTCTTTATCTTAAGATAACCATCATGCATCAACCACTTATAATAATTGACTACCTGATTCATACGCACACTGGCGGTAGAATGTGCCAACTTCCCTTGTTTTATTAACTTCAATAAATGAGAGCGAAATAAGTAAGTCGGCTTTAAACGCTTTACAGGTGGGAATACATTCCATTGAAGATTCTTATCCTCTAGAAATTGGTAGTAGTCTTTTAAAGCTTGAGCGCAGGGTTGCAGGTCTACCGCTTGTTTTACGGCTTTTTGATAGAAGAGATAACTGTTTGCTTGGTGATTAAATTCACCACTTTCAGAATAGAGTGTTGGCAGCGAGCCGATATTGTCAGCTGTAGGCGAAACAGAGCATTGCCCATTACTAATAGAGAGATTAGTTTCTTTGTAAGCATCACTAGAATTGATTAAAAATGCCATAAAGTCCTCATGGAAAAGTACTGGTTATACACACAGAGTAGTCAGTGATAATACTTCTTCCAGATTTATTTATGTGTGTAAGTTGCTTTTTCTACACTAACCTGTCGTAGTACACGTTTTTATGCGGAAGCATGCGTGACCTACAAGCCTCAACTCAGACAATTACCTTTATTGGTCACAGCTGGCCAAGGCATTTCTATTGCAGCCAATCGCGCTTGCACAAATATCGGCATTGCTAAATTTACGCCTATTTGGGAAGAGATAGACCGTTTACGCTTGCATAGAGGCATTGTGTATAAAGCTAACTTTAATACCTTCAGTCACCACTCAGACCGCTTTATGACAGCGCTTGAGAAGCACATACAAGGCGCCCGATCTATGCGTTATAGTGTTGACGAAGTCTTTATAGATATGAGCCACCTGCACCGCATTAACGTTAACCTCGATGAGCATGTATTGTTCTTACGAAAAGCGGTTTACAGGGAAACAGGGGTTCCAACTGGTGCCGGTGTTGGTAAAACCTTAAGTTTGGCCAAGGTCGCTTCCTGGGCTGCAAAAAACTGCCAACCTTATCAAGGGCAATGTGTACTGATCAGCGAAAAAGAAATCAATACTGTTTTAAAACAAATGCCAGTAGGAAAACTTTGGAATATTGGAAGACAACTGAACAAACACCTTACTCAGGAAGGTATAATCACCGCTTATCAGTTGAAACAATGTGATCCAAAAACTTATCAAAAACGTTACTCCATCAATGTTGCGAATGTTATCTCTGAACTCAACGGAACCCCTTGCCTCGATTTTTCAACGGAACGAGAGAAGAAAAAACAGATATGGTCGACCGCTTCTTATCGAGATCGTCTGCATAACCAAGAGGATCTATTCGCAGAGTTAGCACACCATTGTGCTGAAGTTATGCGTAAGGCCCGTGACCAAAAGAGTGAAGTAAAAGTATTATCAGCGTTTGTGAGTACCTCTAAATACGACCGCTGCACTCCTTTTTACCGTCGTATTGAGTCGACATCAGAAATAGGCTTTACGGATACCAGCTTTGCATTGCAGGAGCTGCGTCATCAGTTTAATCAACTCCTACCCGAGAATTTAGCGACACAACCCATTTATAAGTTAGGTGTGGGCGCAATTCGTTTATTGGATGCAGACATCAAGCAGTATGATTTATTTGATTATTTCGATAACAAAGAGGCCTTAAACGATACCTTAGATCAACTTAATGATCGTTTTGGAAAAGGCATTATAGGTTTTGCTAGTCAGCATCGTGGTTATAAAGAACGTCGGGGTGAAATAGACATGCTAGAGCTTGAAAACTACTACACGGATATCAGTGACATTGTTGTCGTAAAATGTATATAAAAACGATATCTACGATGTTTGGTGGTATGTGTTTAACTTATGAGCGCAGCAAAAGAAGTTATGCACATGCAAGCCATTGGTAAGCAAGAGGCTATTTAAATATCAATATGAGGGACGATTGTTGGTATTTAAATAGAGATAGGTAAAGAAGGTAATATAGGTAGTAAAGGGTAATAAAGGTAAAGGGAATCTTTTTATATTTATTTTTCAATGTTTTAAGTACTACACTCTAACATGGAACTTGTATGAAACTAACATTAAATCTGCCGAATCTTATATGGAATCTGCATAATCTAACATGGAACCTGACCACTCTAACCTTTAATCTACCCAAACTAACATTAAATCTGCATTATCCACAGATATTAGTGACATCGTTATTGTGAAATCTATTTTAATATTAAAAATATAACAAATTTATTGTGCGCGGAGCGCAAAGCCTAGTTATCACACGTACCCATAAGTTCGGTTGTGTGTCAAAGAGTGGACAGCTTGTCTGTCCATGTTTGTCCACAATCGAAACCAAATGAGGTTTAAACACGATAATTCATTAATCAGAGCTCCAGATAATCTTTTATCCACATATCTCATTGTAATAAAAACAAGAGTATTTTTACTTAGTAACGCGAAATATGAGTGTTACTAAGTAAAAATGGAGGTATAAATAAGGGTAATAATATATAAACAAGGGTAAAAGGACTCTTTTTATCTTTTTAAAACAATTGCTTATGTGACAAGTTGTGACCTAAAACTTCCCGACCTATGACCTAAAACTTCCCATCCTATGACCCAAAACTTCCCGCCCTATGACCCAAAACTTCCGGACCTATGACCTAAAACTTCCACTTATCTACATGTAGAAAATTTATTAAGAAGCTAATTAAAGTCACAATTCAAGATGAAAAAGCACCCAACATATTACCTAGTGTATTATTGTTTAGGTCACATGTTAGGTAGATTTAGGTAACAAGTATGAAGAAAGAAGAAGGCAAAAGTGTTACAAAGCCACATGATGCTATTATTGCTAAGTTCAGAATGAGTGCCCGCGAACAAGATCTTGTAACTCTGGCTTTTATGGAAGTTAAAAAATTCGCAGATAAAAGTAAAGTTGTAAAAGGTCAGTTTGATCCATCAATTCCAGAAACGTTAGAGTCATTACCAACAATTTTCTACTTCACGCAAGAGAAAGTCGCGAAGTTATTAAATGTTTCAGTAAAATCGTTAAACTTAATGGATAAAAAAACGGGTAAAACTTTCTTGCATTCAGTTTGCGACCGATTGGTTGGTAGAAAGGCTGAGATTAGTACACAGGCGGGTGACTTTTTAGTTGCTAATTTAATTAGTGAAGCTGAGTTTAACAATGGAAAGTTGAGGCTCGAAGTCACACGTAGCCAAGCAGCAAGAATGCTGGACTATGGGCTGAATAAAAATAACTTTGGCATTATTGATGCAAAACTTGTCTTGGGCTTTAAAAGTGCTTATACGAAGAGAATCTTTGAAATAATTTCACGTTTTAAAAATACTAGGGATTATACGACGAGCGTTGGTGAACTATGTGCGATGCTCGGAACATCTTTAGATGAGCACGCTGATTTTTCTCGATTTAGACGCAATTGCTTGGATCGCCCACTTGCACAGATTGTGAAAGATTCGGATGGCGTATGGGAGTATAAAAATCAAAAAGGATATGTATTGGAAACTCGACAAGGTAAAAAAGCAACTAATGAAACTAAGATAACATTTAAAATGAAACACAATGAGAAGTTATCGACTGCCAAAGCAGACTTAGCCTCACCAATGGATTATTTTTTAGAACAATACAGACTAGTGGTAGATTATGTATTCGAAGATATTCCTCTTTCAAATAATGCGCTAGATACTTATCAATTGGCGTTAACTGAGGTCATGAAGCAAGGCGAACTACCAAGTGTTGTTGGCGGATTCGGTGGTGCGATGGAGCTCTATGCAAAAGCAAAATCAAAGATGATTGCTTAGTTAATGTTTTATAGGGTAGCGACGCAAAATAGCGTCGCTATAAAAAGAAGCTATCAATTTCTACTATTAATACTCAATGTTTTATTTTCATTGCTAGCTGTTTTGTCATTATATATAGAATCGGTACTGTTATAAAAGAAAAAAGAACTTTTATTTCGAAATTAGAAGCAATGAAAAAGTACGTGTCTATATTGAATAATTTTTCATATTTGAAAAATGATATCCACAATATTGTAAAGAAAAACTGACTTATTGTTGTGGAAGTTATGGACCTTAACCAAAGAGCTTTGTTTTTTGTGATATATTTTATTTTCTTAAATACGAAAGCGTTAATTTGGTCTGCAATTAATGAACAGAGTCCATTAATAAAACACAGTTTTATCATCGGTCCGAATACAACATTTATGTATTCTTCATCATTCCCAATTGCGGGGAAAAGAGATGATAAATAGATTAGTGTCCCAGATGAAAACATCAAGCATGCATTGATTAGAAGAGTTTTTCTTGCTGCTATATAACCATATGACTGGCATATAGTATCAATGAATAAAAATGATAGGCAAAAAAGTAGAATTCCTCCTGGTTGTTTCATTCCTAGAACTGTGATCTCTCTCGGTGCAAGTAAACAAGAGAGAATCATGCACATATAGAATAAACACCTAAGGAGACTCAAATAAGAGGAGTTTGTTGATTTATATATTGAGTAGCCTCCAAATAACCCCTCCTCTATGACAAGCTTGTCACTATATAATTCTTTGTACTTTTCGCAGAGTGTGATTTTATCTTCGTTATTGAAGTACTCTATCATTTGACTTTCGATGATAAAGTCAATGCTAGAATGCATTTCTTTACCTTTATCATCTGTGTAATAAGCCATTTTTTTATTAAACCTATAAATATTTAGTTTCATATTTCTATTTTTTTTATTTCTAAATTCATGAAAGTTGCAACAACATAGCCAATAATTTCGTAGTCTTCTATATTCATTATTTCTTCCAGATCACCCCTTCCGAACCATTTTGTTGAATATTGATCATTATACCTCGTTATTATTTTGTAATCATTGTTAATTTTTGAAAGGTATTCGCCTGGTGTGTTGTTTTTGTTATCGATACTTATGATAATTGATTCTTCATTGTATGGTTGTGTATTGATTCCTTTCCATGCTTTAGTGTTATTTTCTATTAGGTTGTCCATTTTAATAATAATATATCCGTCAACCTGATCAGCCTTAATACAATATATTGGAATACGGTTGTCAGGTTCTATGTCCATCCTCCCTTGTCCGGTCATTATCCAATCTGAAGATATCTTTAATTCCTCTGAGATTACTTGAATGAGTTTTTTAGGATTAGAGATCTTGTTGTTGATTGCTCTTGATATATAGCTTTTCGCAATACCGGTCTTTCTATCTATGGAGGCTGGCGTCTCGCCGCGGATGTGTATCGCTAGTTTGATGCGGCTACCTACAGTGTCAGAGTTATTTTTAAAGAAAATCATATCATTCCGTGTCTTGGATACATCTTGCTCATTGCATTTTCACATTTATGAGTGCCATTTTCACTCTGTCAATTGTAGTAAATGAAGCAGTTCTTGTTGAGTAATTCGCCATTGTAAACTTTGTTGTATTTATGTGTAAACTAAGTTGACATATCTTAGGATATGCAATATTGTTTATATGTAGATGCAACAAGCGCATCACAACTCATTTATTCGGTTTCACTAACCACGGTAATTATTTATGAGTTCAAGTTTTGAACAGGAACAAAGCGAGGTTGGCGTTCAGTTTAAAATTTCGAGTGATGCTAATGCCGTTATCACTCGGTCCGCTAAAGAAGCCATTCGGTCAAAAAAAGCGGAAGCCAAGCTTCGTTTAGAAGATCACTGTAAGCGTTTCCCTGACTGGAAGCCTTAGAGTTAATACAGCTTTACGCAAGAGCGCCTGGCGGCGTGGGATGCGAAATTTCCCAATCAAATCACCATTACGCCAATTCTGGGGCGATGTCCAAGTCCGATTTCATCGGTGACTGGGAATACCAGATTTCTTCCTTCTTGGTTCTCTGCAGAACCCATTGTTTGACTCATTGTGGTGAGTCAAACAATGTTCATGTATGAAATGGAGAGTAGAAATGCACAGCTACACAATTCATTATTGTTATTGTCCAACTCATGTTTTTCACAAAGCTACACAGGCTTTTGAAAAGCAGACTTCAATTCTTCAAATTAGAACTCTTGATACAAAAGAGGAGCATCAACTTTTTGCTTTATTAACCACGGCTTCATCCATTGATATTCCTTATCATGTGACACCACTCCAGGTCCCTCAAAGGGCCCTTTGCCCTAAAGAATCCGATCGTCAAAAAAAGGTTGAGTATCCGCTTCATTCTATTTTGTCTCGTAAGAAAGTAGCCAAATTGCTCCTTTCTACAGAAGAGATTGCCAGTTATAAACGTGCAAGACGACATTACCGCAGGCAAAAAAACGCAGCGTTGACGGAAAAAAACTGGCGTCAGCACACGAACCGTCGTGATGCTTTAAAAGAGTTTCAACGTGCTCTGACTAAGCATCAGCCCTACTACTCACCCTTTGTTAAAACGGGTCAGTATACCCCTTACAGCGTCGCTCGATAAATCGCACACTTATTTGGTGTCATCGAGTTGGGTCCAAAACATGTGCCTTTGTATACCGAGTTTTATTAACCTAAGCAGTTATTAATATGGAGAAACACCCACAACTTATCATCAATCAAACCCTGCACCACCATTCCTCCTACCTCGGCCTTCCCATCGAAATCTTTGCTTTTGCCATGCTGCTTTGTTTGTGCGGCACTGGATTACTGATTTCTGTGTTTGGTTTCGGGATAGGGCTTGGAATGGGCGTGTGTTGGACCTTACTGGTGTTGAGGCCACTGCAAATCGCGCATCGGCAAGATATTCATGCTTGGCGATTGTGGCTTCGCACTTTTCAATCGGCGCAATTGAGCGCACATCTTGTCAATAAAAAGTCGGTGTTCGTTCAAACACATCGACGAACTTTAACGTTTCAACAATGGAGAAAACATCATGAGAAGACGCTATAAGCAGTTATTTGCCACCTTTTTTTTAATGCAATTATCGCTGGTTTGCTTTGCCAGTGTCTCTCTTGGAGAAGGAGGAACCGGTCCCTTTGCTAAAGTCGGAAAATTCTTTCAAGACATCGTCGATTTTTTAGGAGGAACAGGATCGATGTTTGTAATTTTCCTTGCTTTTGCTGGCGCCATTGCCCTTTGGGTTCTCAAACCAAAGGAAGCAGGTCCGGCAGCCGCTTGGGCTTTAAGAGCGTGCATTGGGGCCATCTGTATTTTTGGCCTTGGCACGCTGATTACTTGGGTCAAGTCATTTTAAGGAGGACTCATGACGGCGCTCAATACACAAATTCCAACCTATGGGATCATTGGGGACCATAGCGTGTTAACCAAAACGGGGAGTGTACTGGGCGGATTATCTCTCAGTGGGGTTGAGCCCGTGTCACTGTGTGCAAAGGAGCGGCGAAGGCTGACCCAATTATTGCGTAATGTTATCCAGCGTCTACCGTTTAAGTGTGCGTTAAGTCAATATTACTTCCATTACTGCAGCCCTCCCTTGGTCTTAAAAGTACGGCCTCATCCCCGAGCCCAATTGGTCTCAGAGCGGCGAGCCTCATTTTTAAATCATCAACGAGCCTTGTATCAGTCTCAGCTGTACTGGGTTCTTGAGGTCCCCCGAGAGGCGATGGAAGGGATGGCCTGGCTGTCATTAGTTTTTCAAGCGCTGTTTGATAAACAAAAGCGGGCCTTGCTTAAGGAAAAGTTGTCCTTGCGTCATGCCCTGGTGCTGGAAG
The DNA here is from genome assembly GCF_007990935.1 of Vibrio sagamiensis NBRC 104589. GTDB lineage: Bacteria > Pseudomonadota > Gammaproteobacteria > Enterobacterales > Vibrionaceae > Vibrio > Vibrio sagamiensis. Next base: position 17,582 of record NZ_BJXJ01000044.1, read on the forward strand.
AGAAGCAGCTAAATGAGCAAATTGAGTGCCTAGATGAAGCCTTGGATAATTTAAATCTTGGTATCAGCTTTCGCTCTATCGATAACGAACGGCTCGATACTCATGGTTTGTTTCGCTTACAAAAAGCGTTAACAAGTTTGACGCCCGATGTTCTTACTTCAGGGTTGAAAGCGCCTGAGTGGGACTGGGATGTCCTGTTGGCCACAGGAGATGTGGACGTGGTGATGATTGATGGCGTGCATTACCTCAAAGTCTATGGCAGTCAGGTGAGGTACGCTCGCATTGCCAGCGTGCAAGGTGTGGGATTGGATAGCGTGCCTGAAGTGGCTTGGGCCAGCGACATCAATCCGGTGTTAGAAAAAGGCAATTATCTCTACTTCACTCGCTTTGTGCCTTTTGATAAGGGCGAGAAACGAGCCATGGTATCGAGTAAAGAGCAAGACATGGTGCGCGACAGCACCAAGGTGTCTGACATGCTATTTGGCACCGCTTCCCCAGCGGAAATCAAAAAGCGGATTGAGGCGAACCCGAGGCTCAACGCGATGGCCGAGTCATTGGAACACATTGCGCACGATCCTGACCACTATGGTCAATGGCTATCTTATGTGGTGGTGTTTGATGAGGACATTCAACGCTTAAAGCAGCAAGTGAAACGACTCAAATCGGTGTTGGAAAATGCTGATTTTCACCTTTTATGGGAAAGTGTGGGCCTATCGGACGCGTATCAAAACCTACTGCTTGGCTGCGCGGATGCCCCCCTTCGCGCTCTTCTGCTCAACAGTACACAAGCTTCCGCCTTGTCTTTATTTTTTCGCAGCCATCCTGGGGTGCCCAGTTGGTACTTGGGAGAGACGAAAGAAGAGGCGGTTTACATACTGGAAAGTGACGACGGCGTACCTTTTCATTACACCCCCTTTGTGGGCGACAAGTGCTTGGTCATCGGTGTGGGACCCACTCGAAGTGGAAAAACCTTTCTCAAGCTTTGTATTGCCACGCATTTTCTAAAGCTAGGCGGCATGTATTGTGCCATGGACATCGATGAAGGTAGCGAGCCCCTCGCCCGCTTTTTTGGCCAAGACAGCGCGCTGTTTTGTCTGAAAGAGGCGCAAAGTACACAAGGTTTTAACCCTTTTACCCTCTGTGAAGGGCCTGGTGATGACACTTTCTTTCGTCATATGAAGCACCTGATCCGTTTGATGTTAAGTATGAATGAGGCCATTGAATATCAAACCTTGACCTCTATCGAGCAAGAGGACATTGAGCGAGCTATCCGTCAAACTATGGCCAAATCAGGGGCGCTGTGTTCATTCTCCTCCATGCTGGGGCAATGCGCGCCCACGCTGCAAAAGAAGCTGGCTATGTTTCGTCGTGATGGTGTGTATGGCAATTTGTTTGATAACGACGAGGATGCCATTGGGCAATTGGACAGACCATTTAGTGTTTACAACACCCAAGGCGTCAAAGACAGTCCACAACTTGCGGCGCTGATCAATACCGAGATTTTCTTTCGCAGTGTGCGACTTTTTGAAAACCCCACTTACCGAACCAAGGCCAAATTTTTAGAGGTGGACGAATGTCAGTACGTGCTTTCGCAGCCAGGTGCGGCAGAGTTTTTAATTGCTAAGGCCAGAACCTGGTTTAAGCATGGCGGTGGCATGGGGTTTTGGACTCAGTCGCCCAAGCATTACAGCGCACTAGAAGAGTGGTCAACGCTCAGAAGTGCGGCCACCACGTTTGTGTTCATGAGCGATCCGGAAATGAGCCGGGAAGAATACCAGCATGCCTTTCCGTTCTTATCAGACAGCGAATGCCACACCATCATGGGTCTGAAACCCAAGCAACAAGCCTACATCAAGCAAATGGATATCGGCATCGCTAAGGTCGTCAATTTGCACGTCGAAGATGAGCAATACGCCATCGCCACCTCCCGGCCTCATGAAGCGGCTTTAGCTAAGGCCATCTTTGAAGCTGAGCCAGATATTGATAAGGCCCTCGACCGTATCGTGGAGGCCATTCAACGTTAAATAAGGAGCTGTTATGTCTCAACATCGTTTTCAATCTCAAAACAATCAACTGCACGTTCTGTGTGGTTGGGACCGCCCTCTTCAAGGGTTCTTTCTTGTCATTGACCGTGACGGAACATTCGAAAGTACGCCGATTTATTCCAACTTATATGAAGACACGCCGCACCCAAAAACCTTTGATGGGTTTGCGGTGGTGTTGGCGCGGTTTGGCATTGATATGCCCAGCGGATTATTGGAAGCGTTGGCGTCAGATAAGGCTCTCAACACAGGTAACTCAATCAACAGGTGGACGTGAATGATGTCACAGCACCACTTTCAATATGGCCAGTTTCATGCCTTATGCGGATGGGACCGAGATAGACAGGGATTCTTTCTTGTCATTGGTCATGAAGACAGAGCCAAACCCATTTTTTCCAACTTGGACGAAGACTACCCCGAGCGTTTCGATGTGCTTGCGCAAGTATTGCCGCAATTTGGTATTGAAATTCCTGATGGATTTTTTGATGCATTGGCGCGAGATAAATCAAAAGACATGGGCAATCGGGTAACTAGCTGGTAGGTACGCATATGAAAAAATCATTGATCGCACTGTGTATCAGTGCGCATTTCTCTTTGTCGGCGGGCGGTTTTCCGACCATCGATGTGGCCAATTTAACTCAAAATATCAGCGAGTATTCGTTAATTCTTAAAGAATATGAGCAAGTGCTTAAGCAAACGGGCATCAACACCCACGAACTGCTGACCGCCATTAATCAGTATGAACAAGTCTTGCGTGAATATCAGGTGCTGCTTAACCAAGCTAAGTCGCTTGAGTACAAGATTGATCGCCGAGATTATTCGGGTATCACCCGTGATTCACTGCGCTTTACTGAGCAATATCAAGGCAGGCAAGGCTCGGGAAACACTCAAGCTGTCGTCAATCGATACGGGAGTGTGGCGCCAAAAAGCGAACTCGACACTCTGGCCAGCTCAGCACTGGGCTACACACCGTCGGATATGAGTCAGGCTTACACCTTAGCCAATGATGCGAACTTGATGGAGCATCAGCGCCAGTCTTACCAGCAGCGTATGGTGAAAAGTCACCAAGACATCGCGCACATTGATGAGCAAAGAGTGGGGCTGGGTGAGCAAAGCGAGCTGGCGACGTTACAGCTGATGGTAGAGCAAAACCAAGTGTTGATTGAGCAGATAGCGACGCTCAATGAGGTGCAGTTGTCGAACATGACCTATTCCAACCAAGCTTCTCAGCGGCGCCATCACGTCGAATACCAAGCGGCGATGAAACGCTTAAAAGCGATCCAAAAGGCCAATAATACCGCCATTCCCGTTGATGAGAGGCTGCTGCGATGAATCAGTTTCGAGAAATCTTGTTGTCTGGGGTGAACGAATTTATTCATGCTCTCTTGCAGCATCCCGACATCAACTGGTTTGCCATAACGTTAATGGCGGTCTTGATTGCGCTGGTTTATTTCACCGAGGTCAGCAAATTCATGCTCAGTGGTCTGGATGTGGAGTCCATTGCCCAGGCAACCTTGATGGTGTTTGCCACTTTGTTGCTCTTTGGCAGTTTTACCACGGTGTTTGATGTGGCTTATGCCATGTTTGATGATTTGGGGCTGCTTTTTCTCAAAGTAGGAACGGGCAACGCCGACCCCTTTTTTCTCAGCAAATGGGTCAGCAAAAGCTTGGGTTACTTATATGGTGAGGACGTCTCCCTTTTTAACATGGCCATTGGCGATGTGCTCTATACCCTGTTGTGGCATGTCACGGCATTTTTGCTCCAAGCGGCCATGATGGTCATCAGCATTTGGTCTTTGTTGACGTTAGCACTCGCCAAAATCTTAGGCTTGCTATTCATTCCTCTCCTTGCCCACCCCGCTACGCGGGGTTTGTTTGATGGTTGGTTCAAGCTTGTGCTGGGCAGTTTGTTACTGCTTGTGTTGCTTCGAGCAACCGGCGTGTTAGTCGCAATTGCACTGAAAGCACAGTTTCACACCATTGGGGTTATCAACTGCCAGGGTAATCCTGATTTGTCGGCGTGCTCTTACGCTGCCCGTAATGTGTCGCATATGTCGACGGAAGATTTTGGTCAGGCCATTTGCACCATGGTGCTGTCGATTGCCTTGGTGTTGGCCTCGATGTCGTTTGCTGCTGCCATAGGAGGGAGCGTGGTGTCACCGAGCAAATCGGTCGGTCGCGGCGCGGCTCAGTTAGCGAAGAAATTCACTAAGTTCTAGTCGGAGGCACAATGGACACCATCACGGTTGAAAATAACCATAAAAGTGAGGCAAAGCGTCAGCTAAGTCGTGAGGCACTGCTCGTGTCAGAGCGTAATCGCTATTTCTTTTTATTACTGGCCTGTGTGGGGGTGATCGCTTTACTGGTGATGTTTTGTTGGTACGCCTTTGCCAAAGCCGAGCACAATCAGGAAATCGCTTACGTCAAACTGTCACCTAATGGGGCTTGGCAAGTGGTGGAATACCAGCCTCAAGATGAGCAGTTGTATTTCAAAACCACCGTTGATGCCTTGATTGAGCGTTACACCATCGCCCGATTTAAAGGTGACTCCAGCACGATTGAAGCCGATTGGGGCGAAGCCAGTGCGTTTATGTCTTCGGACTTGAAAGCCTATTTTCTGGCGAAAGACGGCTTTGATGCTTGGAGCAAAATTGACCAACTTAAGAAGCAAAATCGCAATGCCAGCATCGATATTCGTTATGTCGAGCATTACGACAAGGTCGACGTCCATTTAAGTTCGGGGCGCGCTGATAAAGCGCTGCGCACCAACGTCTATTTCACGAGAGAGCTGAGCGGTGCGGGCCAAAAAACCACCAAAGAAGCGCTGGTGTTGTCGCTGCAGTGGCGATTGGTGGACAAAACCACATTAACCAACACCCCGCTCAGTCACCTTCGCGTGAACCCCATTGGGGTCGAAATTCTCAAAGAATCACTCAATAAGGAACGCCGTCATGAGGAATAAATGGAAAAAAGGCTTGGCTTTGCTGAGCCTGTTGGGGGCGCCGTGGGTCCACGGGGCAACTTGCCAGCCCATCAAGCACAAGGATGGGGAAATCATTCACATTAATAGCGCTTTATTTTTAGGGGGGCGCATTCAGTTACCTGGCAATCTTGTGGCTAAGCCTCTGACTTCAAATAATCACCTGTGGGACGTCGACGGTATGGAAGGAAGCAGTTCGATTTTCATTAAACCCAACTCCAGCTCAAAAGAAGGTCAGCGAACGATGATTTTCGCGACCACCGATGAGGGTAAAGTCTACGACATCCAAGCCACCCGAGTCAGTGGCAAACGCAATCAGCCTTGCATCATCGTGTCAGAAGGCTCACGCATTTTCAGTGAGGAGCAACAGCAAGCGCTCTCGACCTTTATGCACGCGCAAACCCCGCAAAGCAGCGCCGTTGATAAAGGGCAAATCGAAAGACTGGAAAAGGCCCTCAGTCACGCCCAAAAATCCTCGCAAACGGCGGTCAAAAACGCGGTAGTGAACGCCTTAAAGAAATACCAATACCGAATTTACACTCGGTATCAATGGAATGAAGGGCGTGAGTTCGTTGGACGTAACACCATTTCAGATGTGTACGACGACGGACAATTCACTTATATCCGCTTGGCGAATCCCAATCGCGGCATTTTAAGCGTGGAAACCACCATCGGAGGGAAACGGGCCATTGCTCCGACTCGCTACATCGACACCTATGGGATGTACAAAGTCACCGGCATTTACCCTTCCTTCACTTTGCGCATTGATGAAGTCACCATCGATGTGCAGCGCCGGGACAACCACACTAAGGGGAACACCTAATGAGCGACGCAGAGAAAGAAGAGGAAAGCCAAGAAACGCCTGCCCGATTTGATAAAAAAGCCAAGATGTATGCATTGCTGACCTTTGGAGCGGTGTGTTTGATGTTTGTGCTGGTCATGGCGTTTGAAAAGCTCAGTCATACCTCGCCTACGCCCATTAAGGAGGTGAAAAGTGAGGTCGACCAATCGCCCACCCCTGTGATGGAAAAGACCTTTGAACAAATTGCGAAGGAACGTGAAAAAGTGTCCGACCCCACAACGAGGGAGACTTCAACCATCGTTGAGCAAGCGAAAACCGTGCTCAGCACTACCTTACAAGACGATCCTTTAGAGCGAGAAATGCTCGCACACCAAGCCTTAGAGTACAAGCGCTCTGCTTTGGCCGCGCGCAGCCAGTGGGGCATCGTGAAAGTTGCAGTGCCAATCCCTGAGCCGCTTGGGCAAGGACCGACTGAGTCAGCGCCTGGGTTGCCTGATGAGCAACTGAGCGGCGATGAGCAAAGGGAGATGATCAAACGTCGATTACAAGAGGTGGCGATATTAAAGCAGCAAATTCAAGCGGGCAATTACAGTGCCTTTGAAGGTGAGCAAAAACGTCAAACCTTACAGTCGCTTGAACAAAGCTTTTCAGCGCCTCCCCCTAACATTGCGGGGTTCACTCAGCAAAATCAATACAACGCCTCAACCGATGGCCTGTTTAAGTTACCCATTGGCACGCTTATCCCTGGTGTGGTGATGAGCAAGGTCAGCAGTGACAACGTGGGCACGTTTAAATCCTTGGTCTCACAAGACATCTTTGATTCCAACAATGAATACGTGCTTATCCCCAAGGGGGCGGAAATCATCGCTAAATCGATACAAATGAGCGGGCCTAATGGGGTGATTAATCCACGCATGGGCTACACGGTGCCTTGGATAGTGTTGCCAAATGGCAACAAAATTGATTTGTCTAAGTCGACGGGACTTGACCGAGAAGGCATGACCGGCATCAGTGACCAAGTGGAACGCCACCTTATGGCTCAGTTCTTGGGGGTCGCCGCTTACGCTCTTGTGGCCAACGCCAGCAGTTATGAAGGTACGGGCACCAGTTTTGATGATTCTTATGTTGGCGACCTTTCGCAAGGGATACGCGAACAAACCTCACCACTGGCTCAGCAGTATTTAGCCATCAAACCAACCAACATCATTCGTCCAGGTCAAAGCATGAATGTCATCGTCGAAGATGAGATTTACCTCAAACCTTGGCGTCATATTTATGAGGATTACCTGTGAACAGACTCATTTTGGTTTTGCTTGGCGCGTTGTGTGTCGGCCAAAGCGTTGCCGCTCCTAGATTACCGGATGTCGATACATTGCAAGTGTCGGTCAGAACCATTTATCCCCCAGAGCTGACTCATGTGGAGCAAGCCGTTAAATGGCTGGTTGAGCCACTGGGTTATTACGTCACCACCGATTACCCTGCGCCGCAAAGCGCGAAAAGCGTATTGGCTCAACCCATTCCGACAGGGGCCAAGATGCACCGGACCATGCCGGTGCTGCATGCCCTTCAACTGCTCATTGGCGAAGACAACACCCTCATCATCGATAAACAGCATCACCTCATCAGCGTTGGCAGGGGGCATTAAATGAAAAAGCGCATTTCGTTAGGGCTGGCCACACTACTGTGTGGCTGCGCCAGTCAAGACTACACTGGGCAAGGTGAATACTTTGAGTTACAAACTGTGCATGTTATTGAGCGCGATTTGTCGGTGTTTAAACCCACTCAAACCGCGAGTACCCGCGACGCACCTAGGCGTTCGCTGATAGAGCAGAATGATGCACCCAAATCTCATTCTTTGACGTTATTTGGTCAGCCTTTGGTTAACAAAGATGCGCCGAGTGATAAAAAGATACCCATGATGAAAAAGCCAGTACCCCATTACACGGTGCGCCACGGAGAGTCCTATCAAGTGGCACTGACACGTTGGCTTAACACCGCTGGCATGAACAACATTGCTTGGCAGCTTGATGAGGCCCACAGGTCGATATTAAGCCGCGAAGCCCCAGCGCCTAAAGGGTTTCGTGGCAGTTTGAAGCAAGCGGTTGTTGCCCTATCGCGCACCCTCGATATGCCTTTGCAAATCGTGATGGACCCAGACTTAAACGTTGCCGGTGTTTACGACTTTGAAGGCGAGGCCCGCTTAACGCATGTGACGGGCCATTCCATCAAAAACGTCGTGAAAAATGTCGTCAATAACTACGGCTTGAAGTGGGTAGAGGGCGACTCTCCGGCGCGCAGCTATTTAGCTGCCGATAACTACAAGTTTGGCGCCGATTACTACTTGTTGACAGAAAAAGACGACATCGTGATGGCACTGACGTCGGTGCTGGATGCTTACCCATTGCGCTCGGACATCATTCAATCAACGGGCCAAGTGCTCATTCAAGAGGATCGATAAATGCACCTTCCTTTCTTTTTATCTGCCTTGCTTTGCCTATTGATGCTGGGCTGCACCTCGGCGGAGTTTCAAGACAACCTGAGTCATAATCAAGCCGTGTCGGACACCATTGCCGAGCACACCCAGCAAGCCAAGCGGCCGAAAGTGAGTTACATCGACAAGCCGCCTGTCACCATCCAACCGATGGAAGAAGCGGTTAACTTAGCCTGGCTGCATGAACGCATTACGGTCAATGTGGCCGAGCGTCCCTTGTCGGTGGTGCTGGAAGAAATCATGCACGGCACCGGGGTGCCGATTTATTTTGGTGAGATGGTCAAACCCAACAAGCTCGTCACGTTGAATTTCTCTAACGAACGAGGGCAAGTTCTGAACTTGCTCTCGCGTGAAACGGGGTATGGCATTGAAGTGAAAAATGCCCGCTTGGAAGTCACTCGCACCATCACCCGAGTCTTTACCTTGAATATTCCCACCGGCGCTGTCACGGGGCAGCTTGGCTCACAAGGCCAATCGTCAGGAGAAAGTGACGTGCGCATTGAGGGCCAATACCTCAACGTGTCCTTTGATAATGTGCAAATCACCCAAGAAGTGGCGAGCACCATTGCGGCGATGCTTACCGGTGATGAAACCAAAGACAGTATGGTGACGGTGTCACCCAATACCACGACCTTAATTGTTAAAACCACGCCCGACCGAATGCAAGAAGTCACTCGCATTGTTGACCACTATCAAGCTGAGCTGTCAAAGCAAGTCCTACTCGATATTCAGGTGTTGGAGTTTCGCTCTAACCTAGGCACCGAACGGGGCATCGATTGGAAGGTGGTGAAAGACACGGGGAAAGGTCTGGTGCAATTTTTTGTCCCGGGTACGACCACCTTATCCCAAGGAGCAGGCTATGGCATGGCATTTAAGGGCAGTGACGATTGGAGCGGCACTGAATCGTTTATTAAAGTGCTCGAAAAGCAAGGCAGCGTGTCTACACAAACCCCAGTCACCGCCTTAGTTTTGAATAACCAACCGGCCAAAATCACCCAAGAACTCATTGAGCCTTACATTGATGAAATCACGTCGGAGAACTCTGAGGGTGTGGTGTCCGGTGGCTTTACGCGAGCCAGCGAAACCGAAGGGGTCGATGTCATGGTGTCGGCTAAGGTGCAACGTGATGATGTGTGGCTGCGTTTGTCGGGCCAACTTAAGAAAATTGTGGGCCGTGAGAACCGTGAAGTGTTTGGTAATGAAGCCAACTTCCTCAAAGTGCAAAAATCGGAAATCAACTTTGTTAATAAACTCCGCTATGGCCAAACGGTGGTGATTGCTTCCGTGAAACAAACCTCACGGACGGCGGAACAAACGAAGAACTTCTTTTCTTCTTTGCTTGGCGGAACAGGGTCAAGCAACGACACGGTCGAAACCTTAGTGTTATTAACCCCAAGAAAGGCGCAGTGATATGAAATTAGCACAATGTGCCGTGCTTGAAGATAAGAAAGCTCTCAAGCAACACCGTAAACGCTATCCCGCAGCCTATGAGCGAGTGATAGTGAAAGGCACACAGTTTTGGCGTTACATCAGTGATGCCCCTGCCACCTTGTATGGCGAGTTTTTGCAACAAGAGTTAGAGCACGCTTTTTGGGGCAGTTTTTCTGCAGCGGAAGGCGCCCTTTTGGTGCATGTCGAAAAGCGCTCAGAGCAGGGAGAAGATTGCTGGTACATGGCCAGCTTTCACCCTCAGTTAGAGCAAGAACACATCGGCACATTGAACGATCTTATGCCGTATTTTCGCTACGCACTGCATCATGCCACCCACATTCAAGTAACCGATGAGACCTTTCTTCATGGCTTAAGTGCCAAGGAAAAGGCCAAAACGGTGGTGATGGCCGCTCCCGTTTATGACAGCGATGAACGCTATGAACTGCAGCGACGCCGGACCTCACCAATGATTTGGCTTGGGCTTGGGGCGCTCGGTTTAGGGAGCGCTTTAATGTTGGCTTTAATGCTTTGGCCAACACCGATGCCCGAGCCAACCCAGGCACCGGTGGCAACGTTAACCCCTCGTCAAGCCTATGAGCAAGGTTGGCAAAACAAAGTGGTGGCCAGCGATGCCCTGCTCAGTGCGAGAAATGTCTTAATTGAGGCGAAGTTTATGCCTAATGAGATGGTTTTAGGTCCACTTTCTCTTCAAAACCAGTCATTAAAAGCGCAGGTCTCTAAAAGTACGGTGACGCGAGTGATGGAGCGTGTTTGGCTTCAATCCAATCCGAACTTAGCTGAGCACTATCATTCCAGCACTGGAAAACTGAATGTTTTGTTTTCGTTCCCTCCTCCTTGGCAACCTGCTCCTATTGCAGGCTATCTGGTAAGCGTCATTGATGGGGTTGAGCGTTTGGGGGGCGCGGTCAATATGACAGAAATAAGCAAGATAGATAATGTCGTTATCACGACTTTAAAGGTGAACTTTACGTCTTTAGATATCGGTCTGATAACGGTGTTAGCTGAACTGTTTAGCGCCCCACATGTGGCGATCAATCGTTTAGATATGAAAGCCAATGAGGAGCAAGTTGCATTGTCATTTGAAGTGGATATTCAAGGAGAAATGAATGAACGTTAAATCAGTGCGAATGGCGGTAATGGGTGTGAGCATGTTGGTTATGGTCGGATGGATAGCGTGGGATATGAGCGCGCCCAGTTCTGCTCTTATCCATGATGAAGTCACGA